>NZ_JBYQFK010000001.1:0-328447 GCF_057837305.1 Lysinibacillus sp. RU7 | reverse complement strand
AGTATAGTAAAACAGGTGATGTTGTGCATTTTATTTTTCATAAATTGTATGAAAACCCCAACATTTATTATAGAACCATATTTCTTAATGGATCATTATTAAGGAGTAAAGGGGGTGTCCAGAAAGTAAAAACTTTCTGGACACCCCCCCTTTTCTAATTTATTTCGAAGTTAGAATCTTCAACAAAAGCCCTCTTTAGTTCAACAGCAGTAGTTTAAAACTACAATAAAAAATGCTGGCTAAATCAACCAGTTAATCAATAATATTTTCCTCTCGGGTTATTATCTCATTCAAACCTAATACTTCTCTTATTTTTTGATTATCTCCCTTGACAATAGAATATATTCTTCTATCTATCAGATAATAAGGTGTAGAATGCTTTCTTGTTATGTTCTTTTGTTCAAGTAATACATGTAAGTTATACAAATGGTCTATATCGTTATCCCAAACGTTTATCTTTGAACCGTCTTTAAAATGTAATTCGTATTTTTTTGTTATAACAGTAGATTCTCTATTAACGCCACTATTTGTTTGTTTATCTACATAAGTATATGCATATTTAACATTTTCCCATTGATATTCTTTACTCATAAGGTAATAATGTTTCATTATACCATTTTGCGTTGTAGTAGTGTAGATTGATAGATTTGCTACGCCTATCAAAAGACCAATAAGGCTTCCATAAAACAGAAACTTTCTGCCGAACTCTGTAAACTTTCCGAATTTAAGCAGAAGCATATATGGAGTAAAGCAAAATAACGCTACTATAAAAGGAAGCCCGGAAAATTCTGATGTATAGGTAACGGTGATGGGATTTGTTATTTCATATAGTAAGAAGTAAAATAAATCAGTGATTATGTTGGGAAGATAGAGTATCCCTAACATAAATAAAACTATAATTAAAATCACTTTTTTGTCAAACAATATCATTACTTTCATCTCCTGGTAAATTAAAGATAGTATCCTGATTTGTTAATTCAACAAAACTGCACGTCACTTAAAACAACCTAAAATTTAACATTTTTATACTATACGATGATTTTATAAATATTGCTATATAAGTTTTCAGACATGGAAATTCAAACGTATATTCCATTTATTTTTCCTATTTTGACATGACGATTAGCAAACTAATTAGCACTGTTTTTTCAACTTACAATAAACATTGTCATGTTGTTAATTTGTCTGCTAATTACTATGTTGAGAATGGTATAAATTCAGTAAGAATTGCTCCATATCAATAAAAAATGGGCTGCTGAAAAGTATGCTAATCAACAGCCCAATCGTATGTTTATTTTGTGTTTTGTACCAGACAACTGAACGGGTTACAAAACGATAAGCTCATCTTTTTTTACACTTTATTACACATAAATAATAAGTGAATCCGCTATGTTGATTAGAGCAGAGGCGCCTGGACTTCTGTAGGAAAAGCACGAACCTAAATAAATGAGTTGAAGCCGTGCCTACGGAAATCAACGTGGCCCAATGCTTTCTTTAATAAGAATAAAAGGGAAATCAATACACTTGAATTTTCATCTTGTTTAACACATCGCTTAATTTACTATAGTCGTTAAATCCCCTGCGATAAATGCGACAAGGTCTTGTATATTTTCCGCTGTCACGCCATGTCCATCTGGGTATGCTTTAAACGTCACATCAGCCCCAAAATCTTTAAAGAAGGTTGCGCTTCCCTCGCCCCATACAAATGGGAATACATAATCATATTCGCCGTGTGAAATAAAGATTTTCGATTTATCCATTGGCAATTTATTGTACTCCACTGCAACAAACTCTGGTAGATATCCTGATAAAGCAACTGTCCCGCGAATCGCACTGCCCATGATTAAAGCTAATGTTTGCGCGACCACCGCCCCTTGGTTGAACCCAACGACATAAATTTTTTCCACATCTAAATTAAATTCTTGAATCGCTTCAAAAATAAATGCTTGCGTAAATTGAATCACTTTATCAAATATGTCACGTGTTGGGAAGCCCTCTTCTTCAAACGTATAAAATGCATAACCAGGCGTATGCTTGATTGGTCCTTGTAAGCTAAAAATATGACAACTGCTTTCTAATTCCCCTACTAGCTGTAGTAAATCATGTTCATTACTACCTAAACCATGTAATAGAAAAATTGCTGGTCTTTTTTCATCTGTTACAGCTGGTGCTTTATGCACAAAAGTATATGGTGATTGCATTATAATCCTCTCCCTTATAACAATTCCATTTGATTGACGCATTGATCGGCATAGTATGCAACATATCCATCAACTATGCGCAGCGTTTCCTCGAAATCGCCTGAAAATATGTTCTTTATATCTTTTTGAAGTGTTAAATATATTAAAAAATCAAAACGTAACGAATGTTCTACCGATGCATAAGCATAATCATAAACAATAGCTTCTTCTGTTACCTTTAATGCTTTATATTGGCTATGAAATAATTTTGTATAGTCGTCCATCTTTTCACTAATCGCTTGACGAATACGCATTTGATGAGCCGTAGCTTCACTCTGTATGGCGGTTGTCTGTGGTACAAGCCCTTTGCCAAAGGTATCACGCATCATGGACATCCATGCTGCTTTATTCTCCACAAAATACGTAATATTTAGCATAAGACGATCGAAATAATCTTGTTCATCCTTTGCTGACGCCTTCTTCGTCTGAATATTTTCTTTCATAATATGCTCAAATTGCTCCGTATTCGCTTGTTTTGTTAATTGTGCCATGACAGTCTCTATGTAGCGATTTACTTCTTGTTGCGCCTTATTTTCCAACCATTTCACTTCCCTTATTTACTGTTACATTTGCACTTCCTATCGTACCATTCATTGACGAATTAGGCACTTGTTAATCTATTTTTTCTTGATGTTCAAAGCACGGTAGCCAAATTTTCTTATTTAAAGGGACAGATAAGCCATTTATTAAAGGAAGGAGCATAAATATTATGGTAAAGTGGATTTTGATGGTCATTGCTTATATAGCAATGATTACAGTCAATGTACTAGCTAATACATTGCCCATTAACGGAAAAACTATGCAAGAAATTTCAAGTAGTGTGAACTCTCTTTTCACACCTGCTGGCTATGTTTTCTCTATTTGGAACTTGATTTATTTATTACTCGCTATCTGGTTACTCATCGCATTTATAAACCGCCAATCAGACAAAGCGGTTTCAGATGAGGTGGCACATCTGTTTATTTTAAGTTGTCTTTTAAATATCGGATGGATAATATCTTTTCATTATGAACGTTTTATTCTCTCAACGGTGATCATTATCCTCTTATTAATTACACTCATTTTGATTTACGTATCTTATCCTAAAGATAATAATAGTCTTGGTGGACGGTTACCATTCTCCATTTACTTAGGTTGGGTTTCAGTCGCAACAATTGCTAGTATTAGTTTTACATTAAAATATTACGACGTCACGTTCCCCCTGGATGAAGTCACGATTACAATCATACTCATTATATTTGCTGGTCTTCTTGCGATCATTGGGCTTTACGTATCCAATGACGTATATTTTGCGCTCGTTTTCGTGTGGGCTATTATCGGCATTGGTGTAGCAAATAGTGATATGAGAATCGTTTTGACGTCATACGCTGTCGCCGCTGCCATTCTCACGGCGATACTTGTCATGTCATTTCGATCAAAAAATAAAATCAAAAAAGTACCCGTATAAACAAACCAGGTAAAGTAGAAAAAACTACTTTACCTCGTTTTTATTGAAATACATACTCACGCATATTTTCAAATGTGTTTTCAATCGCCGTTTTTAATGATTTTTGTTCTTCGCTACAATTCGCCTGTGCTTGTTCAAGTGTGATTAATGCATTTTCTAAAAACAAATCTTTTTTCAGATCTTTGTAAAGCTGCGTTAAAACAAGTGCCTTATTCCAATACCAACGTGCATTTTGTGGATCTAAGTCAATCGCACGCTCTAAATAACCTAACACCTCAAATGGCGGGTAACTAAAGCGATTCATCGTTTGCGCGGCAATCCCATAATAAACGGCTTTATTTGGATGATGCTTCACAGCTTGCATAAAGCAATGTACACTCTCATCATAATGGTGTGCGTATAAAAACAATTGACCTTGCGTAAAGAATGATTGTGCTTTTTCAGCAGATGTGCCCTCTTTTGCAACTTGTTCTAATTGTTTAATGCGTTTTCCAAAGGCTTCTTCATCTTGTATCGCACGAATTTCTGCTACTTCATCCATTTCTGCGTATGTCTCATCTGCACGCTCGACAGACTGCTTGCCCTTTTCGCTATAGCAAGGAATTGTAGACACCCCGTAACGTTCATATAGCGCAATTAGTTGCTTCGCTGTTTGTGCTTCTGGTGCATCCTCTTTGACCTGTTTTGCTGCTTGCAAACTAAGATGCACTTGCCCATTGTAAAAATACTGCTCCATTTCGTGCATAAGTTAAACTCCTTTATTCATGTTATTATGCGTAAGTATACCACGACCTACTTTCTTATCGAACTCCGTTGTCACAATACAATTAATAGTTGAAAAATTTCATATAATAAATGACATAAGTACTAATGGTATTATTTCAAACGTTCTCCCAACCCGTACCAAACGCGCGTTACTGATTGTGCCTCCTGAAACAACTTTTGATATACTCGACCGCAAGCATCCCGTATAAAGCGTTCCTCTTTATCGATTGGGACAACCCCACGTCCAAGATCATTGCAAATACAAATCACGTCTGTTTCACACGCCAGTTTTTTGAGCTTTGTTACAATGATTTCTGCTACTTGCAATTCATCATATGTCCGATATGCCATCACGAGTTGCTCAAAGCCCGAAATAATAACCGTTTCATCTTTCGTAAAATATGTATCTGGGATTATTCCTTCAAATTCTGTATACGGCTTTTCTACTCGATCGTAAACGTATTTTCGTTTACCATTATAGGCTCCTCCGATAACGATATGCATGACTTCTCTCCTTCCCAGCTTAACGTATAAAGCGTTCTATGCTTCGCATGAATATCATGAAATCCCTGTTGTAAATACGTTGCTAAAATCATTTTGATCACACCGCCATGAATAACAAATGTACATTCGTTTTGTTTGATGACAATGTCTTCAAAAGCATGTAACACGCGCGCCTTAAATACGTTAAATGACTCCCCATTTGGCGGCGTCACTTGAAAGGGTTCATCAATCCATGCGCGATACAATGCATCATGCTGTAAGTCTTCATACGTTTTCATTTCAAAATCGCCAAAATGTAACTCGCGTAACCGCTCATCCGCTATAAACGAGCTACTAGGAAAATAACAAGCGGCTGTTTGCTGACAACGTTTTAAATCACTCCCGTATATCACTGTAGGCTGGAGCGGTAAAGTGGCCTGTACAGCTTGCCTAATCGCTTGATCTGTCCAGCCAATATAACGTCGTTCGATATTAGCCTCCGTTAACTCATGTCTTATAAGATGCACAATAGTACGAACCATAAAAACAATTCCCCCACTTCAAAAATCGTACCGAGTAAATCACCTGAAATCCCACCAAAATTTCGTTTCGCCCAAGCCCGATAAACAAGCGTAAATAATAGCATCGCGACACATAAACCGATTAGCACAGGCAACTTGAATAAGAGTGCAAGTAAGAAGATAAAAGCGATATAGACAACCGCGCTCCACATAATTGCTCGTTCATTGACCGTTTTTTTAAAGTAGCTTGCAATCCCTGTTTCTTTTGATGTATTGGTAGTTACAAACACTAAAAGCACAGATTGTCTCGCAATAAATGGCATGAAGATGAAGAATAATAGCGGAACATCTCGCAATAATAACTCATAAAAAATCCCGACTTTTAATAACACAAACAAAACGAGTGTCATCGCACCGAACGCACCGATACGCGGATCGTCTAAAATTTCTAGCCGCTTTTTCTGATCACGATATGAAAAAAATGCATCCCCTGTATCAACAACCCCATCCATATGTAAGCCGCCTGTCATCACAAAAGGAAGTACAACAAGTAAAATAGCGGTAAATAGCGGTGATAAACTAAAATATAGATCATTGATTGTGACAAAACCCGCTAAAATAGCGCCCATCATTAAACCAATTATCGGAATGGCACTATACATGACCGTTGCGGATTTGTTCGTCATATTAAACGATTTTCTGATTGGTAACGCCGTAAAAAATTGTAATGCTAGCATATAGCCTATTACGATTTGCTTCAACCTTTCCACCTCTTCACAAACCCGTAGTCTAATTCATACGCCTCGTCACAAAATGCAACGAGCCATTGATTTAATTGTCCTAAAAGGCGTTGATAATTCGCCGTAAATTCATATTTACAAATTCCTGCATCTAGCACTTCATTCGAAACAATTACCACTGTCATACCGCGTTTTCGCCAATGATGTAACTGCTCTTTTAACTTTTCCACCATATCTTCTACGGGCAAATTTTCGACCAAAATATTTGTTAACCATGTGGTAATACAATCCCATAAAAGTATATGTGTATCGTTAAACTCGCTAAGTCGTGCTGGCAGGTCATGTGGTACTTCAATTGTGATCCACCCATCATTTCTACGATCATGCTTGTGGCGTTCGATGCGTTTTTTCATTTCATCATCAAACGCTACACCCGAAGCAATGTAAACAGCTTGTCTTTGTTGTTTAGATTGCATAATATAATTTTCAGCAAAGGCGCTTTTCCCACTCCGTACACCGCCTGAAATCAACACACAACGTCCTGGCATCAATAACGCCCCCTTTTTTCATAAAGTAACAACAAAAAAGAGACTCCGATATCGAAGCCTCTCATTATGTAGCTACTATAGCTTATTAATGATTGCGTATAAAGTTTCTTTTAACTCATCATCATAGTCGCCAAGCTCTACAAAGTTTGTTACACGTTCACGTAAAATTGGACGCTCGATTACTAGCTTCTCGTCTAAAACTTTTACTAATACTTCGATGATTAAACGGTCGCGAACATCTAACGCTTCTTGTAGGCGTGACTCTGTAATGTGACCTAATTTAGGTTTCTTTGCCATGTTGATACCCTCCTAATATTTATGCATAATCATTTTAGCATAACAACAAGAATTTTGGTCAACTTTATTGGAAAATAATCTGAATCATACAATATTTCACTGACAATTCGGACATTTCCCGTAAATTTCAAATTTATGTGCCTCAATCTCATAGCCTGGCAACTTCTCGCCCAACAAATCCATCGGGCATACCGATAATTGCTTCACATCGCCACAATCTTTACAAATAAAGTGATGATGATGATGATCAGACTCACAATGCATACGGAAGTTACGTTCTCCATTTAACTCCGTTTCATCTAAAATGCCCAACTCTACAAACGTCGCTAGATTACGATAGATGGTATCAAAACTCATACCTGGAAACTGTGGCTTTAACACCGTCAGCAAATCACGCGCCGTTAAATACTTTGTTGTCGCTGCAAACATATTTAAAATGAGTTCACGTTTATCTGTTTTTTTATACCCGTTCTCTTTTAAAATTTCCCAAGCACGTGTAACATTCATTGCTTACACCCCTTTTGTAGAAAATTGTACGAATAGCTTTTTGGCTAAAATAATCACAAGTAAAATGATAATTGATGTGACAACAATCGTTCCGCCCGGTGCTAAATCTAAATAAAATGCACTCACTAACCCTACAACGACCGCTAACTCACCAAAAATAATAGCATAAACAATAGCTTGTTTAAACCCTTTGGCAATACGCATTGCCGCTGCTACTGGCAATGTCATCATACTCGATACAAGTAAAATTCCTACAATACGCATACTTGCAGCAATGACAAGCGCCACAACTAGCATAAATAAAAAGTGAACCCACTTTGCTGGTAAACCACTCGCTTTTGCATACTCTTCATCGAATGATAACACAAATAATTCCTTGAAAAAGGTAAATAAAAAGATAAAAACAACAACAGCAATAGCAAGTACAACATATAAATCTTGCCTGGATACAGCAGAAACCGAACCAAATAAATAACTCATCAAGTCTGTATTAAAACCACTTGCCAGGGAGATAAAAATGGCACTTATCCCAAGCCCACCCGACATAATAATCGGAATGGCCAGCTCTTCATAATGCTTATACAAACGGCGTAATCGCTCAATTAAAATGGAGCCACTCACCGATGCAACAATACCAAAATAAATCGGATTTAATGTTGCTAACCCAACAAATGATTGGCTTAAATATAAGCTCCCTGCAATACCGGCTAATGTGACGTGCGATAAAGCATCCGCAATTAAAGACAAACGTCGTACAACAATAAATACACCAAGAAGTGGTGCAATGATGCCGATAATCATACCTGATAAAAAGGCATTTTGTAAAAATTCATATTTCAATAGTGCTTCAATCATATGCATACCTCTTAGTGAATCTTTCGAACTGCGTGTCCGTACCAAGCATCAAGCTCTTCTTGACTAATCGCGTCAAAATCATTTTTATAGCCATGGAAATGAATCTTCTGATTTAAGCATGCCACATGACTAATGCGATTGGACACTGTATCCACATCATGTGTAACTAAAATCATTGTAATATTTTGTTCCTCGTTTAACTTTGCCAGCATATCATAAAATGCCTGCACATTTTCATGATCAATCCCAACAGTTGGTTCATCTAAAATGAGTAGCTTCGGTTCGGCGACAAGCGCTCTTGCAATAAATACTCGCTGCTGTTGTCCGCCCGATAATTGCCCAATATTACGCTTTGCGAACTGCTCCATTCCTACTGCTTTTAATGCATTGAACACTCGTTCATCAGCGTCTTTCGGTAGCCGCTTAAATAAGCCTGTTTTTTTGGCTAACCCCGATTTGACTACTTCTTGTACTGTAGCAGGAAAACCGGAGTTAAACGCATTGGATTTTTGGGAAACATAGCCGATTAATTCTCGCTGTTTAAAGCTGTTCGATGCATGACCGAATAGCTCAATTTCACCCGTCATTGGCTTTAATAAACCTAATATTAATTTTAATAGCGTAGATTTCCCTGAGCCGTTCGGACCTAGTAATGCAAGGAAATCTCCTTCTTGCACACGAAACGAAATGTTATTTAACACTTGCGTATAGTCATATTGAAATGACACATCTTTTAATTGAATGATTGTTTTTGACATAGCTTTCTCTTCTTTCCAATTCAAAATCATTACGATTTACAATTTTTTAGTATAAGCGAAATGACGCCCTTTGTAAAGGTTTTACGCTTGAAAGGATGAGGATTTGAAAAAGCATGAATTATTTCAATTTTTAATGCATGGCTCGAAAAGCGCGGTAAGGGAATATTTATTACAATACGAGGTAGATCTATCCAAAAGTGAGATAAAAAAATTGCGCACCGTATTTGCAGAAGCAAACCCTGCTTGGCTCCTGATGGGGATTCCAGATGGTGTGTTAAAAAATGCTGAGCAGGTAGTCGGCTCGGAGAAATACAAAAAGCTAATGGATCGATTAAAATAAGAGATGGCCTCTAAGCCATCTCTTTCATGTTATTAATACATCTTCATATATTGATCGCGTTCCCATTGATGGACCGTTGTACGGAACATATCACACTCTACTTCTTTTGCTTCTTTAAAGTTTTCATAAATATGTTCACCTAAAGCTGCTTTTATCACTTCATCTTGCGCTAGTGCATTTAACGCCTCCTCCAGTGAAGCTGGTAAATTATCGATACCGTGTTGTTTGCGCTCTTCGGCATTCATCACATAAATGTTGCGATTGACTGGTGCCGGTGGCGTTAATTGATTTACTACACCATCAAGACCTGCTTCTAAAATAACGGCCATTGCTAAATACGGATTCGCAGATGGGTCTACTGAACGTAGCTCAATACGCGTTGATAACCCACGAGATGCTGGAATACGAATTAACGGTGAACGGTTTTGTGCTGACCACGCTACATAACATGGTGCCTCGTAACCTGGTACTAAACGTTTATAGGAGTTTACTGTTGGATTTGTAACCGCTGTAAACCCCTGTATATGCTTTAGTACACCTGCCATGAACGAACGAGCAGTGTCGGATAATTGTAACTCTGCATGTTCATCAAAGAAAGCATTGTTTTCCTCTTTAAATAAAGATAAGTTAAAATGCATTCCTGAACCGTTGACACCGAATAGCGGTTTTGGCATAAAGGTAGCGTGTAAACCATGTTTACGTGCAATTGTTTTTACAACTAATTTAAACGTCTGAATGTTGTCACACGCTTCGACTGCATTGGCATATTTGAAATCAATTTCATGCTGACCTGGTGCTACTTCATGGTGAGATGCCTCAATTTCAAAGCCCATTTCCTCAAGCTCTAATACGATATCGCGACGACAATTTTCCCCAAGGTCTGTCGGTGCTAAGTCAAAATATCCGCCATCATCGTTTAGCTCTAATGTGGGATTTCCCTTTTCATCTAGTTTAAACAAGAAAAACTCTGGCTCTGGTCCTAGGTTGAAACTTGTAAACCCTAGCTCTTCCATTTTCTTTAATGCACGCTTTAAGTTTGAGCGTGGGTCTCCTTCGAACGGTGTGCCATCTGGACGAGCAATGTCACAAATGAGCCGAGCTACCTTCCCTTTTTCTGCTGTCCACGGGAAAATCATAAATGTATCTAAATCTGGACGAAGGTACATATCCGATTCCTCAATACGTACGAAACCTTCGATAGACGAACCATCAAACATCATTTTATTGTCTAACGCTTTATCTAATTGGCTTACTGGGATTTCAACGTTTTTAATTGTCCCTAAAATATCCGTAAATTGTAAGCGGATAAATTTTACTTGCTTTTTAATAACTAACTGTTTGATTTGTTCTTTTGTATATTTTGCCTTTGTTTCAACTTGAGCTATCATCATTTGATCTCCTCAATTCTATTAGATTATAAGTGTTGTATTTCATCTTGCACGATCGAACGAAAATCTAATTCTTCAATATCGACTCCACGAAATGTCCGTTTATTTGCTTCTTTCTTTAAAGCAAATACTTTTTTAATACCTGCAATATTAATGCCTTGCTCTAGCAACTCTTGAATTTCAAGTAATTCATCAATATTGTTGAGACTAAACATGCGACGATTTGCCTCCGTACGTAACGGCTCAATTAAATGATGCTCTTCGTAGTAGCGGATTTGTCTTGCGGTTAAATTCGTCAGTTGCATAACTGTACTGATTGGAAGTACCGGCATAGCTCTTCTTATTTCCTTATTCATTTAATTCACCTCACCTTTCACACGTTTAACGATAAAGCATGTAATTTCTACCTGCAATCAAATGTTAGGTTTTATAACATAGCTATTTTCGAACGTTTTTATCTCGTTTCGGTATTAATAATAAGGAGACTATTCCAACAACAATGGAAGCGCTCACAATTTTTATGTCACTGATTGTAAAGCGCTTTACTTTTAGACGTATTTTTGTCACAAATACATTTTCAACAAAAAAACAAGTGATTCCCTTTACAGAAACCACTCGTTTTACCTATTAATATTTATTGATAAGATGTGAAACAACCTTGTCAATTTCATCGATAGCAGGCGCAGATCGATTTTCTGTCATAATAGAAAAAATATACGTTTTACCTGATTTTGCTTTTACATAACCAGCTAACGTATTTACGCCTGTAAGAGCACCCGTTTTTGCCACCACACGGAGCTTCGTCGATGCTTTTGTGTAACGATCCCGAAGAGAACCACCCGTTAAACGCTCCTTATTCCCACCCACCGGTAATGCTTGATAATATGTGTGATATGCATCCATATCACGTACATGATAAAGAAGCGCTGTTAAATCATTAGGCGAAACTTTGTTGTTATGCGAAATTCCTGAACCATCTTCAAATGTCCAACTGCTCATATCAAGACCAATTGTTTGCCCAAACTCACGCAATACATTGACACCCGTTTGTGTATCCCCTACTCCGTGCACTTCAGCCCCTAATGTTTTCACAAAGATATCGGCCATACTATTATTACTGAGCTTCATAAATGTAGGAAACATTTCTTTTAGCGTCTGTGATTTATGAGTTGTAATGAAAGTAGCATTATTCGGAACTTCCCCGCGATCAATAGCCGATGTCTCAACAAACGTAATCCCCTGTGTTTTCATCGCTTCTTTCAGCGCGTATACCGTATTAATCGTCGGATCATTTACGGTGACCCATTCTTGCGTCCACTTGCCTGCCGGTATATTTCCTGAAATAATGACTTCACCGGTGCGATACTTGCGCGAAACGGTAATTGTATTCATACTTCTACTGTTCGCCGTTTTTGCATTATTTATAATCGTCATCCCCATTGTACTTGGTATAAATGAGACAGACGGTTTTTGACCGACTTTTTCACCTGCAACTCGTACAATCATCGTACCCGCATCAAAGTCATTATCAGGTGATAATACAAGACCCGATGTACGGGCAGCATAATAGTCCCTTTCATCCTCCGCTACAATCCCTGGTGTTAATGGTGAACCAGAAAAAATGCGTTCATCTCCATATAAATTTCCGTTCACTTTTGTAATCCCTTTGTTTTTTAGCGCATTCGCAAATGCGAGTAGTTGTGCATACTGTAACGTCGGATCACCACTTCCCTTTATATATACATTTCCATTTAATGTCCCTTTCGAAATAGAGCCATCTATGTATAGTGAAGTGTGATAACGGTATTGTTCACCTAAAAGAGCAAGCGTCGCAGCACCCGTTAGTAATTTTAATGTAGAAGCAGGCTTACGTGGTGTATTCCCATTAAATTGATATAAAATTTGACCTGTTTCACTATCTCTGATCGAAACACCTGCATTTGTGGCGCCTAAGCTTGTCATGATCATATCGCTTATATTCACCGAAGCCTTTGCTGGAGAAGGTTGCCAAACTAGCGGGAAAATTATAATCATCAATAATAGCGTCATCAAACCCTTCTTCATTTCATCCCCACCCCATGTTCTATATTACTTGTATATAGTTTTTACATATTCAGTTCAAAAATACATATTTTTACGTATTTTCGTGGACACGTAATTTCTCCACACAAAAAAGAGGAGTACCTAGAAAGCAAAAACTTTCTTGATACCCCCTTCGCTTCTTAATAAATATCTACTAAGAACTATTGCTTATGCGCGTAATACGTCAATTTCTTCCGGACGGAATGTACCATCACGAAGCATCGCGATTTCCATTTTATATGGCGCTTTTTTATTTTTTGCATCTGGTCCTACAAATGGCGTCTCTAAAATTTTCGGTACATGCATGAGTTGCGGATGATGCACGATATATTGGAGTGCATCAAAACCAATCTCACCAAATCCAATATTTTCATGACGGTCTTTTGCAGCACCACACACATTTTTTGAATCGTTAATATGTAGGACTTTTAAGCGGTCAAGACCAATCGTTTGATCAAACTCATTTAATACACCATCAAAGTCTTCTACAATATTATAACCAGCGTCATGCACGTGACACGTATCTAAGCACACAGATAAACGCTCATTATGTGTTACGCCATCCATAATACGCGCGAGCTCATCAAATGTGCGGCCGATTTCAGAGCCTTTGCCTGCCATTGTTTCTAGAGCGATTTGTACTGGATAATCTTGTGATAATACTTCATTTAAGCCTTCTACAATTTTCGCGATTCCCGCATCTACACCAGCGCCAACATGAGCACCTGGATGGAGGACAATTTGCGTTGCCTCTAATGCTGCGGTACGGTGTATTTCTTCTTGTAAGAAGTCGACACCAAGTCGGAATGTTTCTGGTTTTGTTGTATTACCAAGATTAATAATATACGGGGCATGTACGACGATTTTTTCCATACCATGCTCCTTCATATGCAGCAAGCCATTCATAATATTTAATTCTGCAATTGATTTACGACGTGTGTTTTGTGGTGCACCTGTGTAAATCATAAATGTATTGGCACCGTAAGAAAGTGCTTCCTCACTCGCCCCAAGTAACATTTTTTTACCGCTCATTGATACATGTGAACCTAGTAACATCTCGTCTCCTCCAAAATAAGAGAAGTCGCGTTGTTCACGCTGACTTCTCTAAATTTTCATGCTATTTGCTAGTAAAGTTATTTTTTACCACGATTTTTTAAGCGACGTTCACGCTTTTTAATTTTATCCATTTCCCACTTCATCGCACGCTTATAGCCCGGCTTTACTTTCTTTGGCTTACGTACAAGCGCTTTTGCTTTCACATCAATTTCATTTTCCTGTTTGACGCGATTTTTACGTTGATGGCGATCTTTTAAATCTGTCCATTCACCGTTTTTCACATCTTTTTGCTCGAACGGAATACCCATCTTCTCGACACGTGCTAATGCATCCTCGTCTTCCGGTGTGTATAGCGTAATCGCTGTTCCTTTGTTACCTGCACGTGCGGTACGACCAACACGGTGGATAAAGAATTCAAGATCTTCTGGGATTTCATAGTTAATCACATGTGAAATACCTTGAATATCGATACCACGCGCAGCAAGGTCTGTCGCTACAATATATTGAAATTCTAAATCACGAATTTGCTTCATCATTTTTTTGCGATCACGTGGTGTTAAATCGCCATGAATTTGCCCAGCACGAATGCCTTGCTCTGCTAAATAATTGGCCACGTGTTCAGCCGTTTTTCGTGTATTACAGAAAATAACCGCTAAAAATGGATTAATCCCTTTAATGACATCAACTAAACGTGAATTACGTGACTTTGAACGGACCGGTACAAGATAAAAGTCAATGTTTTCAGCAACTGGACGTTTATCATTCATATGAATATGAATCGGTGAATCCATATACTTCTTTAAAAATGGCTGTAACTTTTCAGGAATCGTTGCTGAAAATACATACATTTCAAGCTTTTCTGGCATATGACTCGCAAAACCATCAATCTCTTCAATAAAGCCCATATCAAACGCAAGGTCTGCTTCATCAACAACTAAAATCGGAGCTGTATGGACAAGTAATGCCCCTTCTTTTACTAAATCTTTAATACGACCTGGTGTCCCTACAACAATTTGCGGCTGTGTTTTTAATTTATCGATTGAACGTTGCTTGTCCGTACCGCCGATAAATAATTTCGCTTGAATAGTTGTTTTTTCAATTAACTGTTGTAGTGCATCAAAAATTTGCTGTGCAAGCTCACGTGTTGGTGATGTAATAACTGCCTGCACTTCTTGTCGCTCTTCATCAATACGCTCTACGATTGGTAGCAAGAAACTATGCGTTTTACCTGTACCAGTATGCGCCTGTCCAATTGCACTTTTCCCTTTTAAAATTAATGGAATCATTTCTTTTTGAATGGGTGTCGGTTCTTTAAAGCCTAACTCTGCAATCGCGTCCTGCAAAAAAGGCTTCAATTGATAATCTGTATATTTTGACATCTTTTCACTCCTCTATCGTCTCCTATTGTACCACGAAATGTACATTTAGTTGACTAAACGTTCGGTTTATACAAGTATTTTACCTGTTTACGCTTATTAACTTACTTAATTTACTCTAAAATTCATTAGGAATGCAACAAATGCGTGTTCAATCATTATATTTTGAATTTTACAGCGATTCCCCCCTAGACAGATGAACATATAGATGCGCCACAGCCCGCACCTGTAGCTATGACGGTAAAAGCATATACTACTCCATGTTCTAAAAAGGGTTTTTCTTATGTAAAAGTAATCATTTTCTTTTCGTTTACACGTATGTGGTATAACCATCTTACAGAAACGTAGCGAAATATTGTTCCCTTCCCCATATCCAACTCAAGCCCAACCTCTGCAATCTCAGCGACATATGCTGTAATAATTATAAATAAGAGGGTAGTAACCATTGCTGAACTTTTTAAATGAGTTGTGTAGATTTCATTTTACTAAACGACAAGATAATACTATACACCGATGGGCAATCCCTCATTGTTAAGACTGTTCCATAACGTAACAGTTAAAAAAAGGTGGGAGATAATAAGTTATTTTAAAGCTCCATCCATGAAGTACATACAGGACATGACATTCACTAACTTACCGGTAGTTATACATTTTAAAAACAAGACATTCCTCGCCATTAACATACTGCATACAAAACTTAAAGCTAATAATTTACTTCTAAATTCCATGAGCAAATGGACGAATAGGAAGCACTTTACGATGAATTAGAGCATAAAATATAGCAGAATACCCCACCTAAAAAAATTCATTTTAAATAGATAAAAACTGTACAGCAACCTATTCAATGTAGAAGTCTATGAGTTTGTGTACTTACATTTACCGAACTTTAAGGCAATCATTTGCATATGATAGCTTTAATCAAGCACTGCGTCAATTAATAATGTGACCGAAAGGAGAAAAGTATGTATCCGAATCCGTTTTATCGAAATATACCGTATCAAATGCCAATGTATTCTCCACAGATGCCTATTAGACCACCCGGATTCTTTGGAATACCCGGCGGCGGTGCTGGATTCCCAAGATCCCCAGTACCTCCCGTACCTCTAGGAGCACCTGGAGCACCCGCAGCAGCAGCTGCCGCTGCTGCAGTAGCTGGAGCTGGAGCTGCACCTTCTCGCATAGAGCAATTTTTACAATCGACAGGTCAATTAATGAAAACTGCTCAAACATACGCGCCCTATGTACAACAAGCAATGCCTATGTTTAAAAACTTACCGGCACTTCTAAAGCTTTATAAAGGGTTCCAAAATATGCCCGACATGCAACAATCTACAGACTCAGCAAGCCCCCCTAAATCAGAAGGATTTGTTGGATCACCACAAAAACCAAAACGTTCCACTGATTATACGACAAAACCATCGCTTCCTAAAATTTATCAACCTTAAAAAGATACAGCCCGTTCGAAATAGAGGGGGCTAGGTCCTTTCCTATATATGCATACTGCTTCACTACTAAGTAAAGGAGGTCTCGATATGAGGCCTTCTTCACTTATTGTTGTTTCCACCTTCTAATTCAACAAAACGTTCCTTTGTATTAATTTCTATGCTCCGTTATAATAAAAGGACAAGCTTGAAAGGAGTTTGAAGCATGGAAGTTATTAAAATTAATCCGCGTGGGTATTGCTATGGAGTTGTTGATGCAATGGTTATCGCCCGTAATGCCGCGCTAGATAAGACATTACCTCGACCAATCTACATTTTAGGTATGATTGTTCATAATAAACATGTAACAGATGCATTTGAGGAAGAAGGCATTATTACACTTGATGGAGATAACCGCAAAGATATTATTGAGCAAGTAGAACAAGGAACAGTCATTTTTACTGCGCACGGTGTGTCACCAGAAATTCGCGAAATCGCCAAACGTAAAGGTCTAGTATCAATCGATGCGACATGCCCAGACGTGACAGTCACACATGATTTAATCCGTGAAAAATCGGCACAAGGCTATGATATTATCTATATCGGCAAAAAAGGACATCCGGAACCTGAAGGCGCAATCGGGGTTGCACCAGACCATGTTCACCTTGTCCAATCAATGAAAGATATTGATACATTAACACTTACAAATCCTAATATTTTAGTGACAAACCAAACGACAATGAGTCAATGGGATGTAGCCTTTTTAATGGATAGCATTAAAGAAAAGTTCCCACATGTAGAAGTACACAAGGAAATTTGTTTAGCTACACAAGTACGCCAGGAGGCTGTAGCCGAACAAGCTGGCGTTGCTGATCTGTTAATCGTTGTAGGTGACCCAAAATCAAACAACTCAAACCGTTTAACGCAAGTTTCTGTAGAAATCGCTGGTACGCCTTCTTATCGTATCGGGGATATTTCAGAACTAAAAATCGAATGGTTAATGAATATTGAAAAGGTAGCCGTGACAGCTGGTGCTTCAACACCGACACCAATCGTCAAAGAAGTCATTAACTTCCTAGAAAAATTCGATAAAAATGATCCAGCGACACATGAAATTGTTCGTACCGTCACACTGAACAAAATTTTACCGAAAATCAAAGAACCAAAACCAGTAGAAAAAATTATGCCTTACTAAAAATAGGGGATGTATGAAAAGTGGCATTCACTTTTCATACATCCCCTTCTACTTATCAATTACTTCAAATTTTTCATTAAGAACGCTTTTGTACGTTCATTTTGTGGGTTTGTAAAAAACTCATCGGGATGATTTGCCTCAATAACTTCACCTTGGTCCATAAAGATCACTTTATTCGCCACTTCTTTTGCAAAGCCCATTTCATGCGTCACGACAATCATCGTCATATGTTCCTGCGCTAAATCTTTCATTACCTTTAGCACTTCACCCGTTAACTCTGGATCAAGCGCAGATGTTGGCTCGTCAAATAATAAAATTTGTGGGTTTAACATCAGCGCGCGTGCAATCGCGACACGCTGCTTTTGTCCACCAGATAAACGGCTCGGAAATACATCCGCTTTATCTGCTAAACCTACTTTTTGTAATAAGTCTTGACAACGTGCTTCAATCACTTGAGCAGATTCTAACTTTAACATTTTCGGCGCAATTTCAAGGTTTTGTTTCACTGTTAAGTGTGGGAATAGGTTAAAATGCTGGAACACCATCCCCATTTTCCCTGTAATCGACTTGATCTCTTCTAATTTTGGGTACACGCCATCTTTAGCTAAATAATCGCCATCAATGCGAATACTTCCCCCATCGATATCCTCTAGATGAATTAAGCTACGTAACATCGTACTTTTCCCAGAGCCTGATGGACCGATGACGGCAATCACATCATTTTTTTCAATCTCAAATGAAATACGCTTTAGTACATCAAGTGTACCGTAAGATTTTTTTAAATCTGTAATTTCGATTAATGCCATCGTTTCCACCTCTATTCAAACTTAAAGCGACGTTCAAGCCACTTAAAGAATACTGTTAATACGAGCGTCATAAGTAAATAAATTGTCCCTGCCACAAAGTACGGTACAATAGTAAAGTCTCGATTCACCGCTGTTTGAGCAAAGTGTAATAACTCTGGTACAGCTACAGCGTAAAGTAACGCCGTATCCTTAATTAATGTAACCGATTCGTTCGAAACAGCTGGCAATGCAACACGGAACATTTGTGGTAAAACAATGCGCGTTGTCGTTTGCCATTTTGATAAACCAAGTACTTGCGCCGCCTCATATTGCCCTTTATCAATCGCCAGTAAACCACCACGGAAAATTTCAGCAAAATATGCGGCGTAGTTTAAAATAAACCCTAAACATGCTGCAACAAAACGATCTAATACTAAATATTCTCCAATTCCTGGAATCATCGGTAACCCGAAACAGATTAATAATAATTGTAGTAATAGCGGCGTTCCACGCATGACGTAAATATACGTTTGTGCAAACCAAGCAATTGGCTTTAAGCTGCTTTTTACAGCCAATGTTAATAAAAAGCCGAGTGGAATTGACGCGATAATCGCAATGATAAATAATAAGACCGTCATTTTAGCCCCATCTAACATCGGTAACACGATGGAACTCCAATAATCCGCCATGAAATTTCCTCCCAAAAAGATAAGAGTTTCACATGGAAACTCTTATCGATACGTTATTCTCAAATTATTTTAATACTTTGTCTTCTCCAAACCACTTAGTTGAAATGTCAGCAGCAGTACCATCTTCATTCATTTCATCTAAAGCTGCTTGTAGTTTTTCTAATAAAGCTTCATTACCTTTTTTCACACCTACACCGTATTCTTCTGGTGCTAGTGATTCATCAAGAATTTTAAATGTACCTTCTTCTAATGTCATATAGTACTGAGCAACAACTTCATCAATAATGACAACGTCTACACGGCCTGTTTTTAAGTCCGTTAACGCTAATACATTATCCCCGAATTCTGTTACGCCAGCAACCTTTTCGCTAATTGGGTTTGCATTTAAAGCATCTAGTGCTGATGATAATGACTGAATCCCTACTTTTTTACCTTCTAAATCAGATAAAGCATGTAATTTTGAATCTGCTAATGTAATGGCTACTTGTGCGTTTGCTAAATACGGTTTTGTAAACAATACTTTCTCTTTACGCTCATCTGTAATTGTGTAACCATTCCAAATCAAATCGATACGACCACTATTTAATTCTGTTTCTTTTGTTTTCCAATCAATCGGTTGGAATTTTGCTTCCATCCCCATTTTTTCAGCAGCAGCACGTGCTAAATCAATATCAAAACCAACAATTTCATTTTTCTCATCACGGAAGCCCATTGGTGCAAATTTATCGTCGATTCCGATGATTACAGTTTCTTTTTCAGTTGACTCTTTGTCTGTTGTCCCTGTGCTTGTCCCTTTATCGTCAGACCCACATGCAGCTAAAACGGCTACAAGCGCCACAAGCATAAGACTAAATTGTAAAAAACGTTTCACCCTAAATCCCTCTCAATCCCTATGTAGTTTAATAGACAGAAAATTCTTCAAACGTTTACTCTACTAAATCGTTAACGTGATAAAGGATAGCATTCAAACAGTTCTATGTCAATATTCATAAAACAGGTTAGAATATTCTGATTTATCAGCGCAATAAAAATACGAGAAATCAAATGGATTTCTCGTATACTTCATTATTTAATACATGTAAATTCATAACTTGTTGTCACAATAAAACCATGTTCTGTTACTTCGGCTTGACCGCCATTTTTTTCACACTGCTCTGTTAAACGGTTAATATTTTGATTGCTCACTACACTCATTGCAATCGTAAATAATAATCCGAGAATAGCGATAGCAATGCCAATAATCATCCAAACCTTGCCGTTATTTATGACTTGTTTTTCATCCATCATTCATGCCCCTTAAATAAATTGAAATGGTTCTGTATGAATTGTAGACTGAATAAATTGGACACGTAATTTTTTGTCTGTACACATCGCGCTCATTTTCTCAGCTACCCCTTTTATCATTACTTTTTCCACGTGATGTCCAGGGTCTACAATATTTAATCCGTTTATTTCTGCGTCTTGCGCCATATGGAAGCCAATATCTCCTGTCACAAATACATCCGCTCCTGCAAATTTGGCTGTACGGATATATTTATTGCCATCACCACCGACAACAGCTACTTTGCGGACCATGCTATCAAGCTCTCCTACAACACGTAGTGCAGGTACATCTAATTGTACTTTCACATGCTCAGCAAACTGTTTTAGCGTCATAGGTTTTGCCAAGCTACCAATGCGTCCTAACCCTTGCTCATTCGCTTGCAAATCCATTGTCCACACATCATAAGCTGGCTCCTCGTACGGATGTGTATTTAACATCGCTTTTAACACTTTGTTTTTGACACTTGTAGGAAAAACAACTTCAATCTTCTCTTCATCGGCTACTTCCATTTCACCCACTTGGCCTAAAAAAGGATTTGCTCCTTCTAAAGCACGAAAGCGTCCTTCACCGCTTGATGTAAAGCTACAAGCATCATATAAACCAATTTGTCCTGCTCCAGCTTGTGCAAGTGCTGTACGCATCTCGTCTACATGCATTTTTGGTGTAAATACAGCTAACTTCATGAGCTGTTCACTATATGTGTGCTCCAAAATTTGGCGATTTTCTAATCCAAGTGCATCGGCTAATAAATCATTTACGCCACCTGGTGCAACATCTAAGTTTGTATGTGCTGCATAAACCGCTATATCATGTTTTAAACATTTTTCAAAGAGCTTTCCTTGAGGGTTATCTGTTCGCAGATGACTTAACTTAAAGAAAATCGGCGGATGGTGTGCAATAATTAATTCACATTCGTTTGCAATTGCTTCATCCACCACTGCATCTGTCACATCCAGTGTCACCAATACTTTACTGACTGATTTATTTAGTGTGCCAATCGCTAATCCAATCGGATCGTTTGGCATACATGCATATTTTTTAGGTGCCCAACTTTCAAATAGCTGAATGATTTCATTTCCATTTGCAGTTTTCATGTCAGTGCCTCCTGTACAAGTTCAATTAAATGATGCAGTTCAGCGCGTTTGTTTTCAATTTCTGGCGTCGCCTCCGCTTTTTCAATTGATTGTAATACACGCTCCCAATTCACCATTTCGCGCGTCCATTTTTGCATGAATACAGGAGATTTTTCTGCCATTAGCTTTTTACCAAGTAAAATTTCTGCCTCCGTATAACGTTCCTCTCCACGCTGCAGCACTAGAATTTCGTAGATTTTATCATCTTCCTCTAAAATCGCTTCATCATGAATCGCCCACCCATTTCGAATCGCCCATTCACGAATCGCTTTTGCATGAATATTCGGTTGTAAAATAAGACGCGTGACACTTTGCAAGCTTTCTGGATTTTTCTCTAAAATAGATACGATTAATGGACCGCCCATTCCAGCAATTGTTACAGTATTCACTTTATCTTCAGGATGAATGGCTGCTAGCCCATCCGCTAAACGTACCGTAATTACTTCCGATAATCCTTCCGTTCGAACTTGTCGAACTGCTGATTCATACGGTCCCTTGACAACCTCTCCTGCAATCGCACGACTTACAATACCTTTATGTACTAAATTACAAGGTAAATAAGCGTGGTCACTTCCGATATCTGCTAATACCGCTCCCGTTGGCACGAACGAAGCAACCGTTTCTAGACGTTTTGAAAGCTTTTGTGCATTCATAGTTTACCCTCACTTTACTAAATTCCAATTCCAACATTTATTATATAAAAAAATAAACCCTTAGTCGCCTTACAACTAAGGATTTATTATAGAAAATAGAAAAGTGTAGATATTTGCAAAAAAGCAACTATCTACACCCCTGATTGTCTGATGATTACTTTAAACCAGCAATATAGTCAGCAACTGCTTGTGCTTCAGCTTCGTTTGTAATAACAGCAGGCATTGAATTTAGACCGTTCATTACTACAGTTTTTACGTGTTCAGCATCTAGACCACCAGTTAAAGCTGGTCCCATACCGCCACCTAAGTCACCACCGTGACAGCCGATACAAGAAGATTGTACGATTGCTGCAGCATCGATTTCTGCAGTAGCTTCACCGCTTTCGCCTTCAGTTGCTTCATCTTTGTTTCCAGCGCCTTGTAATGACATGAAGAAAATAAGTCCGATACCGAATGCCATAATTAGGACGTAAGGAATAAGTGGATTGTTTTTCATAGCGTATATACCCTCCCTCATTTAAAAACTGCTTCTATAAATATAGAATCATTTCAACAATCATTATTGTACTTCATTAATGGAGAAACGAAAAGCCCTAAAAGGGAACTTTTCTTTTGTTTGTAACAAATTTGACATTTATGCGTCAATAACTGACATCTCTAATAGACAACGACATACATGCTATATGGCAGAGGTCGAGTTTGAGAACATGACTTCAATCTCTTCACTCGCTAATACTTCACTGCGGGCATTAGGTTCCAATATTTTATAAAATAAATAAATTTATACAGTTTGATTTTACATATTCATTGCACTATAAATGATGATCGCCACCATTCCAAGTAAACCCGATATAGTAAAATAAATTAACTTCATTTTTAATCCCGACAAAAACCAGAATAGGCTATTTCCCATCAGTACACTATAAATAGCTAAATCATTTTTAGGTAAATACGTTAAGCACAATTTAACTGTAAGACCTAATAGTATCAGTGCTCCACTAATATAAAGAACGGGTGTTAACAGTTCATTCTTTTTAGCATAATAAAATGTTGCAAATAGCGTACCTATAGCAAGTATTGTGGCTGGAATCGCTACGAACCATACCGCATCAATCGTGAATAATAACGCAAATAATATAATTGCTAGTAATGGAAATAGAACAAACATCCATTGCCGCTTTTGCTTTTCCTTGCCTTTCACAGACTGCTTTGCCTTTCCCATAAGTTCTTCACTTTCATGATTGCCACCTGTATAAAGCGTCATTAAAAAATCGCAATAGTGTTCTGGTAATAACTTATTTTTTCGCCAAAATGTAATTTCATTAATAATAATCTGTTTGCGTTGATTTGCCATGCATGCATCTCCAAAATTTATATAATTTATAAAACTATTCTAACGGATACTATAGTCATTCGAAATCCACAAAAAGTAACATCACCATAAAAATTCTGATTTTTTTATATGACTAAATACATAAATAAGCGAATAACAGCATGTACAATGCTCTACTCTTTTACTAAAAAAAGAGTGTAGATCGTAGTCGAATGATCGACGTTCTCTACACTCTTGTACATATTAAAATGACATCATTATTCTAAAAAATCTTTTAAGCGTTTTGAACGTGATGGATGACGTAATTTACGCAATGCTTTTGCCTCAATTTGACGAATACGTTCACGTGTTACACCAAACACTTTCCCTACTTCTTCAAGCGTGCGTGTACGGCCGTCATCTAATCCAAATCGCAAACGAAGCACGTTCTCTTCACGATCTGTTAACGTATCTAACACATCTTCTAGCTGTTCTTTTAACAATTCATATGCTGCATGGTCTGAAGGTGATTGTGCTTCAGAATCTTCAATGAAGTCCCCTAAATGCGAATCATCTTCTTCCCCAATCGGTGTTTCTAAAGAAACAGGCTCTTGTGCGATTTTTAAAATCTCACGTACCTTTTCAGGTGTTAAGTCCATTTCCTCACCGATTTCTTCCGGAGACGGTTCACGTCCTAAATCTTGCAATAACTGACGTTGAACACGGATTAATTTATTGATTGTTTCAACCATATGCACTGGGATACGAATCGTACGTGCTTGGTCAGCAATCGCACGCGTAATCGCTTGGCGAATCCACCATGTTGCATACGTTGAAAATTTAAATCCTTTTCGGTGGTCAAACTTTTCAACCGCTTTAATTAACCCCATATTTCCTTCTTGAATCAGGTCTAAGAAAAGCATACCGCGACCCACATAGCGTTTTGCAATGGATACTACTAGACGTAAGTTTGCTTCAGCTAAACGTTTTCGCGCTTCCTCATCACCTTGCTCGATACGCTCTGCTAAGCGAATTTCTTCTTCGGCGGAAAGTAAATCAACACGGCCAATTTCTTTTAAATACATGCGAACTGGGTCGTTAATTTTTACACCAGGAGGAACACTTAAATCATTTAAATCAAATGCTTCTTCGCTTGCTTCCTGCTTTGACAATGCTTCTTCTTCAAACTCTTCCTTACCTTCAACTTGCACATCATTTTTTTCAATTTCATCTGCGAAATTAAAAACTTCTTCTGTATCTAAATCAAATGCTGCAAGCTTATCTGAAATTTCTTTCATAGAAATTTCACCATCTTGTTTTGCCTTCGCTTTCAGAAGCGCCTTCACCCCATCTAAAGTAAGTTCATTTCCTGTTTCTTTCGAACGTTCTGACTTGTCCGCCATAAACCTTCCTCCTTCTATGCAAACCGAATCGGATTACATGCTCGATAGTTGCCGCTTTAACTCAATTTGTTTAGTAACTAAATCACGAGCTCGTAGGTAATCAAACATTTTCTCCGCTTCTTTACTTTCATGAATTAAATGATCTATTTCTAATTGAATACGATGTTTCTTTATATGCTTTAAACAATCGGCAATTTCCTGTTCACTATGATCAGGGTCTCGCTCAACTAATGCAGCTTCCATGACAATTTTCCGAAGATTAGCATCATCTAACAATTCTACAAAGCGATGGTAATCAGGTGATGCATACTCCTCGTAAAAACCGATTAGTTTCACAAAAACCGTTTTATAATCATCCCGAATGAACGGATTTGGGTCTTCACTCTTTAAGAGTTTGTCAACAACATAAACATTATGCAACATATGTGAAAGTAATAATCGCTCGGCACGTTCTGTAGCAGTTAATGGCTTGTTAGGCGTCACCGATTGTTGCTCAATACGCTCTATTTTCTTTTGAGCTTGCTTATGATGTTTCACTTGTTCCGCTTCAAACTTGCGGTACTCGGCTTCAATTGCTTGTTTCGTAATATTCGTCTCTTTCGCAAGCTGATTAATGTATAAATCACGCTCAATTGGTGACGTTTTACCGACTAAATGCTCGAGTACTTCATGAATGTATTGGAACGTATCATTTTCAAATTGGAAATTTTTCCCCCGTCTTGCATGCATCATCATAAATGCAATATACGCATACGGTTTTTCTAATATTTGATTTGTAAAACTTTCTGCCCCATACTGATTAATATAATCATCCGGGTCCATTTTATTAGGCAATATTGCAACTTCGACTTTTATCTTTTCAGCATGCAATAGCTCAGCAGCACGTTTTGCCCCTTCAACACCAGCATTATCCCCGTCATAGCAAATCGTAATTTGCTCCGCTAAGCGCTTAAGCTTTTGGACATGCTGTGGTGTCAGCGACGTTCCCATCGTAGCGACTGCATTGTACACACCCGCACGGTTCGCAGCCAACACATCCATAAACCCTTCCATCAGGATAATTTTGCGTGTTTTACGAATCGATGCACGTGCTTTATCTAAATTGTAAAGCACTTGACTTTTATGAAATATTGGTGACTCTGGACTGTTTAAATATTTCGCTTCTTCTGCCTCACTATTTAAAATTCGCCCTGAAAACGCAATTCCCTTTCCGTTTTCATCGCGAATTGGAAACATAATTCGACCTCGAAAACGATCAAAATATCGATTATCGTTTTCTTTATGAATAATTAAGCCGCCTATTGCCATATCCTCTAACGTAAAACCTTTGCGTTCCAGCAGCGTTGTCAGTGCATCCCACTGAGGCAAAGCCCAACCAATTTTATGTGTATCAATGAGCTCGCGTGTAAAACCACGCTCTAGTAAATAATTTAGTGCCGGCTCGCCCTCTTCCGTGTTAATAAGTAAGTGATGGTAAAACTCTATTGCAAACTCATGCGCCTCACGCATTTTTTGTTCTGTTGGTGAGAGCCCTTTTACCACTTCTCCACTCTGTGGTTGCACATCAACTTGAATGCCGACACGTTCTGCAAGCTTTACTACTGCATCAGGAAATGAAACATTTTCAATATCCATGACAAATGTAAGAGCATTGCCACCGGCGCCACAACCAAAGCAGTGGAAAATTTGCTTATCTTGAGATACTGAAAAAGAGGGTGTTTGTTCGCCATGAAATGGGCATAATCCGAACCAGTTACGCCCTCTTCTTGTTAACTGCATATAGTCACTAATGACGTCGACTATATCAGACTGCGAACGAATCTGCTCAATTAAATGTTCAGGTATTTTCCCAGTCATGTCATCACCATTCTTTTTTGTCCTTAAACACAATTCGAGATAAAACGAAAAATCCCTCTAAATTTCGACAAAAATTTTAATATTCTTCATACCTTTTGTCTCTTTGCGAATATTTTTACCACAATTTTATTATTATAAAACAAATTCCAAAATAATTCCATACTTTTTTACTATAGCACGTTAAAAAAACCTCCTCCTAGAGTCGAGGTGGTTTAAGTTTTACATAATCGTTATATGATTTTTCCCTGTTCAATTTTTTCAACAATACAGTTGGCTGTTTCTTCAACTGCTTTATTGGTGACATCAATTACTTCGCAGCCTACTTTTTCGGCTATTCGATAGAAGTGACGAATCTCCTCTTCAATCCGAGAATGCTGTGCATAAACAGCCCCCTCCGTTAAACCAAGGGCAATTAACCGCTCTTTCCGTATATTATTTAATTGTCCTGGTGAAATAACTAAACCAAAACACTTTTTCGGGTCAACATGAAATAATTCGACCGGCGGCTCCACTTCAGGCACTAACGGCACATTTGCCACTTTATAGCGTTTGTGGGCTAAATATTGCGATAAGGGGGTTTTTGATGTACGTGAAACACCAATCAACACAATGTCAGCTAATAAAATCCCCCGCGGATCGCGACCATCATCGTACTTTACTGCAAACTCAATGGCTTCAATTTTTTTAAAATAGTAATCATCTAGTTGATGGACGATACCAGGTTTTTCTAATGGCTTTGTATTGATTTTTTTCTCTACCGCATCAAGCATTGGCCCAAGTAAATCAATAACTGTGACCCCTTCTTGCTGGCTCACTGCTACCATTACACTACGAAGCTGATGTAACACAAGCGTAAAAATAATGATGGCATCTTGTCTCCTGGCCATTTTTACAATTTGTTCAATATGCTCTACTTCTTGAATATGAGGAAATCGCTGAATGGCAACATGCTCAAATGTCGGTCTAAACTGGCTTACTACTGCCTTTACAGCGACCTCCCCTGTTTCACCGACTGAATCCGACACAACAAAAAAACGCAACGTTTTCATACGTCACTTCCTACAACTCATGCGTTTCCGCAAGCGAAATAAACGCCTTTGTAATATTCGTTTTCGTTAACCGTCCTACAATTTCAAGTCCTGACTCTTTTTCATGTACGACAGGCATAGAATCGATTTCACGATCAATCAATTTTTTAGCTGCTAAAATAAGTGAATCATATTTTGTGCAGTATGCGATATTCGGCATACGGGTCATAATAATATGAACAGGAATCTTCGTTAAATCTTGTGTACCAATGCTTGTACGTAGCAAATCTTTTCGAGATAATACACCTTGCAAATGTTTATCTTTATCTACTACAAACAGTGTTCCTACGTCTTCTGAAAACATACGTAAAATAGCATCATATACCGTTAGATTTTCAGAAACTACAACCGGCATAGACTGGAAATCTTTCACTTTCAAATTCATCATGGATTCTGTTAAGGATACTGTTGTTTTCTTCCCAGCATAGAAGTATCCTACACGTGGTCTTGCGTCTAAAAAGCCCGCCATTGTTAAAATCGCTAAATCCGGTCTTAACGTAGCCCGTGTTAAACTCAGGCGCTCAGCAATTTGTTCACCTGTAATAGGGCCGTTCTCTTTTACGATTTGTAAAAT
This sequence comes from Lysinibacillus sp. RU7, assembly GCF_057837305.1. Lineage (NCBI taxonomy): Bacteria > Bacillati > Bacillota > Bacilli > Caryophanales > Bacillaceae > Lysinibacillus > Lysinibacillus sp. RU7. Next base: position 299,610 of record NZ_JBYQFK010000001.1, on the reverse strand, counting down.
AGCGTCTTGACGTTTATTGAGTTCTATTGGACTCACCCGCCTCAAATAATGTTATACTTATTCGACTAATATTATATACTATTTCGTGAATGATTGCGAAGAATAAAACTAGAATGTTCTTTATTGACACTTCAAACGTTTTATTGCAATATGTACAGTATAAACTGAATAGGCGATGAACGGGATAATAAGTAATTTTTCAAATGACTAGCGAGTAGGGATGGTGAAAGCCTACAACTGAAAAATGAAACGGCACCCCGTGAGCTAACGTTTCGAAAGAGGTTTGTTTGATCGGCATGTGCGCATTTTTCTATGTGACGTCCCTCTCAAGCAAGCAAGCGGGGTGGAACCGCGGGTGGAAACACTCGTCCCCGGGCAACATATGACGCCCGGAGACGAGTGTTTTTGTTTTTCGGGCAATAATCAAGGAGGAATTTTTCATGACACAAAAATCAATGGAAACAATCGTAAGCTTAGCGAAACAACGAGGATTTGTATTCCCTGGTTCTGAGATCTACGGGGGTCTTGCGAACACTTGGGATTACGGTCCACTAGGTGTGGAGTTAAAAAACAATGTTAAAAAAGCTTGGTGGCAAAAATTCGTACAAGAATCCGAGCATAACGTAGGGCTTGATGCTGCCATTTTAATGAACCCTCGTGCTTGGGTAGCATCTGGTCACGTTGGTAACTTCAACGACCCAATGATCGACTGTAAAGCATGTAAGGCGCGTCATCGTGCAGATAAATTAATCGAAGATGCTTCTTTAACGAAAACAGGGAAAGAAATTATCGTTGACGGTATGAGCTTTGACCAAATGAAAGCAAAAATGGACGAATTAGAAGTTAATTGTCCAGACTGTGGCAAAAACGACTGGACAGACATTCGTCAGTTCAACTTAATGTTCAAAACACACCAAGGCGTTACAGAAAGCTCTTCAAACGAAATTTACTTACGTCCCGAAACAGCGCAAGGTATTTTTGTAAACTTTAAAAATGTACAGCGTTCAATGCGTAAACGTACACCATTCGGTATCGCACAAATCGGTAAATCATTCCGTAACGAAATTACACCAGGTAACTTCACGTTCCGTACACGTGAGTTCGAGCAAATGGAGCTTGAATTCTTCTGTAAACCAGGGGAAGACCTTGAGTGGCACACATATTGGAAAGAATTCTGTAAAAACTGGTTACTTGCACTTGGTATGAAAGAAGAGTCTATGCGCCTTCGTGACCACGAGGACGATGAGTTATCACACTACTCAAACGCGACAACAGATATCGAGTTCCGCTTCCCATTCGGTTGGGGCGAGCTTTGGGGTATTGCAGACCGTACAGACTATGATTTAAAACAACATATGGAGCACTCTGGTGAAGACTTCACATACATCGACCCAGTAACAAATGAACGCTATGTTCCTTACTGTATCGAGCCATCTTTAGGGGCAGACCGTGTCACATTAGCATTCTTATGTGACGCTTATGAGGAAGAAGAGCTTGAAGGCGGCGATGTACGTAACGTATTACGCTTCCACCCAGCCCTTGCACCATTTAAAGCAGCCGTATTACCACTTTCTAAAAAATTATCAGAAGGGGCAGAAGCTGTTTGGGCTGAATTACGCAAAGCATTCCCAGTAGATTACGATGAGTCACAATCAATCGGTAAACGCTACCGTCGCCAAGACGAAATCGGTACACCATTCTGTATCACATACGACTTCGACTCAGCAGAAGACGGCCAAGTAACAGTCCGCCACCGCGACTCTATGGAGCAAATCCGCATGCCGATTTCAGAAGTAAAAGCTTATATCGAAAAGCACTTACACTTCTAATTGTACTAGGGACTTCGTTCACGCCAGTGAGCGAAGTCCTTTTTTAGATGCATGCGGATTTGCGACGAGGATTGTGGCGCTAGCGACAACCGCAGGAGCACTTTTTGGGCATGCCGATTTCAGAAGTAAAAGCTTATATCGAACAGCACTTACACTTCTAATTGTACTAGAGACTTAATCTCCCCACTTTTCAACTATCCCCCAATAATAACTTACTGAAAATTCAATAAAATATATAACCAAACGAACAATACTTCGTTATAATCAAATAAATGGGACTGTTAGAAATAGGAGGGGGAAATATGTTCTTTCAGCTAAGAGAAACAAAAAAAAGTGAAGTTGATACTTATGATCAAGTGCGACAATTAGTCACAGCAACTTTACACCAAGAATGTCCACATCATAGTTCCAAATATCATTTATTACATACAGCAAACTTGCAGCTAGAACAATATCGTGACGCAATAGACTTTTTTCGTTCACAATGTGATGTCACAACAGCGCTCGGTACATTTTCAAAAAATGCCTATAATAAAGCCAATACAAAATATCATCAGCTTTATTTAATTATACGAGCCTATATGCACCTTAGCGATGAACGCCAACGCGAGCATTTCAATCATCACTTTCGATTTTCAAAGGAACAGATTGAAACAATGTATCACTACTATGAACAATACGCTACTCATATTAAAACACTTGCATTAGAGGAAGGGTTTTGGCATGCCTTAAAGGAAGATTTAATCCCTCTTCTTACACAAATCGAATAAGTGAATGACTCGTCCTTTCCCACTTTTAAAGATAAACCGTTGTAATCCAGAAAAAAATTGCGCTCTTATATCGATATAAAGTGATATAAGAGCGCATTTCTCTAATGTTCTTCGTCATTTTTACTTTTTGGCTGAAGTTGCGGTGTTCGTTCTAATTGTTCAATAAAGGTTCTTGATTTTAAACGAATCCCTGTCTGTTCTTCATAAATCGTTGTAACAATTTTTTTTATAAAGTTTTTCGTTTGTGGCTTTAGTTCAATTTTACCTACTTGGTCAATAGACATACTGTAAAACATACGAATCAATTTTAACTGCGTTGGAGAGAGTCTGATAATGTACGGGTCTAAATGAAAACAACTGTGACAAAGGAATCCACCTTGTGTAAATGAAAACGCAAATTCCCCTTCTACCGCTCCGCACCCTGCACAGCAGTGAAGGATTGGTTGTACACCTGTATACGGCAACATCTTCCAATCCACAAACAATGTAATCGCTTCTGGGTCATAGCCTTCATCAATCGCATTTAACGCTTGCAGTAATACCTCATACGCGTACGGCTCTTCACGCCCTTCCTCAACTAACCGATCAACAAGTTCCACAATATAGCTTGCATAAGCCGTTGCGATAATATCTGTTTGCAATGTACGCATCGAACTAAAATGCTCACCTTGTTGCAATGTTCCCATTCCACTCGTTCGTTGCACTAAAAAAGAGCCGTGCATAAACGGCTGTGTAATCCCTGCGAGACGGCTTGTCGGTTTTTTTGCACCGCGCGCCATACATGCCACTTTCCCTGCCTCTCGCGTCATTAATGTAACAATTTTATTTGATTCACCGTACGCCTTTGCTTTCAGTACAATACCTTCCCATTTATGTAGCATATCCATCCGTCCTTAACTCGATTTCTGTTTCTATTATACACGAGAACTATACCACTCGCGTTATTTGGGTGCGAGTTGATCGTATAAAAATGATACTTTCCACAAAAAACAGATGAAGGACTAATGCAATCCTTCATCTGTTTTAACGGTATTTTAGTATTCGTCTTCACGGAAACCGAAGTCACGAAGATGCGTTTGCTTATTACGCCAATCTTTTTGCACTTTAACCCAAAGCTCTAAATATACTTTGGAGCCAAGTAACATTTCGATATCTTTACGCGCACGTGTCCCTACTTCTTTTAATAATGCACCACGTTTTCCAATCACAATCCCTTTTTGAGAGTCGCGTTCAACCATAATTGTCGCTTGCACACGAATTTTGTCTCCGTTTTCCTCATCACGTTTAATTTTGTCAATAACAACGGCAATCGAATGTGGAATTTCCTCACGTGTTAAGTGCAATACTTTTTCTCGAATTAGCTCTGAAATAATAAAGCGTTCTGGATGATCTGTCACTTGATCAGCTGGATAATATTGCGGTCCTTCTGGCAAATACTTGTCAATCGTTGCAAGTAAGTTTTCCACATTATTTCCTTCTAAAGCCGAAATCGGCACAATTTCTGCAAACGGGTATTTATCCTTATAATCTGCAATAATATCAATCAGCGCATCAGGGTGTATTTGGTCAATTTTATTAATAACTAAGAAGACCGGTGTTTTATTGCCTTCTAGCATTTCTAAAATAAATTCATCGCCTTTGCCAATTTTTTGTTCGGCATTGACCATAAACATAATAACATCGACTTCACGTAATGTATTTTTCGCTACCTTTAACATGAACTCGCCAAGCTTATGCTTCGGCTTATGAATTCCTGGCGTATCAATAAAAATCATTTGTGAATTTCCTTGTGTTAATACACCTTGCACTTTATTGCGTGTTGTTTGTGGTTTATCTGACATGATGGCAATTTTTTGTCCAATCACGCGGTTTAAAAACGTTGATTTCCCAACGTTTGGTCGGCCAATAATCGAGATAAAGCCCGATTTGAACCCTTTATCGTTTGCTAGCTGCATAATCTAAATCCTCCGGTGTGAATGCGCCTGGTAATAGCTCACCCACTGTTGTTTGTTGTACGTCACCTTTTAAGTTTGTTAAATAGACAGGCATATCTGGTGCACAAAATTCGCTCATCACTTGACGACAAGCCCCACATGGTGCACATGGACGATCTGTATCTGCTACAATAGCTAACGCTTTAAATTTCTTTATCCCTTCAGATACCGCTTTAAAAAACGCTGTACGCTCTGCACAATTCGTCATGCTATATCCTGCATTTTCAATATTGCACCCGTGGTATACTGTGCCATCTTCCGCTAGCAATGCAGCCCCCACTGGGAATTTTGAATAGGGTACATATGCCTTTTCACGTGCAATTTTTGATTGCTCTAATAACTGTTCCATGTTCATAGAAGAACAACCCCTTTCAAATAAGTATCAATTACGCCTCGGCTAACACATTTCTGGAGGCTTTTAACTACTTTTAACACACGCTGAAAGAAGTTAAAACCATTTTGGTAAAAAAATGAGTAATCCGATTATAACACTCGCTACAGCAAATACAAGTACCGCCCCTGCCGCAATATCTTTCGCTTGTTTGGCGAGCGGGTGAATAGTAGGCGAAGCAAGATCGACAACACGCTCGATCGCAGTATTGAACATTTCTGCACCGATGACAAGTGCCATCACTAGTACTAATATGATCCATTCTGTTACAGAAAGACCTGTTAAAGTACCTACTATAATCACCACTACAGCACTTAACACATGAAATCGCATATTTTGCTCTTGCATCACCGCAACGATTCCTTGTATAGCATAGCCAAATGACTTGATAAACTTACGAATATCCATTATTCACGTGATAAGCCGAACGAGCCAAGAATTTCATCTTGCTTTCCAAACATTTCTTTCTCGTCTTGCTCTGTCATATGGTCATAGCCAAGTAAATGTAGGAACCCATGGACTGCTAAAAAACCTAATTCCCGCTCAAATGAATGACCATATTCTTCTGCCTGCTCACGTGTACGATCGGTTGAAATAATAATATCGCCTAAAACGCGCGGAATACCCTCACCAATAATTTGTATTTCGCCCTCGCCCATTTCTTCCAATGCAAACGAAATGACATCAGTTGGCTGATTTTTATCACGATATTCACGATTAATTTCATGAATGGCTTCGTTTGTCACAAACGTAATAGACACTTCAGATCCTTCTTCAATATTTTCTACTTTCGCTGCATGTTGCAGCAATTTTTCAACTAACGCGATATGCTCATCCTTCACTTCATTTGTTTCATCTAAAAAATCAATATTTAAAATCATAGTTCCTCCGTTTTCTCTTTCGGGTATTCAATACGTGTATGGAAAATGCCATTTAATGTTTCACATAACACCTTTTCAATTATTTTTAACTCTTTTAGTGAAATATCACACTCGTCAAATTGATTGTCTTGGACACGATCTTGAATAATCGATTGAATCAGCTTGTGAATTTTTTCCGCATTTGGCTCTTTCATTGACCGCACAGCAGCCTCGACACTATCAGCGATACTAATAATGGCAATTTCTTTTGTTTGCGGCTTCGGTCCAGGGTAGCGGAAATCTGCTTCATTTACTTGTTTCCTATCTTCTTTTGCTTTATGCAAGAAAAATTTCAATAAACTTGTCCCGTGATGCTGTAACGCAATATCAATAATTTCTTGCGGCATTTTATGTTTGCGCAACAATTCAGCACCGTCTGTTGTATGGGCAATAATTATATCTGCACTCGCATCAGGAGGCAATGTGTCATGAGGGTTAATTCCCATTTGGTTTTCGATAAAGAATGCGGGTCTACGCGTCTTTCCGACATCATGATAATAACAACCTACTCGTGCTAGCAACCCATCTGCACCGATTGCCTCACAAGCCGCCTCAGCTAAGTTGGCAACCATTACACTATGGTGATATGTACCCGGTGTTTCTGTTAAAATTTTCTTTAATAACGGGTGATTTGGGTTCGACAGTTCAATCAAACGCATTGTCGATAAAATACCAAACATCGATTCAAAGAATGGCAATAATCCAATCGTTAATGCACCAGATAATAAACCAGACACTATCCCTGCCCCGATATAAAATGCAATTTCCGACAAGCCATAGTCAGACTGTGTCATTAACAAATAAAACGCGATAAACACTAAGTTGACAGCCATAATGACCGTACTTGCTTGCAAAATATGAGATCGCTTTTCCACGCTATGCATAAAGAACAACGAAGCAAATCCACCAAATAAAACATACAGTGCGATGTCCATTTGTAAAATGGCTGCATAGCTTTCTTGAAACATAATCCCTGCCGAAGACGCAATAAGGATTGTTACAATACTTGCAACACGTTCATTCGCAAGTAGCCTTACTAGCATTGTTGCCAAGGCTGTTGGAAAAATAAACGCTACGACAACATCAAAGTTATCGGACACGATACTCACTAATTTCATCATAATAATTGTGCCAATATATACAATGACCGACACTAATAAATAATTACGCTTTTCTTTAAATGGTATTGTTGAACGATCAAATAAAATCAGCATAAATAACATCTGTAATACGATAAATATCCCTAATCCACCTATAGGCTTTAAAGACGATTGGCTATCGACAAACCCTAGCAATTCTAATTGACGATATTTTTCACGATCAATAATTTCCCCTTCTAACACAATAATCTGACCTTGTAATATTTTTGTTGCTTCCACCGAATTACGCGCTTGTTGCCTAGCTACAGCTGTTTTTTCTTCGTTTAATATTTCGGTTTCAACAATAGCCCCACGCCCTAATGTAATGGCCACTGATAATAACGAGTTATCAATGGAAGAGGAACGAATAGTTGCTTCGATATTTGCACGTGCAGTTACTAAGTTTTCTTTACGTATACTTTCAGCAAGTGCATCCTCGACATATTTTACTAGTCTATTACGTGTATTCATCAACTGTGTTTCTGATGCCGCTAACAATGATTGCATTTCATTATCTGTTAACGATAAACCACCTTGGTTGTCTGTCACACTTTTTAATTTTGCCTTTAGTAAATCTAGCTTTTCTGTTTGTGTAAGGTCATCCTCTTTTGCTATTTCCTTTCTTGCTTCAATTGTTAAATCGATAAACAATGTTATAAGAGTTGACTTTTGTTCTGCGATTCCTTGATTTAAATCATAGATTGGAGTGACAGCATTTTCGGCATTGATCCGCTCTTGTTCGGTCTTTTCTGTATCTTCTACCGTCTTGGATGCTCGAATCGTTTCTGGTGCTAAACTTCCCATTGAAATATCATATGTAACGCCCCGTACATTATCAAGCATTAATGTAAATTGTATAGTCCCAGTTAAGATGACTACTGCCACCAAAAATGAACGGAAGCCCATTAAGTCGATAAAACGCTTTAAATGTTTTTCCATGCAGCACCTCCTATAGTGTCCATACGTTCATTTTACCAATTTCTACAGGCGATTTCATGAAAAAAGCAAAATCCTACACGGATTTTGCTTTTTTAACATATTATAATTCTTGATCAGCGTATGCCTGGATTACTTTTGCTACTAATGGATGACGTACTACATCGCCTTGCTCTAGTATTTGGAAATGAATGTCCTTGACGTATTTTAGTGTACGTTCAGCAATGATTAAACCTGATTCTTGATTTTTCGGTAAATCAATTTGTGTTTTATCACCTGTGATGACCATTTTTGACCCAAAGCCAAGACGTGTTAAAAACATCTTCATTTGTTGATGGGTTGTATTTTGCGCTTCATCCAAAATAACAAACGCATCATCCAACGTACGACCGCGCATATAAGCGAGCGGGGCAATTTCAATCGTTCCACGTTCGATTAGGCGTTGCGTTTGCTCTTGACCGTACACATCATGCAAAGCATCATATAATGGGCGTAAATACGGATCTACCTTTTCTTTTAAATCCCCTGGTAAAAATCCAAGTGATTCTCCTGCCTCTACAGCTGGACGTGTTAAAATAATACGTTTGACCTGTCCATTTTTCAGCGCTTGTGTAGCCATGACAACAGCTAAATACGTTTTCCCTGTACCAGCAGGCCCAATACAAAAGACTAAATCCCTATGGCGAATCGCTTTAATATATTCACGTTGTCCAATTGTTTTAGCACGAATTGCTTTTCCCTTTGTCGTACGGGCAATCTCTTCATCATAAAGTTCTGCAAAGTATTCAATTGTTCCTTTTCCAGCCATTTCAATTGCTGTCGCGACATCGCGTTGATCAATGTTAATGCCTTTGCGAATGACTTGCAAAAGGCCACGTAAAACGGCTGTTGCGCACTCTTTTTTAGCATCATTCTCACCAGCGATTTGAATGATTCCACCGCGTGTAATGATTTGCACCTCAAATGTTTCTTCAATTAATTTTAAATTCGCATCCGACATTCCTAAAAGCATGACCGCTTCATTTGGATTATCGACTAAAAGTTCCGACATATTTTCTGACATAAATCATTCTCCTTGATAAATAGGGTAGGGTGTTGCAATATTTTCATTTACCAAAAATAGGACTTCCCCTTTAACTGTATCATCATCAAACGTAACGTGCAAAATTTTTTCGGCTTTAATCGTCGTCTTAGGCGGTAAGCTTTGTAAAATTTTTTTATGAAGTAACGGGAGTATAATCGTTTCAAGATTATCTTCCGTTAACACCTGTTCATGTTTTTGATAAGACTGCTCTTTTACAATCCGCATATATTGTCTTATCCATGAAGGAAGTTTTATTTCATCAGCATAAGATTTCTGATCTGTTACAACTTTCCAAGATGTTTCCACCGGTGTATAATACGTTACTCGTTTATTTAACGTAAACGCTGTTTCAAACCAGTAATCTGCATAAACTTCACCTTCTGCTCCGACAACCACATGCCTGTCTCCTGCCTCTAAAACACCTGATACAAGTGTATCTCCTTTATAAACGGTCATATTTGTATCAACTACCCTTACGCCACTCTTTAAAAAATAATGGGTAATGACACCATTATTATTTGCGATTAAATGCATCGGTTCCTCAGATTTCGTCTTTACCTCAGTTTCTGGTGCGAGCTGCAAATCGATTGTAATATCTCCACCACTTTTTATAAAGTGTACCCAAGATAGCTCAGGAAATGCCGCCATCAGTCGTTGTCGCAACTCATAGTCTGTCGGCAATTCATTTTTCGTAAGCGGAACGGAAATGCCGATTTCGTCACGAAGAAATTTTTCTGCTTTATATCCTGTTTCTGGTGTAGCGCCTGTCACTTCAAGACGCCATATAAATTGCGTGCATATAATGGGTATAACGAGTAATAATAACATACCTATCAATGTTTTTGTCGTCAGTTGCAGGACGGCATCTGTCTTATCATAGCGGAGCTTCAAGCGCGCTTTTGTGTTACGTCTAATACGTCGTAATGTAGGCAAGTCACTTCTTTTTATTTCGAACGTCACATTGTGTTCCCAAAAGCGAACATTTTTTATGATAATACGTTCTTTATGTAAAAGATGGAATAAACGATTGACATGTGGCCCTTGCGTAACTTCTACTAATACTGTGCGACGGTCCATTACGCTACCCGCTTTTCTATCTTAATCTGGTGTATTGCCTTAACTTCTAAAAGAAAGCCCTCGGTTGTTAAATACTGTACGAGTAGCCCCTCTCCTTCAATTGTCAAGCGGAACTTTCCGATTGAACAACTAAAAATAGTAGCACTTACTTCATGTACATCGTATGTACCATTCCATCGAATTTGCTGAAATTGAATCCATTCTAGCATGTCATCTAACTGCATTAATGATTTCAAAAAAAAGCCCCCTTTCATTACAGTCTATGCAACAAAGGGGGCATGTATTATTTACGTTGCTTTGCTTTTGGTAATCCTAATATTTCTGAAGTAATAATCGCTTGCATTAACTGCTCTTTCGTCTGTGGAACAACGACAAGCGACTCCTTTTTTGCCTGCTGTACAATTGACCTCGAGGCGCCTAGTTCAGGGCGTGTTGATTTTCGTGGGTCTCGTACAGTTTCCTCCCGTACAAACTCTTGTACGACGGGTTTTGCTTGTTCCACAATAGGTTCATCCATTACTTGCTTCTGTCCCGTTTTTTCGTTTAATTGCCCGAAAATTTCATTCGCAAAATCCTCTAGTGATTTCACTTTCGGGCGCTCTGATGTGTTAGAACGCCTTTGTGTATTTTCTCGAGGGGGCTTTTGCTGACTAAATGGTGGCATCGCTTTTGTCGGCTTCTGTTCTTGCTTCTCTTTATTTTTCGATAATAAAGAGCTTACAATCCCGATAATAATCATCATGATTAGACCTTCCACTTAGCATCAACTCCCTTCCTCGATTATTTGTCACCTGAATTTTGATTGTCCTGTGATACTTTCGCAATTGAATCACGCATTGAAGTATCCGCTTGAATATTTTTATAATTCATATAATCCATAATACCGAAGTTCCCAGAACGTAATGCTTCCGAAATAGCCCTCGGTACTTCTGCTTCTGCTTCTACTACTTTTGCTTTCATTTCTTGTACTTTCGCTATCATTTCTTGCTCGTTCGCTACTGCCATGGCACGACGTTCTTCCGCTTTTGCTTGGGCGATATTTTTATCCGCTTGCGCTTGCTCAATTTGAAGCTCTGCACCAATGTTTTTACCAATATCTACATCCGCAATATCAATCGATAAAATCTCAAATGCTGTACCAGAATCTAACCCTTTTGAAAGTACCGTCTGTGAAATAAGATCTGGATTTTCTAGTACTTTAGCATGAGTATCCACTGACCCTATAGTGGATACAATTCCTTCACCAACACGGGCAACGATTGTTTCTTCACCTGCACCACCGACTAATCGATCGATATTCGCACGTACTGTAATACGCGCTTTTGCTTTCACTTCAATCCCATTCATTGCAACACCTGAAATAAATGGCGTTTCAATTACTTTTGGATTTACCGACATTTGTACGGCCTCTAATACGTCACGACCAGCTAAGTCAATCGCTGCGCAGCGCTCAAACGTCAATTCAATATTCGCGCGTTGTGCCGCGATTAATGCGTTAATCACACGGTCTACATTACCACCTGCTAAGTAGTGAGACTCTAATTGATTAATCGTTACATCTAATCCCGCTTTATGTGCCTTAATTAAAGGGTTTACAATGCGAGAGGGGATTACACGACGTAATCTCATACCAATTAATGTGAAAATACTTACACGAACACCGGCCGCAAGAGCACTAATCCATAGTGCAACCGGAACAAGCGTAAAGAATACTGCTAGTACGATAAATGCGACTACAATAATAAAAATTAAGCCGACCATACCTCCATCTAAAAACATGCGCTATTCCTCCATCTTTTTATAAATTTCTCTCACAACAATGCGTGAGCCTTCTACCTTAATAACCTCTACTGGCTTTCCTTTATCGATATAACTGCCTTCTGAAACCGCATCGATTCGTTCTTTATCAACGATAATCACACCGGCTGGACGAAGTGGTGTCAACGCCTCTCCCATACGACCGATTAATTCGATACGATTTGTATTGGACACATAGCCTTCTTCTGTTGTCGTTGCATCTTTTAAGACCAACTTATTAAACACATGCAACTTTTTACCGAAGAATTTCATTAAAATCACCATTCCCATCACTGCAATAAACATTGCAATAATAATTGAGTATGCCATATGTGTGACACTTGCCCCTGAAAATAACAAACTAATAATAATAAGTGCCCCACCGATAATACCCACAATACCACCTGGAACAAACAATTCTAGTATAAGCAAGATTAAACCAATGACAAACATAATAATCGTCTCATATCCTGCAAAGCCTGCAATAGTATGACCGAAGAAAAATAAACCGAATGCAGATAACGACATCGTTCCTGGCACCCCAAATCCTGGTGAATATAGTTCTAACACTAACCCAAGACTCGCAATCGACAACAAGATTGGCACAACAATCGGATTTGTAATAATGCGCGCGATATTTTCAGCTAATGTTGGTTCCAAATCAATGACGTCCGGGTTTTCAATCCCCGCCTGTTGTAGCACCTCTTCAAGCGTATTCGCTATTCCTTCTGCATAGCCTACCTCTAGTGCTTCATCAGCCGTAAGCGTTAAAAATTTACCTTCTGGTGCACGGTATTCTGGTAAATCAATTGATTTATTAGCCATCGCTAGCGCATATTTCGGATTCCTGTTAGACGATAACGCTGCTGCCTCCATTGCGGCAAACCATGCACTTTCAGCTTTTTCATCCGCCGTATTGCCTTCTCCATCAATAATCCCAGCCGCACCCATCGTAGCATTTTGGGACATATAAATCTCATCTGCATGTAGCGCGATAAAAGCTCCTGCTGAATGGGCCTTTGTATTGATATAAGCAATCACCTTCATCTCGGATTGATCTAGCAGTTTGCCTATTTTTTCAGCAGCATCCGTATAGCCACCAGGCGTATGTATTTCCAGCACAATCGCCTCCGCCTGTTGTTCTTCCGCCTCTTTAAAAGCCCTTTCTAAAAATGCTAGCAGTCCCTTTTCCACATTATCTTCAATAGGGACATGGTATACTTTGGCATTTGCAAAAGCCGTTAAACTCGGGATAATCAATAAAAATGAAAGCGTCATCATAAATAGCCAGCTAAAAACGCGTGTTTGTTTCATATTTTCGACCTCCCTTCTTATAGCTTCTCCTAATTTACGAACGACTCTCATTAAAGTTTCATAAAAAATGAATTTCTTCTCATTTTATTATAACTTATTTCTATGCATAAGACATGGCTCACCTTGTCTTGGAGCAGACGGATTTCTTTTTTCGTTGGTATTTGTTAAATAAAACGTATAACTATGTATGATTTGCTGCAAATTAAGTAAAAAGATTTCAAGGCTGTTAGGATTGTCTGAATTTTCATAGGCAATCACAAGGGCTCATAAACATTGCCTTAGACATCTTTTGCTCAAACTAAATACGCCAACATTTGCAATTGCAAATGTTGGCGTATATATTTTGTCTGCTCAGTGAATCATAAAATTGCGTGTTATGAACGTAGGGTTTTTACAGGGAAAATTACCACTTACGTTTACGTGCAGCTTCTGATTTCTTTTTACGTTTTACGCTAGGTTTTTCGTAGAACTCGCGCTTTCTAACTTCTTGAATTGTACCACTTTTTGATACAGTACGTTTGAAGCGGCGAAGAGCATCTTCAAGCGATTCGTTTTTGCGAACGACAGTTTTTGACATCTCTCTTTCCCTCCCTCCGAACACACGTCAATACATCATCAATACTGCTTATTGATGTGTACTAAAAAATTATAACGCATTGTTTTAGAGCAGTCAACAAAAACTATTAATATTAAAAGATGCAAGTATTAGCCTGTCTTGAAAGTACTTGTCATGTATATTCATGACGCCGCAGCTAACCCTTAGCTGAAGGAAATTAACTACTAATAATCAGATTGAGCAGTTAATCCTTCCATAATCGCTACACCCGAACTTGCGCCAATACGTGTAGCACCATTGTCAATCATCGTTTTCATATCCTCTAGATTACGAACGCCACCTGACGCTTTTACACCAAGATCTGGTCCGACTGTTTTCCGCATTAATGCGATATCTTCAGCCGTCGCCCCACCAGTAGAGAAGCCTGTTGATGTTTTCACAAAATCCGCTCCTGCTTCTACCGATAATTCACATGCTTTTACTTTTTCTTCATCCGTTAATAAGCATGTCTCAATAATTACTTTCACTAACGTCCCATTTGCCGCATCAACAACAGCTTTAATATCATCACGAACGGCATCGTACTCACCGTTTTTTAATGCGCCAATATTAATGACCATGTCAATTTCACCAGCTCCATTAGCAATTGCATCTTTCGTTTCAAATGCTTTTGTTGCTGGAGTAGACGCACCTAAAGGGAAACCGATTACTGTACACACTTTTACATCTGTACCAGCTAGTAATTCAGCACTATATTTCACCCAAGTAGGATTTACACATACAGAAGCGAATACATATTTTTTTGCCTCCGCGCATAATTTTTCAATTTGATCACGTGTCGCATCCGCCTTTAATAATGTGTGATCAATCATAGCAGCATAATTTTGTGTCATGTCCAATTACTCCTTTTATTTATAAGTTGTACGTACAACTATATCATACCATTGAATCGAAAAGACACAAAAAGACAAACTACTCTTTCAATTTTCCAACGACAGCTCCCTCTTAATGGTTTTATAATACGGCTTAACGTATTATCATAATAAATGAAATTAGTGCTTTCCCCACTTCAAAATAGCTTTACATAGCTAGAAAGGAGAGCGAGTATGACATTAATGTTGGATTTAATCATCCTTACTGTTCTACAATTAAGTTCCTTGTTTGGGATTATTATCATTGTCGGATTTTGCATTAATATCATTGAACGGCAATCCGTAAAATTTATTCAACAAAGTTTCGGTAAACAAGGCTTTCTTTTTACTTCATGGATTGGCACACCTGTTCATGAATTCGGTCATTATATGATGTGTAAAATTTTTAATCACAAAGTAATAGATGTTCAATGGTTTCCAAAGGATAAGCACGCCAGCACATTAGGTTATGTAGCACATCGCTATAATAGCGGTAGCCTTTATCAACGAATCGGCGTGTTCTTTATTAGCATTGGCCCTTTATTTTCCGGCTTACTGGCACTTGCATTATTGTTGTATATGTTATTACCGGCTAGTTACGCTGAATTTTCTACTTTCACCAAATCCATTGAACCATCTGCACTTACTATTGAAAATATCATGATGATTGTAAAAGCCTCTTTCGAAGTCATCTCTACAATCTTTGTAGTAGACAATTTTACATCGATTAGATTTTGGGTATTCTTACTTTTAGCGATTGGCATTTGCACACATATTTCACTAAGTCCCGCTGATTTGCGCGGGGCGTTTAGTGGATTTATAACTATGACTTTGTTACTTTTTGTTATTAACTTAATAGCCCTGTTTACCGGCTTGGATACAAATCAATTCGTTTCTGCACTCATTCAGTACAATGCTTATCTCATTGGTTGGATGAGCTTCGTATTGTTTTTATCGCTGATCACATTATTCATTACCTTTACGATTAGCTTCATTAGTAGAAGATTTTTATAAGATAGGAGTTTTTATCATGAGAAAGTTGAAAATATTTATTGCGCAAAGCTTAGATGGCTATATTGCAACCAAAGAAGAATCATTACAATGGTTAATGGAGGTAGAAGGTGAAGGCGATAACGGCTATAGCTCTTTTTATGAAACAGTTGATACGGTTGTCATGGGGCGAAAAACGTATGATTGGGTGATGGCTGAAATGAACGGAAAGTACCCCTATCTGAATAAGCAAGGCTATGTATTCACTTCCCAACATCCCCTACTATCAGAAGATGTAACTTTTACAAATGAAGATATAAATGCCTTTGTAGAACGCTTAAAATCAGAAGAAGGCAAGGACATTTGGATTGTGGGCGGTGGTCAACTAATCGCCAAATTTTTAGAAGCCCATGCAATCGATGAAATGATTGTAACAGTAGCACCTGTCTTATTAGGAAAAGGCATCCCACTATTTCCAGAAGGGAACTACACTTCCGTTTGGAAATTACAAGGAAGTCATATTTATAATCAATTTATCGAATTACATTATGTCAAAAAATAAACTTACAAGCTCGAAACAGCCACTTAATCTAGCACTTGCCTATGTGAGCAAAACTTATATAGGCAAGTGCTTTTGTTATAACGATTTCACTAAACGCTTACATAAGTTTTTTCCATTTTTATTCCAAAACATATGCTATACTTACATACGTGGAACATTTCTAATTTAAAAATGTTTAGAGGGGGATAAAAATGTTGAAACAATTATTACTTCCTGTCATAACACTCATGCTATTTTTATTAGTGGGCTGTAGTAATGAGCAAAAAGAAGAACCGGCTAAAAACATAGTAGATGAAGTTGCAGTGGATGAAAGTGAAATTGAATCATTAAAAATAGAAAATGAAGTTTTAAACGAACGCCATCAATATTTAGTCACAGCGCTGAAGCAGATAATGGAAAATTTATCAGATGAAGAAATGCTAGCATTGTCACAAAATCAGTTTTCCTATGATTTAAAAGTAAACGAACAATCCATCCCTAAAAATGGGCAATTAACGATTTCAGAAGGGGATATTACAATTTTACTATCTGAAATGTTTTTTGGGAGCGATTTTTTACCAGAAGAATGGGTTGCTAAAGGAAGCATTACCGGAAACTATATTGACCATGTATTAAATTTTGATACTACAAATTGGGAGCCTATTGCCTTAGACGGGACTGTTAATACCGCACGAGGTTACGAATTAGCAAATGTAAAAGTTGGACAACAGTTCTCCTTTCACATTACAGATGAACTAAAAAAGCGATTAAAAATCGACACGAATTTAATACATATTAAGGTAGAATAAATCTTTATTAAAATATCACACGCTCCTTTGCATAAAAAATGTCACCTCCTATAACTTAGAAACTCAGTCATGAGAGGTGACAAACTAATGAAATCATACTTTACGTGGGATAAAATACAATTTATTGCTATTCAATTTAAGCTTCCACCATATCTAACATACGCACAAATTGTCCTTCGTTGTATGGATAGCCTGCTTTTGTAATTTTCACTTTAACTAGTTTCCCAATCATATCTTCCGTACCTTCGAAGACGATTTTTAAATAGTTAGACGTGTAGCCTACATACAGATTTTCGTTATCGCCATCTTTAAAGCGTTCTTCTGGAATCACTTCTAATACATCCCCTTCAAAGCGAGAAGCATATTGTTTTGCCAGTTGATCGTTTAATGTAATTAAGCGATGTACACGTTCATTTTTCACTTCTTCATCGACAAATTGATCTTGCATACGTGCTGCGGGCGTACCTGTTCGTGGTGAGAACGGGAATACGTGTAATTCTGAGAATTGATGATCTTTAATGAAATTATACGTTTCCATAAACTCTTCTTCTGTTTCACCTGGGAAACCAACGATGACGTCCGATGTTACCGCTAAATCTGGTAATGCATCTTCTAATTTACGCAGTCGTTCTGAGAAGAATTCCATCGTATACTTACGACGCATACGTTTTAATACTGTATCTGAACCAGATTGAATTGGAATATGCAAATGGTTTACGACAATATTCGAGTTTTTCAATACTTCAATCACTTCATCTGTTAACTGGGACGCTTCAATAGAAGAAATACGTAAACGTTTTAACCCTTTCACATTCGCTTCCATATCACGCAATAATTGAGCTAAATTATAATCTTTAAAGTCTTGACCGTAGCCACCTGTATGAATACCTGTTAACACAATTTCTAGGTAACCGGCATCAACTAGTTGCTGTGCTTGACGAATTACTTCTTGCGGATCACGCGAACGCATCAACCCACGTGCCCAAGGAATGATACAAAATGTACAGAAGTTGTTACATCCTTCTTGGATTTTTAAAGAAGCACGTGTACGGTCTGTAAAGGCAGGAACGTCTAGCTCCTCATATACACGGTTTTTCATAATGTTGCGTACAGCGTTAATTGGCTGACGCTCTTCACGATACTGATCGATTAACCCTAATAGTTTATGACGATCCTGTGTACCGACGACAATATCGACACCTGGAATCGCCATAATTTCCGCTGGTGATGTTTGTGCATAACAGCCTGTTACACAAATAACAGCATCAGGGTTTTGACGGATGGCACGACGAATGACTTGGCGAGATTTTTTATCGCCTGTGTTTGTTACGGTACATGTATTAATCACATAAACATCAGCTTGTTGTTCAAACTCGTTACGCTCGTAGCCTTGCTCTTTAAATAATTGCCAAATCGCTTCTGTTTCGTAATGGTTTACCTTACAACCTAAAGTATATAGAGATACGGTTTTCGGACGCTCGTAACTCATAATCTATATCATCCTTTCAATTACAGTTCAAATTTATCAACGTGTCTTATAATAGCATAAATAGATATGATGAGCCTAACTTTTTAGTTTAGGCTCGTTTATATTAAACAGCTTCTCCGATAACACGTAGTATGTCTAAAAACAGTGGTGATAGCTGTATTAGCACATAGCCCAAACCAGCATTCATAATCATCGTCCACGCCTTCTCGCCTTTTCCGAGCATGAAAAAGAAGCAGGCCCCAACCATTATTACGCTAGCTACCGGAAACGATATTGCTACTAATATTTGTATGACTGGATCTAGTATCGTCGCAAGCATTTCCAACGACGTGTCTGCGATTAGGCCCGTTTTTTGGACAGACGCATTAACTGGAATGGTTATAGAAGAGTATGAATCAACAAGAGGTGTAATATGTTCTACAGGCGCTTGAATCGGTTGTTGTATACTTTGTACCGTTGCCGCGCTATTTGCTACAGGAAGCGTATTAGCAGCCTTGTTATACGCGAATAGACCAACAGCTCCGACCGTCGGAATCCCACTCATAATCAACAAATCTTTACGAGTAGCATATCTAGACTCTTCTTTAATTTTATCTAATGCTTCAAAGCGCTCTGTAAAATCCGTTTGTTCTCCAGCTGCAACTACTCTCGTTTTATTTTTAAAGAACATTTCGCTTCCCCCTTATTTAATTTCGTCTAGTGTGTACACTTGGCATTTTAGCCCTTCACACGAAACTTCCAGTTGCTTACGTCTTAATTCTGTCGTAGTAAGCCAAATAAGTGTCGGATAATAACCGATTTGCTTCACGATGCCTGGCATTAGCTCTTTGTAACGTTTAATTTTTTCTCGGTTCTCTTTCATTGTTTGCATATTGTCCACTTCAAGGAAATGCCGAAATCCATTCCTCGAAAACATAGCATCTACAACCACAGAGGTATTTGCGTCCGAAATCTTGACTTCATTTTTCCAATCTATCGGGCACTTGTAGAACAACCAAAATTCATTACGCATAACGGTATGCTGCACTCGACTTGTTTTACGGCGCACTTTATCACAACCAACGTACTCACGGCCAATTTTACTCAGGTAATATACACTTTGGTGCTCACCTCGTATGCACATTAGGTAATCAGATAGGTCTTTGAGTATCCGGTTGGTATTTCTTTTTTTGCCTAATTTGAAATATCGGTTAAGTTGATCGCGCGTCATGAAATCAAATTTCCTCAAAAGTAACAGTATCTGTTCGTCTCGGTTTGATAGCTGCCTCTTCAACGCGTTCCCCTTCCTTGTCAATTATGTGAGGCTGTATAGTATCGTGGATAATTTGTGGTGTAATTAATGGGGTTTGTAGTATTTCACGTTTATCTGCCGTTTGATAAATGGCACGTCCCTTAATCATTGGTAAAGACTCTGCTCCCTCGCCATCTAATACAACCCTTGATGCAACTGCTGATTGCACCCTAAAGCACAGCTTTGCGTCTGCATTTTGTTTTACCTGTCTTGGAATAACATCACCTACTGGATATTGAGTTGCGAGGACCAATCTAAAACCTAGTCCAGCACCTAGCCTTGCAATCTGCGACATAATCGTCTGGCATTCTTGTTTTAATTGTTTTTCTGCCCTTGTGACAGCTTCTGCAGCATTTAGTTCTCCGACTTCATCAATAATGACGAAATGGCGCTCTTTAATACCCGCTTCTTGCACATTCTTTTTACCTAATCGTTTAAGTCTCCGTTGAATATCACGCATTTTATCATAAGCCCTCTGCAAACTACGAAGGGCTTCCTCTGTTTCGTATGCAATCGAAACAGTCTGCTTGATGTTTTCGTAATCGCACAACTCAACCCCGCCTTTGAGATCGATTAAGTAAAGATTTACGTGTTCCGATTTACTTTGCAACAAGCTACAAATCAAAGAATTAATGAAATTACTTTTTCCGTATCGCGTAGCACCCCCAAGCACTAGGTGAGGTATCTTTTCGAAATCATGATACTTAAAATCATTCATAGCCCTGGTAACACCTACAGGCACTTTCCAAGCTGTCCCTGATGTGAATGACACTTCTTTAGTTAGTGGTTTATCATATACACGAACAATAAGTAATCCGTCATAGGACAATTCAATTTCCTTTTGCTCAGTTAATTTTTTCTTATGGATTTCTTGGAGTTGCGGAATGATAGCACGATCTACATCTAATTGCCGCAAATCAGACAACGTGATGTGCTTACGACGATTATTTAAGCCATCTTCTAACACTTTTTGCTTTGCTTCGTAGTCGCTAAACGACCGTCCAAGAGGAATGCGATATTTGTATTCCCAGCCCCATTCGTGTTGTTTCTTTTTGATAAGTTGCGTCATCAAAGTGTCTTTCCCATCCCGTACATTCAATCCACTAAGAGACATAATACGTTGAATCTTTCCGCTGTCATTTGCTGATAACCCTTTTCGCTTAGAATAAGCCTTGATTGCAATTCCGCCCATCAAACCAGTTGTTAAAATTTCAAAGAGCAAGTCGATCTCCTTTCTCCATCTTTTTCATTTCTAAATTTTTTAAAGAATTTTTTCGTGATTTTTACTTCACTTTTAAATCCACTTTAAAAACCATTTGCGCCACGGTTCTCTTACTACAAGTAAGAGTTGCACAAAGTAGGCATTTCGAAAATAATGCGCAAGCCTTGATGTGACAATAACTCATCGTTGCCCACCTTCATTCCCGCTGAGCAATCAAACGGGCACTACATCGGGCACACGAAATCCCTTTTACCACACCAACCAATTTTCAATTGGTGAATGATTATTAACAACAGACGCATCATTTTCGCGCTCATTTAACCAATCATAAAAAGGCACTGGACGCTCGCTGTGCGTTTTGTCCTGCACGGATGATAAATTGATTACCTTCTTATTTAAACGTTCTACAGCATTTCTATACGCGCCTACAAACACAGCACGTAGTGTACTCGATACCGTTAAAGTACCTTCTTTAATATCCATAGCGATTTTAAATAGAACATTTTTAGCTTTTATAAAGTCCTCTACAGAATTTACTTGTGCAGCTAACACGACTCTGTGCAATTCATCCTTCAACTTATCTACCAATGGCAACGAATGCATGAAATCAAATAACATCTGCTGGTACTCATTCATGTATTCTTTTTTCTTTTCTGCTTGCAAAGCCAATTCATTTTCTAAATCAAATAAATTATTACTTGCTTGTTTAGAACTTAAAAGATTAAAAGAATTAGATGGTTGATTTTCGGATTGTTGTCTGCAAACCGCGTCGTTATTGACTTCAACCGATGTTACTCGTTGAGACACGCTCGATGGGACATAAAGTAAAATGCGATAAATACTAGCCCCTTTTATACCGTTAAGCTTAGTTGAAGCAACCTTTTCGATGATGCCCAGCTCAACCAGCTTCTTTACGCTACGATAAACTGTCTTAGTACTGATCTGTAATGAATCAGCGATTGTAGATGCTTTAAGGTGACATGCTCCCGGATAGTCCAGAGCGTGTGATGCAAGCTTGAAAACGATGGCACGCTCACTCTCTGTCAACCCAAAATAATGTTGCTGGATATGCTGCTCTACAGCTGCATCCATATCCGAAACTGAATCAAATGTTGCGTATGCCGCTAAGTATTCAAATGCCATCGTTCTCACCTCACTTTCTGTTCACCTGTATTTTTTTATAACTCCCTACCGCAATCGTGACATACCGTTATGGCTTCCAATGTTCCACGAATTGGAATAGTCTCATTGTTGATATGTTCACAGTGCTTTGTATGGCAAACCTCGCAAAATACATCACCATCTTGACGCTCCACTAATTCACTAGATCGCTCTCCGCACATGCAGCATGTTTCACCATCGCTAAATGCTTCAGTTGCCGTTTCACCGTTAAGCTCCATAATCAGCTTCGTGATTAAATTACTTAAATCCATTAATCTACCTAAACGGTGTAATGACTTTGATTCTGCATTACGATATTCAGCTTGTTTCCCATCATAAAACGCTTGATGCTTTGCTAATTTTGCTTTAAGCTCGTTGACTTTGTTCACGGTGGATACCTCCTAATAATTTTTAAAAACTCAATCGAGAGCACCAATCAATGATGCTCCCTGTTCAGTTTTTAAATGGCTTCGCATTCTGTACATAAGAATTTGTGGTCATCGTCAACCGTTAAACAAGTACCGCAGATTTTACAATAATCTTCTTGTTCATTGTTTGTTTTTATAAATTCAAAGCTAAGCAGATATTTTACTTCTTTAATTGTCATTTTCTCCACTATCATTAGAGCAGCTTCTTTTTTATCTGTTGTAGAAAACACTTCCTCACGATCCTTCAATCCAGAACCATCAACAAACAATACTTTTACTTTAATCATTTCGAATAACCTCGCTTTTTAAATTTTTAAAAACTCAATCACTGGTACTAATCGACTTAATACCAGCTGTTCAGTTTTTAAAAAATCGGGACTTCGTTGACTTCATTAACTTCTTCAAACGATGCCGTATCAGCTAAATACCAATCTTCACCTTGTTGATATTGGAACGTCACTTCTTCTTGCTCGCGATCTATACGTGCTTGCATTTCGTAGCCGTCATATAAATCTGTGAAGTAAATTCTTTCTTCCACTTCATCCACATAAAAACCGTGTGCATGTGGATAAAACTCTTTGATTAAGTAGCGTAACTGCATTAATTGTTTTTCTTCTTTTGTTTTCACTTCAATTCCGCCTCCCATTATTATTTACTTAAAAATAATAAAATTACTTTATAAATAATATTGTTACTCATATAGTAAATTACTTCATTCGTAATGTCAATTACTAATTGCGTAATTTTATTTATTGATTTATAATTTAATTAACTAATTCGTATGAGAGTAGGTGTGGGAATGTATTTAAAATCGAGATTAAAAGTACTTCTAGCAGAGCGTGATATGAGTCAAAAAGATTTAGCTGAAAAAACAGGACTTACCACACGTTTGATCAGTGAGATTGTTAATAACAAAATAAAGATGTACCCAAAAGAAGCTATGGAAAAAATTATGGTAGCTTTAGAGGTAAAAGATATCGGAGAATTATTCACTACAATAGAAGAAGCAGACGACAAATAAAGTTGTCTGTTTTTTTATTATGTACAATTACCAATTTATTACCTAAAATGGTTAAAAGGAGGAATATTATGAATAGCTTATTTTTTATTATTTGGGGTTTAAGCTTAATTGCGATTTTTGTATTTGCTGTTTTAGCGATTCTACAATTTGTTAAAAAGGATAGCATTAAAGGCAAAAAGCAATTAAAATTCACAGGTATCTCTTTAGCTGTTATGGTAGTTTCGTTCGTAGCGTTTATTTCAACTTCTGAGCCATCAGAGACAGTTAAAGACGAAGAAGTCATAACTACCTCGGCGAATGATGCAGAGCAACAAGAAAAGGAAGAAGAACCAAAGGAAACTGAAGAAGAAAAGGTTGCACGTGAAGCGAAAGAAGCTGAAGAAAAAGCTTTAGCTGAACAGAAAGCCAAAGAGGAAGCAGAGGCTAAAGCTAAAGCAGATGCAGAAGCCAAAGCTAAAGCCGAAGCTAAAGCCGAAGCTAAGGCTAAAGAGGAAAGTGTCCCTAGAGAACATAAGTCGGCTTTGAAAAAAGCTGAGTCATACGCTAAAACTATGCATATGTCAAAGGCAGGTATTTACGACCAATTGACATCGGAATATGGCGAGGGATTCCCTGCTGAGGCTGCTCAATACGCTATCGATAACATTGTTTTTGATTGGAAAGAAAATGCATTGAAAAAAGCTCAATCATACGCAGAAATGATGAATATGTCAGATTCGGCTATTTATGATCAATTGATTTCAGAATACGGAGAAAAATTCACTCCAGAAGAAGCTCAATACGCTATTGATAATTTAAAATAAACAAACAAGCCCTCCACATCAGTGTCAGGGCTTTAATTTTCTAGCGATTTATTATGTATATGGTATCTCTCTATTATTAATAAAAGACCACCCTCTTTGAGTGACCTTTTCTTCTGATGATTCTACATATTTAAGATATATAGCTTTAAACGTAACTAAATAATTAAGTACGAACAATAAAAAACTCATATTTACTGCTATAAATTGATATCTTTTAAAACGTTAGCGAAACCTTGATGGTATTAAAGATTTCAACAAAAATCATAGAATAAAGTTATTTAAACAATCTTTGCTTTTTCGATATTCTCTTATCAGCAACCGTAATATAAGTAATATATATAAGCACATAAATTATTAATATAAAAATAGAAATTAACCCCGTATTAAATTGCATTTTATCACTAAAAAGATTAGCCCCGTTAGTTTGAAGATACTGGTCATATACCATCATTATCAATAAAAAAGTAGCTAGAATACTTAGATATTCCAAAAAGTCCTTCAATTTAAATAAGGCGTTTAAGCTAACGCTAACCCATCTATTAGTTACATTCTGATTCACATGCCATTTCAAATCTTTCATACAAACCAATAGTCTATTCCAATATTCGTCTTCTATCATTATTGTTAATTTTTTGTATTCTTCCATTAACTTTCTATCATCAATAGCATTTTGTTTTATCATCATATTTAATTCTAATAAGAGAAAATTAATTTCTTTATGATAAAGTTTATAGATTTCATTATCATCATTTACTTTACTAAGAAATTCTTTTATCCCTTCTATTTTATCTTCCTCCAAGCGCTCTAGCTTAATAATCTCTTGAAGTAATTTTGAATATTGAACTTGTATACTGTCTTCAACCATTTTATTTAAATTTTTTTTCTTCTCGCTTAATCTTCCTAAAACATAAGCTATGGTAGCCGATACAATTGCCACTATAATAGGTAAATAATTTAATAATGTTTTTTCCATTAATTCCATCCTCTCCTATTTAATTTATTTGTCTATGAGACCAGGCCAACCATCCACGAGTTATCATCCTTTTTTGCACATCTTTAAACTTGAAATCAAACTACATTATACCAAAATATGTATATATAGCGCAAAAAAAGCCCGCTACCAATTAGGTAACGGGCTTGTACTTATTTATTCATATCAATAACCGTTTTAGCAGCTAACACTAAAATTTCATCATCTGTAATTGTTAGGTCATTTAATTTCTTGCGCCACGATTCATGTGAACCTTCTTCAATTGCATAATTTACGATAGTTTCACGGTGAGTCTTACTTGCTAAAATAGTATCTGCAACGTCATTCAATGCCGCACTATTAATATTTAAATTACGAGCAGTCGGTTTGACCTCCGCAGTTGTAGTTGTGGAAGGCTTTAATGATTTACCAACATATCCCGCTAACTGCTCTGCAATCGCATAACAAATCTTTTCGAAATCTCGATTGTAAATAGCGACATCGACTGTACTATTTACAAAACATATCTCCAATAAGATAGCTGGCTTATGCGTATTTGCTAAAAATGCTAACTCTTTACGTTGTTTAGCACCGCGATCAATTAGACCTGATACATCCGCTATAACTTTACTTACTTTAGCCGCTAAATCTTTTGCATCGTAATAAAGCACCTCTGTACCGATACCTCGTTGTTGGCGACCTGCTGAAGCGTTAAAATGAATACTCACATCTAACTTCCGTGATGATTTATTGTGTTGCGTAACAAGGTAAGATAAGTTCTGTTGCTGATTTTTAGAAACATTATCTTCAATATAATTTACAGCTACATCAGCTGCTCGTAAAATTTCTGTTACACACTTTGCAACTTTGCGTGCTTCTGTTACTTCATCTATTAAGTCTTTCGCGCCTGTACCGATTTTCCAATGCCCTGGACTGATTGTAATCATTTATCTTCACCTTCCTTTTTCTTGTCGTCGTTTTCCATCTGTAATTGTGTGAATGCTCTTGATAAAAATTGCGGCACCTTAATGCCGAGTTTACCTAAGTTCTCAATCATCGAAATACCTTCCATCCCTATTAGGAATAGAATCATCGCATTACGCATGAAGCTACCGCTGTCTGTTGCATTGTCCAATTGCACTGCAGCAATAACCATCAATACCATTGCCGTCTTTTTTATTAAGCCTTTAAACATCTTTTTACTTTCCGTTTTCTTGAAGAGCAAACTAACCATAAAGCCAAGTGTATAGTCGATAGTCATGAATATAACTAACGCTTTAATTAAGTGGTCAATGCCTCCAACAAAATAAGCGACCCATGCCATGGAGCCGCCTACCAGTGATGTATATAGTGTGTCTGTTTTCATAAAACACCTTCCTTTTTCATAATAAAAAGGACACGCAAATGCGCATCCTTTCAATTTTCTAGATATTTGGATTAAAAGTTTTATCAAGTGAGCGAACTGAAAAACTATTCCGTGGGTCTTTTTAATAAAAAGACAACTTCATCTGTTTGTTCTGTACCGTTATCTCCACAACGGAACTTTGTGTTAATAGCACTCACTACTTCCCATCCCTGTTTACCTAAAACATTTAAGTTATTTTCTAAGTCTTCTTCTCTATCAAAGATGTTTGCTGAATTCCAAGTGAATGTCTTGTATTCCCAAATCATTAATATTCCCCCTTTCCATCTACTTCAATTCGACAATAAAGGAGCTTTACCTCTAATAAGATTTTGACCATAAAAAATAGCACTGCTCGGTACAGTGCGTTGCTGGGGTCTTGATGCAATATAAAAAGCACACCACGATTGGATGTGCTCACAAAATTTGTATTAATCTAGTTGAAAGAAGTTTTTCAAAAATGCCTTTAATTCTTCTGTCATATCTTCCGGCACTTCATCCAAATTAGTCATAACTCTAAACACTTCTTTATATGAATCTTGAACCTCTTTTTCTGTAATAATTCCTTTCTTCATTAGAAGATTACTCAAAGCAAGTATTCTAAAATCAACAGCTGTAATATGCGTCCCAATAAAACTTTTAAATTTTTCATCCATGATTTAAATCATCCTTTCATCTACTAAATTCAACAAAAGGATGAAATCTCCTTTAATGAGGTATGACTAAACTTTATTCTCTAATGAAATTTAAAAACTCTTTACCCAGTTCTGAAATTTCTGTCTTTTCCGAGAAACTAACAGCCGGAGCTCCAGCATCAGGATCAGCTATAAGCTTACCCAAGTTAGCTATATGGAGGAGACCGATCCCTTCAAGTTTATTTTCGATAAACGTGACAATATTAGGGCTAGCTTCCACTCCAGGTAAAAATTCTATATTATCCCTTAAAGATTTTAAATAACTAATTTCAATACATCTTACCTTATCCAAAATATCGAATATCAATATCAATTGGGAGTCATTCAATACATCTTCTTCAGCAAATCTTTTAATAGAATTCACTACATATTTTATTTTTTGTTCCTCATCTTCTTCTAATAATTTCTGCAAAAAAATTGGTAACACAAAATCTTTCATTTGCTCAACTTTTTCCTGATTTGGTTCTTCAGCAACTCTATCCCTAATTTGATTAAGTTCAGTTTCCACCAAAGTCAATCTTTTTGCCAATCTTTTAATTTTAATGTTAGTTAGAATACTTCCTAGCATTGGAGTCATATCAGGTACACTTTCGCCAAGTACCTCTACTATTTCTATTTGATCTAATCCGATTATATCTTTTAGTGTATTGATTGCATTATGCATAAAATCATTCCCCTCCAATAAATTACTTCTACTTATCAGAGGGGGAATCCTTTAATAATATTTTGACTCTATTTTTTTATAGAGTTCTTTCATTTCTTCTGCTGCCTGCAATGTTACACTATCTAAACTACTTTCCCCATTTATATCCATATATTTATTAAGACCGTTAATTGTGTATTGCAATGAGGTCATTATTACTGATAACTCATCATCTGTTAACTCGACCATGTTCATAATCAGCATTCCTTTCATCCATAAAAAAAATACACCTCTCCAGGTGTTATCATTTTTATGCTATTTAATTGATTTCATACTTACTAAGCATTTTGGAACGAATGGGTATTATAAAAACCCTCCACAAGTTAATGTGAAAGGTTTTGTATTTATAGATTCTTTGCTTCCTCTTTACCAGCTGCAGTTAATGTTGTAATAATCCCCATAGGCATTTCGGGTTCATTTTTAACTAATCCGCGATTTTCTAATAACACTAATGCTGGCTTTGAAAATAAAGTCATAGTTACACTATCGTTTCCTGACTCTAAATAATTTTCGTACATAATTTTAAGAACTTCTTTTTCGTCATTACTCATATTTTTCCACCCTTTTCTTTATCTACTAACTACATTAATTTCGACAAAAAGGGAGGATTTCCTGCCAAAACGACATAAAAAATAACGCTAGCTACTGCTGCGTTTACTGTGCTTGTTGAGTGTCCATTAAACCGATTAGCTCAACGTATTGTTCTTGTGAGATACGTTTCATCATTAAAAATAACGATAAATCTGATTCCATAGACTCATAGTTATAATTACCAGAATTAATAACGATTTTAGCAGCTTTATATACCATCATTTAGTTTTCCTCCTTAAATCCCAATTTCTTTTTGTAATAAAATCATTTCCGTGTTTAATAAAATCTTTGCTTGCATTTCTTCTAATGATAGGGTTTCTAAAGAACCAAAATCTTCAACATTATTGATTGATTCATTTAATATTTTTACGACAGTTCCATTTTTTGAGATATTAGTCGTATATAACATATCTGACATTAAATCAAACCTCCACTTAGATATATTTTACTGCCGCCTCCAAAAGTATAACCTTCTATTCTAAGATTTCTTTTAAAGAATATAGGATGTGGTAGAAGTAATAATCCAGTTCTTAACGGTAATTCTCCCTGAGAATTATTAGTCTCAAAATTGACTTCATTTATAGGTTCTGTTTGCGATGCGTTTCTTTGAAAACCATTACCGAATGCAACGTGAGTATAATTCACTGAAGATTGTCGAACAGTTGTTGAATCTAGAATGCCACAGCCGAATCCTCCACTACTTTGACTAGAAGTTTGGTTTGTGTCTACAACGACAATATCATCTATTGTAACAACCATTTTCAAAGTCTTAACAACAGCACCCCCACCAGAAGTTGTGGCACATATCAAACAATTTATAAACCCCTCTCCTTGTATATTAATTATTTCCTGATTACTTGATGGTGGCGTCAAGTAATGTTTCATTGGTGAATATCTACTCCAATCAGTCCCGCCGCTAACAGGAAACTGCGCCAATATTTGTTCTGTATCTTGTTTAATAGCTTGTTGTTGCTCGTATGAAGGGAAATTTTGCCCTGTCATTATATCACCTCACTAATATCTACTCTTAAACAATTTAATTCGTTATTCCAACTGAAGGTAAGTTGTTTCTTCACACTACCGTCCATAAATTGACTGTGCTTAGCTAAATCGTTTTTATGGTTTGCTAAATCTGTTTCAATCAACGTCATTCGACTTGCTAATGTTGCTGCAATATTTTCATCCAAAATGTCCTGAATGGATAAAAACCACGTTTCAAAATCACTTTGCTCTTGTTGCATCCATTGTGTCATTGACGTTTCTAGTGCTTGCTGGAAATCCGCCAATTCTAATTCGGCATTAGTTTTCGTAGAGTTAAACCAAGCTAAATATTGATTAAAAATAGTTGTTGTATCAACTTGATCTACAGTACCGTGGACGATACCACATAAGCTTTTATTGAGTCGTGTATCTGTAATATTCGCTTGTATGATTTGCGTTGCACCGTTATTGATTAATACATCAGCTAAAGCAAGCTCTACATAATCTGTATCACGCTGCAATACAGGTGCAACTGGATTACTAGCAAACGTACCTTTTTTGACCACAATCTCAATTTCACGTTTTAGATGATTTAGTCGCATGACAATACGGTCAATACGCTTGAGTACACCGTCTGCAAGGTCGATTGTCAAAGCATGGTCGTTATCACTATATAAAAAATAGCCATCAATCCAACCTGCACCAGGTTTGACGATGACTTGCATGTTTGTGCCTTCCACAACTTGTAGATTTGTGCTTGGATTTGGAAAAACGCCATTACCGATAAAAAGACTAAAGTATTTCGCTATCCACCATGCGTTAATTTTACGGTCTCCAACACCATTGGAATCGCGAACACTATTAAAAATACCGCTATAGATTGTCATTTTTTCACCTTCTTTTTAAACTTCTCGTAGATGGTAGGAATATTACTACCAAAATTGATTCCTAATGTAATCCCTTCTTTATTACTTATTAAAGTTGATGAGATAACACGAGGATGCATAATACGTTGTATTTCATCGTTCCTCGCACTCACTCGATCACCTAATCCATAATCGACACCATAGGTAAACTGACTGTGCATATCCACTTCACTTTCAAATGTTTCAACGATTTGAAATTCCGTTAATTTTTCATCGCCACGCTTCTCTAAAGCTTGATTATACTCACTTGGCGACATTGTTTTAGAATTGTTGTTATCATCGTAATATTCACTTTGTATGTCACGTGCATCAACAAACAATTCGCGTCGATTAAATCCGCTAAATTGATCATTACTTATCACATATTTACGATTCGCCCCTTCCCCTTCTCCGGCAACTATAGCAGTTGTTTTATAATCTACTCTGTTATGGACATAATTTTGGCTAATGATATTGTCATACTCTTTACTGAATATAACGTGTGGATTGACATCTTGTAGAGTACTACGATCAACGCCTTGCCATGTAACAACATCTAATTTTTTATCTTCGTGATTTAATAAAACATCAATGCTCATTTCATGTTTGTTGCACACCTCAAAGATGTGTTCTAACACTTCCCCTCCAATTTTCGTGCTCTCATCATTTATTGGAATAACGCTATTCGGAGCTAATCGTAGGTTCGGGATTATACGATTTGGATTACTTGGAGTAATAGCATTCATTTTAATGAAATATTTGATTAAATCCTCTACATTTCCACTGTATCTCAATTGGCCGATGATAGATCGCCAAGACAATATATAATTCAACGAGTATGCGTGTATTTCGATTTCTGTTTCTTTCTCGTCGGTGTAATAGAAATGTTCAATGATATACCCGTAATTAACCTCATCTTGCGTTGTTAAAATATTGTCATGCTGAAGTAATTCAATTGCTTCTGGAGAGCTTGCAATACGCAAAATTAGTTGACTTACTTTGTCATAATTACGTTCAATTTCGAGTTGTTTGTATTCGCTGATTTCACCAACGAGATCAATTTGCAAGTTAAATACATATAAATCAATCATTATTACATCTACACCCCAATCCTCTTCGGTGTGAATTCAATTGATACTTCTAAAAAATCTAATCCACTATCTGCATCGTAGCGTAGTAAATTATCGCCTGGCTCCAACTGCAGAAACGTGGAGGTCGCAAAATCTAATGAGTTAAAGATTTTTGTCTTAACGTTATTACGAGTGAGTATAATCGACCTTCTTCCTCGGTAAGTTGATACCTCAATTACGTCACCTGGTAGCATCGTAAAATTAAGGTTAAATGCCTCATAGGTATTTACATTCAGCAGTTTCGGATTGATTACTTCTGATAATGCAAAAAATCGAATAAACATGCCTGATGAGTCACTACCTTCATTTAACACATTTACGATTAACGACGGGCTTCGATAGCCAAATTCAACCCCTTCCTCCACAACTTCAAGAGGAAACTCAAGATTTGATACCCACAATGCTATATCAACTTTTCTTGAAGTTGCTTCATAAATGAATGGATCACTAGCTACAAATTGCAGTAGACCGGTAAGCCACCTGTTATTGTCGTTTTCAAAGCCTTTCGCAAAAATAGGTGCTGCCGTTAAATTTGCATTAACATAAAGAGCTTCACCTGCTTTTGTAGTAAAATCAATCCTCATTGGATTAAATTTCGGGTTACATACTCTATAAGCTTCTTGCCTCTTTTCTTCAATCCACCAAGGCTCTGCATTAGTTTTTTTGATATAAAACGGAATCTCAATATCTCTCGTTGTTAGGGTTGTCGATTGGTAATGAGCACCGTCCGATGTAGATTCAGACATATTCACATTTGCACCTAATCCACTAATTTCAAAATCATCAAGAACAAAAAAGTGACGACCGAAAATTATCGAGTCGCCACGATTATTCGTGATTGTCATATCTTTAATGATCAAGTCGCCACCTCCTAAATTCCGAATACCATACGTCGCCATGTACGTTCCATTTCACGCGCACCGCTATCATGCGTGTGGATGGTTACATCTTGTTTAAAATGTTTAGAATTATCAATACTGCTATGGCTGCCACTGTTAATAGATGCATTGCCCTCTATAGTTGAAGCTAGTCGTTTTGACGCTGCTGCTACCTTACTCATCATATCGTCCATGCCAAGCACTAGACCCTCACCAACGTTAACACCAAAGCCGCGCATAACACGGGACGGACTATGGATATCGAGCGCACTTTGAATCGTATTTTTAATGGCATCTGCAATAGCACTTGCTTGAGCAATTAATGCTGGTGTCATTTGAGATAAACCGCTCTGCAATCCAGCGATAATTTCACTTCCTATTTGTGGTGTATCCTGCGCCAATTGTTTTAATTCGCTTGTTGTACCATTTCTAATATTTTCAACAGCTGCAGCCCATTCATTTTGGTATTGTTCCAACTGCTTCCCTGTTTCTTCTCGTAAATCCGCAATCTGTTGATCCGCATCTTCACGCATACCGGCTAATTCGGTTGCTGCTTTATTTCGAGCGAAGGCGAATTTTTCTTCGTATAACATTGCATACTTCGCTAATTCTTCATCAGATAAAGAATTTAATGATTTAAGCTCACCAAGAGATTTAGGTCCTAGTGCTTCCAACTCTTCTAGTAACGCTTCGTTACTAATTCGTGAGCCAAGACTAGACATGACAGATTCCCATTCTTTTAATCCGTCAACTTGCGATTGCAAATTTCCGATTAAGTCTTGACCCGTTTTCTCGGTTTTGACGGAGAATTCATCGAACATGCCCATGAAGTTTCTGATTGCATTAACACGACTAGTATAAGCTTGGTTGTATTGATCGTTTAGTGCCTTTTCGCTATCTTCCAACTTTTTATTAGCAGCTTGTATTTTATTTACGTACTCATCGTTTAACGATAAAAGTTTATTTTTTATTTCCGTTCTAATTGTTACGGCTTTTTCGTTGAAGTACTTATACTGCTCAGAGTCTTTCTCATACATTTTTGCGTACTCTTCGTACAACTGTAATTCATCAGCTTTTGAAATAGCGTTCGTTTTCTTAGATAGTTCCACAAATTCTTTTTGTTTTTCGAATTTTGTCTTTGCATACCTGTCATACTCTTGTAACGCTTTTTGTTCCGCTACTGTAACCTCATGAAGTTGATTTGCATAATCTGTCATCTCTGAAGAAAACATAAAGTCAATTGCCCTATTTATACTATCCATACCGATGATTGAACCATTAGTCATTTGTTCATTCGCTGCTTCAATCATCTCTTGACGCTTTTTCTCCATACGCTCAAATAAGTTAGCATGTTTCTCTTCTACTTTTAAGCGCTCTTTATTAAAGTCTTCCGATATAGATAAACGAGATTTAGAAGTTAACATGTCATAAGTAAGTATGTCGTTATGCACTTCAGCTAATTTTTTAGATGTAGCATCGGGATTTAATGTAATTAACTCATCAACATTGATATATTGTAAATTCGCAAAAGAATCAGCGATTTTATCAGCAATTTTCTTTGTCTCTGCGATAGTTTCAACGGATTCATTTTGCATGCCAACCGTTATACCCTCCATAACGTGCACGCCGATTTTTTTCATTACACGAGAAGGTGATTTAATTTGTAAAGCATCTTCCATCGTCTTTTTAATGGATTCAGCTATTTCGCGAGCTTTATTTTCAAGTGGACCCTGCATACTACCTAAGCCATTTAAAAGGCCTTGTCCAGCATCTACACCGACTTGTTTCAATGAAGATAATTCTGTACTTGTCGTCTGAGTTAAGCTTTTAATTTTTTGTTGCCACTCATTGTTAAGTGTATCTAACTTTTCTGTTGCTGCTTTACGTAACTCATCAATTCGATTATCGGTATCTGTTTTCATACCAATCAATTCGGACTCGGCTTGCTTACGTGCTAATGCTGATTTTTCTTGGTAAAGCGCGCTATATTGTTGTAACTGAGTATCTGTTAAACTATTTAATGCTTTTAATTCTCCAAGCGCTCTCGGACCCATTTGACGTAATTCTTCGAGTAATCCTTTGTCGATTGCTTTCTCGGATAGTTTCTCGACTTCTTTTTGCCATTCTTTAAAGCCACCGACTTGGGATTGTAGATTGGATAATAATTGTGATCCTGTTGTATCGATTTCCACTTTGAATTCGTCAAATAAACTTCTAAAAGAAACTAAAGATTGCGCACGCTTATCTACTGCATCAACATAAGCTTTTGTTAACGTTTCTTCTTGCTTCGCTAAATCTTCATTTATTTTTTGAATCTGATTTGAGAAATCTACGTTGGTAGCTGTAATTTCTTTATTGATAGCTTGTACCGAAGATTGATAAGCTTTTTGGGCCTCAATTCGCTCTTTGCTACCTTCTTCGAACAATCCAATTGTTCTTTCCCAAATTTGTGCTTCTTCAACTAACGACAGTTCCTCTAAAGATTTCTTGTCTGTTACATATTGTTTAATGCTTTCTAAATCCGCTTTATTGATATCATCTATAGCTTTTTTATACGCTTTTTGGGATTCTACTCGTTCTTTCGTGCCTTCCGCAAATTGATTTATTGCGTATTCCCAAATTTTCGCCTCTTCTTCTAAATTCAATTCTTCTAAAGATTTTTTATCTTGCACATACAATTTAATCTTTTCAAGATTTTCCTTTTGAATTTTACTTAACAACTCAGAAGAAGCTTTAGTAGCCTTCTTTTCGATATCAGCAATTTTCTTAGCTGCATCTTCTTGGATTCGTTGAATTTTAATATTTTCTTCTTGAGTAGTGCTTCGCTTTTTAGATGCAGCTGTTCGATAGATTTTATCGATATCTTCTTTAGATCGTTTTTCTAGTTGCGCTATTTCAGCATTCGCTTTTTCAATAACTTTCTTTTC
Organism: Lysinibacillus sp. RU7; assembly: GCF_057837305.1. NCBI lineage: Bacteria > Bacillati > Bacillota > Bacilli > Caryophanales > Bacillaceae > Lysinibacillus > Lysinibacillus sp. RU7. The sequence continues at coordinate 263,955 of NZ_JBYQFK010000001.1, read as the reverse complement.
TTCACTTTGATATTTACCAGTGATGTCTAATAGGTTGTTTGTTAAGCCCGTCATGACTGCATTGAGTTTTTCTTCCCTCTCAGCCATACCGATTTCCCAACCTTGGATCGTATCTCGTCCAATGGCCATAAAAACTCTCGACGGGGATTTGATGCCCAAAACTTTCTTAGCCCAATCAGGGATCTTCCCTGCCAGTTCTTCGATTTTAGTTTGTACACCATCAAATTTTTCGCCAATTCCTTTTATAAGGCCGCCAACTATATCTCTACCGATTTGAGCTAGATTAATATTTGACAGGAAAGTTTGCGCCTCTTTCCATTTTGTTTCAATTTTTGTTTTTGTTTCACTCATTTTTGTTTCAACAGATGTTCGCATTTCTGTGAATCTAGATGTAACAGAATCTTTCATATCAGACACAGATTTTCTTGCATCGTTATAGGCTTGTGTCCAATCACGCTTGATATCTGAACCAAGTTTCTTCATTTTTTGGGATACGTCCGTTTTCATGACTTCCCACTTCGATTTGATCTCGCCTGTTTCCCAATTTACCTGGTCAACATGCTCACCTGCTTGCGCCTGAGCTTCTGAAACAATATTTTCATGCATCTCTTCTGCATATTTAATCGTTGTGTCACGAGACTTTTGTGCTTCTGCAATCATCCGTTCAGCTTGTTCCGCACTTATATCACCTGTTTCATCTCTTAAACGTGTGATATTGGCGATGGCTTCTTCGTATTGCTTGTTCGCTTCTTCCACAACTTTTTCTTTTTGCTCAACTGCATTTTTTACTACTTCAGCTGCCTGTAGTGCAGATAATTCACTAGCGTCCGCTTTCATCTTTTCTAAGATTACTTTTTGCTCAACTTCGTTTTGAGTAAGAACACGAACGGCATCTTCTTTCATCTGCTCGTTGATATTATTGATTACATTTCTTTCATGATCAGTGAGCTCTCGTTTCTCATCCGATGCTTTCTTCATGATGTCGGCCACAATTTGATTTTTAGCTGCTAAAATTTCAAGCTCTGTTTGATGTGCTTGCTGACGTTTTTCTAATATTTTTGCTTCCTCATCAGACGTTAACGCAGAAGAGTTAGCAAAAAATCCACGCAAACTTTCCATTTGTTCTTCATTCTTCACCTTGGCGCCTTCCACAATTTGAGCGTGCATTGCATCAAACTTTGATGTCATTTCAGCTGCCATTTCATCGGTTATTGTTGTAGATGTCAAATGCAGTTGACTTAACGACTGCCCCACATCATCAGATATTTTTACAAACCCGCCGACTGCCTCTGCTGTAGCTTCTGAAACATTTTTTGACCAATCTTGTATTTGAATGGAGGACTCATTCATTTCTTTTGCCACAACAACTGACGCTGTTCCAATAGCCGCAATCCCTAAAGCAGTTAATGCGACTGGACCTGTTAATACAGCTAGAGTACTACCAAGCACAGCTGACGCCCCTCCTGCAGTCCCAATCGCTGTAGATAAAGCGCCCACTGTCGTTACAAGGCCACCGATGCCACTCATTATGGTTCCGCCGATTACTAGCAAAGGTCCTGCTGCCGCTACTAATCCTCCAACTGCTAAAATCGTTTTTTGCGTTTCAGGAGATAGCTTACTGAATTTTTCTACGAGCCCCTGTATCCATTCTGCAGTATCTCGAATAACAGGTATAAGAGTGTTACCTAATTGAATAGAGGCAGTTTCAATGCTACCGCCCAATTCTTCAAGGGCCCCTTTTAGGTTGTCCTTCATACGGTCAGCTGTTTCTTTCGATGCACCTGCTGAATTTTCTAAACCTTCCACAAGCTTATCGAATTTCTGAGGTCCGGCTTCGATAACGGATAACATACCCGATACTGCTTCGGTACCAAAAATAGTTGATAAAGCTGCTGCTTTTTGCGCATTCTCCATACCTTTCGTAGCATCACCTAATTGCCCGATGATATCGGAGAAAGGAAGCATTTTCCCTTCTGCATCCGTAATGGAGATACCTAAATCCTTTAACGTATTAGCCGCTGCTCGTGGTGGATCAGTTAAGCGTAATAATGCCGCACGTAATGTTGTACCAGCTTGTTCACCACGCATACCGTTATCCGCCATAATTCCAACTGCTGCCGATAGCTCTTCCATCGAAATACCAAGCATTTGCGCTACTGGAGCCGCATATTTAAATGCGTATTGCAGATCGGTAATATCTGCCGCCGATTGATTAGCTGTTTGTGCTAGAATATCGGCTACTCGTGAGGCTTCACCCGCTTCAAGTTGGAATGCGTTTAATGCTGCTGCTACAACATCAGCTGTCTGTGCCATATCAGCACCGGATGCTTCAGCCGCGCTTATGATTCCAGGCATGGCGCCTATGATTTCATTTACTTCAAAGCCCATCGCCGCCATGTTTTCCATACCTAGCGCGACTTCTGTTGCTGATTTTGAAGTACTTGCGCCAAGTTCCATCGCTTTTGCTGATAACTGGTCCATCTCGGTGCCTGTAGCTCCAGCAATAGCACCTACTCTATCCATCTGCGCTTCGAAGTCCATAGCTGTTTTTGTGACTGCTGTTCCCATAGCTATAAGGGGTGCAGTAACGTACATAGACATGCTTTTACCGACATTAGCCATTCCATCGCCAACAGATTTTAATTTACCACCTACGTCTTGCATACGTTGCCCTGCTTGGGTCCACTGTGATGATTGAATACGTAATTGCTCTGTGACTTCGGCTAATTCACGTTCTAAGCGATTGTAATTTGCTTGCGCACGGTTCACTGCGTTCGCTTGTCTTTCAATTTGAGCCTGTGTTGCTGTTCCGCTTGCTACCAACTGGTCATATCGTCGGCGTTGTTCTTCTAACTTTATTCCTGCAGCGTCAAATGATCGTGATAAGATGTTTTGTTTTTGTGAAAGTCCTGTTAGTGAATTTTCGTATTCTGTCCCTCTCGCTTGCAAGGCCCGTAATTCACTACCCATCGCTGTCATTTGCCGATTTACCTGAGCAATAGAACCGTTAAAATTCGTCGCATTAAGAGATAAACTGACCGCTAAAGAACCTATTTCCGCCATAATTCCTCACCGCCTTCTTGGCCAAAATAAAAAATCACAACCAATCGATGTCGTTGGCTGTGACTTCTTCTATTTCTTCTTCATCTGCGTATAGTTCGTACCAAAAAATAATGTCCATCGCGTCTATCTCGTGGAGTTTATAACCGGCTTTTAATAAGTCCCGATAGAACTTTTTGACGCTTTGATATGGCGTTAATCTACTTACTTTCCCTCATCTTCGTTCCCTTTAAATGCTAATCCGCCAAGTCCTAGTACTTCATTAAATATTCTTGATAATTCATGTTGGAATTGTTTCAACTCAATACCGTCCCATAGCTCATCTAATGTGAATTGATGTTGAAATACTTTTACAGCAAATTCCGCCAAGTCATCTAGCTGATCTGCAACGCTATTGGTACCATCATCTTTTTTATTAGCCATATCTTCATTTACTTTTAACGCTTCTCGTAATAATCGAGCTGGCACAAAATCGTTCACAAAAGTTTTATCTTTACCCTCGATTTTTAATGTAATTTGCATAATTCATCCATCCTTTTCGTTAGTCACTTTAATTTGATAAAAAGAAAAGAAGCCCTCGAAAGGACTTCTTGTTTAAGGAATAGGTACTGCTTCAGTAGGTTTTTTAACCGATGCAAAGAATGTCTCCGGTGTTGCTGTAACGCCATCGTCACGTGTATCCACGACATGTTTTAATTCGCCTGTTTTAAGAGGAATAGCTTCACCACTGAATGTATCAGTCTTATAGCTTGTTTCACCTTTTTTACGAGTGTTTGCTGATTCCTCACCTGGTTTAAATTTTGCTTTGTAGTACCACACAAGCTTTGAGCCCGATTCATAACCAATCGCTAAAAAGCGTGGAGAATCGTTTGAGCTCACAATTAACCCACCGTCCGAAGATAATTTATGACCATACCAATCAGCCTGCACTTCTGTCGGTAAGTCGGCTACTTCTCCACTAATGGAGATAGAATCTAATTGCGCTTCTGAATCAGCAACTCGATCACCAGCATCCAGGGACGCTTCGGAAAAATTGGGTGTTTGAGTAAGAGAAATAGGCATATCTAATACTTTTACATCAGCCGCATGTGTTTCAGCTTCTTCATCCGTCATTAAAGCATAATACAAACGCTTTAAACTAATTTTTTTAGTTTTTTCATTTACCGGTGTAATAGCCATTTACATGACCTCCTAAATTTAATATTCATCAAAAAAGACGAATCGCAATACTTTGTTAAAGTGCGAGTCGCCCATTTGTTTTGGTACATCGTGTTCAAAAGTTCTTTCGTATCCGGCTGATTCCATAAGCTTTTTTACATCTTCTACAAGTTGATAATAATCTGGCTTTGACCAAATATTAACTTGAATCAGTCGTTTCGTTTCAAATTCCTTATCTGCAGCTTCTAATGCTGGATTAGATACAATTTCCAAAAAGGTAATGTATTGGTCAGGAATACTTGAACCTGTCGGAACAGAGTTAAAAGATACTGACAAACCAGTAGAGGATAAAATATTTACAACATGATCCACAATATCAATCATAAATTTTTTGCCTTCTTGATTTCATCAGCCATCGCATTAATAGCATCTGTTTTACTCTTTTCAAAACCACGAGTAAAAAACGGATTTGGTGCTGTAGGTCCCCAAGATACGATTTGTCGTTTTCCATTTTTAATCGCTTCTTTACTTCCTCCAGAACGTCCAAGTTCAACTATGTGTGCATGATAAGCGCCGCCTGAGTGAACTTTTGCTTCTCCATCTTTTGCACGTTTAGCCTTTATATTATTTTTAATCGAAGCATGATTTAGATTTTCTCTTTCATCTTGTGGCGCTTCCTCAATGACTGCCTCTCTGACCACTTTAGCTGCCACATTGAGTGCTTTGTTTTCTTCGGCTTCTTCTAATGGCAGGTTTATTAAATTTTGTATTAAAGCGTCCATCCCCTGCATTTCTATTCGCATTTATGGTACCTCCTTTAAAAAGATTGTGAGCCATTGATTATCACCATTATCGTTAACTGGTGGTGAGTCCATTTCGTAAGTTTTGTCCGCAATACGCACACGCATATTTTCATGAATATCTTTGCGATAACGAATACCAATAACACATTTCCCTTTCCATTGTGTTGCATCAGAACTAAATAATTTGTAACCCTTTGCAGTCTTTAACTCCGCCCATACCGTTTCATGTTTAGTCCATTCTTCATTTGGCCAACCATTAATGACTTCAGGATCAGGAGGATTAAAAAAAGTTACACGTTTATTCATGCGACCTGCGTTATTGTTGTGCTGATAATTCATCTGGATTCACCCACTTCAGCTGTAAAATCATTGATTGTAAACCGTAAGGCAATACATTAGCATTTTTGTTGCCACTACTATAGACAATACGGTTTTCATAGTAATGAGTTGCCAGCATCATAATAGCCAAACGATGTTGTGCAAAAATGTCTTTCCCATCCACAATCAGATAGTAATTGCTAGGCTGCTTTACTCCGGCGTTTTCTAATACCAAAATGGCCGTTTGCAGAAAAGTAGAAAGGGATTGATTTTCATCATCCCCATCAATCCGTAAATATTCTTTTAATTCATCGAGTAATGTTGTCATTATTCATCACTCTTTTCTTCTGTAGAAGGTACTGTATTGAATTTTGCAGACGTCTTTTTAGGTCCTTCAATAACTTCTAAAAACGCTACTCCGTAATTGCCATGAACCTTCGTTAAAAACTCAGCACGAGCCTTAACTAGCTTTTTACCAGCAGTTGGATAGGTATCGCCTACCTCGTAAACATGGCCATCATGATTCTTCTCTTGGAACCGATTAATCACTTTGTACACTTAATTCACCTTCTTTCGGTAAAATAAAAACCCCTATTCCTTTGATTAAGGAACAGGAGTTGTATCTACTTCAGCAATTCGGAATGCAGAAGCTAATTTAATTTGGTGGTCTAACCATGCCGTAACAACAAACTGTTCAACGCCTGTTTTGATATCTTTAGCACGATCAAATAATTCGTCTAAATCGTAGTTAAAATGAGAATAGTTAAAGTCACCAACAATCGGCTCTGTAGCGCTATCAACAAAAATAGTTGGCATACCTAGAATTTGTTCTGGTTGTGCAGCATACAACGAGGCATTTCCATTTGCTAATTCTTTAATCATTTGAAGATAGTCCACTTTTGACATGGCTACTTTCGCATTTTCACGATAATCTTCGTGTAAATCTGCATATGCATTAATAATAGCTTCGTATTTAGTTAGACCTTTAACACGCTTTAACGCTGTTGGACCTGTGCGATAGAAACTCATATGTTCTTCGCCTGTTTTCGGTGTTTTCGTAAATGCTACTTTCTTTTCTTTTGCTGCCACACCTGATTTCAATGCGTTTTCAACATGCATAACTAATGCCGTATCAGTGCCGTTTAAAACTGTTTCAGATACACCTGCAAACACTTTAAATTTAAAACGACCAAAAGATACCGTATCACCAGTTAATTTAAGTTCTTTAGCAGTTTCTTTGTCGGCAACAAAGTCGTCATCATCTAAAGTATAGCTAAGTTTTGGAATTTCTAGATTTGTAATGTGTGTAACAGCCGAATTCCCACGCAACGGGTTCGTTGCTAGTGGTTCCATAATGATTTCATTTGATACCGTTTTAGGCAAGAACTTTCCGCCACCAGTACTTGAATCGTCCCCTAATGCTGCTCGTACTTCCGAAGAAATTGGTTTATTAAACATAGTTGCTCGAATAAGTTCTGCTTTGGCAGCAATTACTTTTTGTTGAGGATCTTCAATGCCGCCTAGAGTTGCTTGTTTCATTGCTTGTTGTTGTTCAAATTTTGCTTTTTGTTCTGCTTCCAATTCATCATGCTGTTGCTTGATGACATTAAAGCGAGCTTGTAAATCTTCTTTAGATTTTTGTTGCGCTTGAATATCTTCGATTGATGCAGATGGATCAATGGCTTTAGCAGAAAGCTCACTTTCCACTTTCTTTAATTGTTGACCGATTGTAGCCATAGCTTGCTTTAATTCATAAAGTGTTTTGTCACTAAAAAATTGAATGTTTAATTGTGGTAACAATAATTTCGGTGCATTTTTTTGTGCAACCTGTTTTAATAAACGTTTTTTTGCATTTGACATGTGCAAATACCTCCATTTTTTTTAAAGAATAGTTTCTAAATAAGCAAGATTCGCCTTAGAATCTGCAAGAATTTTTTCACGTAATGCTTTTTCTTTATTTGACATTTGTGCAACTGGTTGTGTCCTATCGATTAACGCTTTGAATGCATCTGGTACGTTTTTAAATAATTCAATATGCTCCTTATTGATAGAAGCAACTGCATTATTAGCCCCTTCAATTACGTCACATAGTCCTAAATCATATGCTTGTTGAGCCGAAAGCCAAGTTTCCACATCCATTAACGCTCGGATTTCTTCTTCTGGCGTTTTATCGCCGATTTTCGCCATGAAAGTTTCGATTTGTGTTTCATTTATCCTGTCTAAGTCATCTGCAGCCTTCCGTAACTCATTTGCATTACCGGCAACTATATTCCACGCATTATGAACCATCCACATGCTATTTGCGTACATATGAACTTCGTCACAACTCGCAACAATACATCCCGCAATTGATGCAGCTAGAGCATCTACATAGCCAATAACACGAGCTTTATGACGCTTTAGCATGTTGGAAATAGCAATTCCTTCGAAAACGGAACCACCTGGACTGTTTACATACAAATTAATTGTTGAAATGTCGCCGCACTCGTCTAACTTTTCTTTAAAAACTACTGAAGACATTTCCCCGTACTCTTCCCAGGCATACTTTGTGATTTCACCCATAATAAAAATATCTGCTGATTTACCATTTGCAGATGCCTTAATTTCAAAAAAGGTTTTCTTTTTTTGACCAAAAAACTGAAAATTTAACGGATATTTGATTGCTTTTTTCACTCTTTTTCACCTCCTCCCGATGTAGTTGTACTTTTACGCTCACTAATCGGTAAATCGATTGGATATAAATCACCGCTAATCCATAACGTGTTGGCCATTTCAGATTTGTCCGGTGGTAAATCTTCAAACTGTCGAACCTCATTAGGTTTCATTCCTGCCGAGCGTAACATCATTTGATAAAACGCAGTACGTGCTGCAGTATCACCTCGCAACAGACCGCCTAAGTTGAATTTGAAGTACTTTCCTGCTGCTCTATCATCTTTGGTGAGCATTTTTCGGTTAAATTCATGTTCATATTGTCGTACAATCGGCGATAAAGTCATCTGGACAAAGCGAATCATCTCTTGTTCATTACTTCCGAAAGTACCACCATCTGTTTCATTTAAAAAAGAAACAGGAACATTAAAAACGTTAGCAACACGAGAACGAGTAATTTTCTCGGATGCTAACGTATCTGAAGCAAAGTATTTTTTTTCAAGATCATTTATCTCGACACCCGGCTCTTGGAACAAAATACCGCCATTTTCAGCATAAAAACGTCTGAAATCATTAATAATACGACCTTTTTTGTCATCATCCACGTTAGCCGCATATTTCAAAATGAAGGATTCTTTTTTCTCCATTTCAGAAAGAGAGAATTCTTGTACTGCCTTATCATACTTGATTGTATTGGCCAATACTTTCAATGGGTTTAAACCGCGCAATCGATTGGGACCACGAATATGCTTAACATGAAGCATATCCATATTGTGAACATACATTTTTTTTGATTCTCCACGAACTTCGTACCACAAAGAGCCATCATCTTTATTGATAAATTCAGTAACACATGACGGATCCAATGGAATAATTTCCATCGGTTGTAATCGAATGTCACGAAGAATAACCGCGTACCCATTCCCGTGTTCATTCCTACTTACTTCTAATGCATTTATAAAATCGAACGAACTCATATTTTGATTCGGCTCATTTATCAAAACATCAGCTGCTTGATTCATCACCACATCATAATTTTGATGTAATTTAATTGGTAACGTTGATAATGTGTTGGCCAAACGAGTAATAACACTAAAAATTGTTTCATTTGTTGCTAATTGGCTGTTATCGATGCCCCAAAAGGTTCGTCCAAACCAATTCGAAAAGTCCCATGTTGCGCCTTTCCAGCCTGCGTATGCCATGTAAGCTGCTCTTTTAGTACGTTGCCATAGTTTCACTTTCTCACCTCCCTCTTATAAATCATGAATTGAAATGAAGCTGATGTTTCCGTCTCCACTTTCTACAGTTGCGTGCCGTGCTTGTACAAATGCTGTAATAATAGCTGCTATCGGGTCAATCCTTTCCCTTGATTTAGCTTTAGAGAGCTTAATACTCTCATTCGCTGCCATTTCAGCTATTGCATTGCCTACCGCCCATGACAATACTTTGTCGCCTACGTGAGTGATTTTTTTATGCGTATTTGTACTTTGATAAACATAATCCCTGAAGTCCTTTGTAGGCTCCGATAAAGTCGGAAAACCTTGTCGGACCTCCACAGTGATGAGCCCGTAATTTTCCATATTTTGCGCGAACTGTGTAGCGCCATATGGATCATAGCAGAAGAGAATAACATTTAATTCGTAGTCATTGATAAAATTCATTATCCATTGTTCCACATATGCATAATCGACTACTGCACCAGGCGTTACATCCATCCAACCTTCTTCCACCCACAAATCGTATGGTACTTTATCTTTTGCGCGTCTTTCATTCAATGTATCTTGTGGCATAAACGAATGTTGGCCAACATGGAAACCGTAATCTGTTGGGAAAACATAGCCAACAGATGTTAAGTCAATTTTCTTAGATAAATCGACACCGATATAAACATCTCGACCGTTTATATCAAACTCTTCAATTTCACAAGCCTTCCACTTGTTAGCTGGAATAAAGCCTCCTTCTTTCATATCCACCCACACATTCATAGTTTTCGTTAAAAAAGCACGCATTTTTTCAGGGACATCTAGCGCTGTCTTTAGATCCGAACGAATCGATTCAAGTCCTTCTTCATAAGTAGCTACAATGGGATTTGCTTTTATCCAGTTGCTTTCGTCCTTAATGTCATCGCCAGGATCAAGTTCGCAGATAATGGCAAAATAATCATCGTTTTCTGTATCATCATCAGGATTCAAAATACGACTAACGTATTCATATTCAATAAAGCACGGTCGACTTAAATCAAAACCAGCTGTCGTAATGACAAACATTAAAGGCTCTTTACGTGCTACCATCCCTGATTGCAGTACATCGTAAATTTCGGATGTCAAATGGTTGTGATATTCATCAACAATGCCCACAGATGGGTTTTTACCATCACCTGTTTTACGGGTTTCGCGAGACAGTGGAACAATAACAGAACCATTTTTAAAAACCTCAATTTTTCCGTAAGCTTCTTTCCATTTGCCATCTAAAAGTTCACTAGAATTAATCCCATCTCGAACAGCGACATATACCTCATCCGATTGATCTTTTTGCCAACCTGCAATGTACATACGCTGTTTTTCGTTACCTAAAAAAGCAATATAAGAACCCACAATCGCTAAAAACTGTGATTTAGCATTTTTTCTGGCCAACTGGATATAAACTTTACGAAAACGACGTGCTCCGTTACGTTTCTTTTTAAAGCAAAAAATATTAACCGATATGAATAACTGAAAGTCAGTTAATTCAACGTTTTGTTCTGCTAATACACCTTCAACGTGTTTAAATTCATGAGCCCACCAATAAAAATCTTCTGCTACTTCTTCATCAAAATAAAAAGGACTGTCATCATTTTGACAATCCTCGTAATCTTTTAAGAAGCGTTTTACTGCCCATTTATGTTTTATACAAGCATTAATTTGACCGTTTAGAATATCATCGCAGTAATTAAAGACGCGCTCTAATACCCAATTCACAGCCTACCACCGAAGCGTTTTTCCGCTTCGCTCTTTCCAGGTCTGTTTACTGGTTCTGGAATAACTAATTTCAAGCGAGATGTGATAGATAGGCCTAGATCAGTTGCAGCCGCACGACACTCACTGAAAAACCCTCTTTTTACACGTGCTAATTTCGGATAATCGTCATTGGCTATCGTTGTTCGAATTATTTTCCCGTCTTTTTCGTCCTCTAAAGTTATAGTAGGTTTCATCTTCCGCATCTCTTTTACCAGTTGCAAATATTGATGCTTAGAGTCCAAGTACCGCGCTAAAGTATCTACATCGAGCTCACTAAAAATATCTAATGCAACTAACTTTTCAGCAATCGTTACAAACTCCTTTTTTTGAGCTGCAGTTAAATATGAAGGTGGAACAATATTTTCTGTCGGACCTCTCATTTTTTCTTCATGATCTTGACGTCTTTTCATTTCGTCTTTTGTTAAATGATTGGAACGACCTTTTCCAATGATCACTTGTAACGGTTGCTTATTTCTCCCTGCCATGCTATCACCTCACTTTCGATTTTTTACTATAAAAAAATTTTTCAAAAACGGATTTTTCTGCACGGAAAACGGGCAACCGGTGTAGGGGCATTGACCTCTCTATATTGAAATGGAGGGGGGCTACCCTATGATTTCCCGTATTTCTGTAAATCTTCTTTCGTTTTAATGTTGTGACAACCACCGCATAGCAATTGTAAGTTGTCTTCTTCCAATCGCTTTGACCAGTCAACAGACAATGGGATGATGTGGTCCACAATGACACCGACTGTGATTCGTTTATCAGCTAAACAATGCTGGCACAAACCGTTATCACGAATGCGAATATAATCACGACATTTAATCCAAGCTGCCGAATGATAAAATTGGTCGTGCTTTTTATTACGATGGTACTTATCGTAGTAGCGATTGTTTTCAGATTTGGTATTCAAATGTGATTCGCAATATCCTTTTCGCGTAAGGTTGCCGCATCCAGGTTTGTTACATGGACGTAAAGGTTTTTGGTTCATGCTTTTCAACCTCTTGTTTAAGTGAACTCATACACTTTTTAACCTCCTTGTTCAACTTATCCAATTTGAACATTAAACCGTTTTTCTCGAAAATGTTAATCCGTTTTCTTTTAAGCTTGTTTTTAATATTGTGTTGCTCATTTTGAAGTTGCCTGATTTGATCGTCTGTATAAAAACAGACATACTCACATCCACAATTAGGACAGTTGAAGTATGTCTTCTCGATATTGTTATGAAGTTTGTCTGTCTTTAAATGTTTTACATGAAAGCTTTGTCCACATGAGTTGTCGCACTTTGTATAAATTGGTTCCATATTATTCACTACCTTCTAAGCGTGTTGGTAGTTCATCATCAATAGGGAAACTAAAATTCTTTCCACAACCGTTACACTCATTGTCTTTAAGGAAGTTATCTTCGAATGTTGTTGTGTATTCAGTCGAACCACATTCACATTGCCAACCATTATCAATCGCATCTAACTCATCTGCTAATGCTTCAGCGTGCTTTGCAATTGCTCGTAACTTTAATTGCATTTTGTTTGTGTCTATATCAACGTCGATTTGGATTGATTGTTTAGGTTTATTTGATTCAGCCCTATGCTTCTCTTGCCATGCTCGACCGATACGAGTCAACTGCTGCACCTGTTCTCGTGGTGCATAATAAGGATTGCCTAATAAGGTATCGCAACGAGGACATTTGCTATATCCATCATCTAACAATCCGAACCTAAATCTATGACCTTGTTGGCATTCAATAATCATGAAGTTTGCATTCATTCTTTATCCCTCCAAATTTTATTGGTTCCGACAGTACGAACAACATTCGATTCTTTATCACAATACTTAACAATGAAATTATGTTGTCCTGGTGATTCATCGTCTTTTGTTACGTAATTGTATTGAAGTTCGATAATACCTTCGATAGTTTGACCATTCAGTTTAATATTTGGTGGTTTATTTGGATTAGTCATCATGACTTCGATTTGGTTGTTTCGGTATTTGTGCAGCTTCCAAGTATCAACGAATGCGCCATTGCATTTAGGACAAATAGTCACTTCCTGATATTCCTCTTTACTGTTGTGCAATACCGTTCCTTTGTGGTCGCAAACTAAGCATTGCGCTTTAAATTGATACGGTCGTTTCATTTCCTCTTCACCTTCCCGCTCTTTCTGATGAAGAAAGCTCTTGTACATGTTGCTCTAAAAGTTTCATAAATTCTTCTGGACTTTCGATTTTAATATTACAGTGCAACATAACAGATTCTAAAATCGCCTTAAGTTTTGCGTCTCTTTCTTCTATCAAATCAAAAATAGGTTTACTGTTTTCTGCTACTTGTTTGAGGTATTGTTCGTGCATTGCTCGCAATACACTTTCGTCAACTTTAGGCATCTCTACCTTTTCGTCAGAGAAACCATTTTCAAATAACCAAACTTTATCGCTTATTGAAAAGTTCGTTCGTATATCGATAACTGGTCTCGAAACTTCATATATTGTTCCGCATTTCGAACAGTTACATTGATGATAATTGAAAAGTTCAGTGTTAAATGTTGTGCTTAACATTTCTCCACAACTACATTGAAACGAAACAACTGTATTAAAAGCCACGCTATTTCCTCCTTATCGCTTAAACGTTCATTATTACGCCTAGAATGCGCATCATGTTCGCCTCGCCTTTCCGTAAACATCTTTACAATCCATCTGAAGTACTTCACGCGCTCTTTCAATGTCTTGATTGATTTGTTTAAGCAAAGCTTCATCAGAACGTAGTTCAGCGACTTGCCTTACTGTTAATTCTCCAGTGTGCGTTGTTACTTTCTTGTGTGCGATAAAATGTTCTAATGCATTACGTTCAGCCATTAATTGTTTGTAGCTACGTTTTACATTGAATCTACTCATGACGTTCACCTCGCCTTCCACAGATTAATCCCAAATATTGTTTGCATAAAATTGAAACTTTTCCTCTTCCCAAAGCTCATCGATTTCTTCTTTAACCTTCAATGCTTCAGGTTCATATTGAGTGTTTCTTAATAAAGTGATTAAACGTTCTAAAGGTTTTAAGACTACTTCTTTATCCATTTCATTCACCCTTTCAAGCAATATAAAAAGCCCCGCTCGTTTGAACGTGACTTAAAATTATTTATCATTTACTTTCGATATCCAGTCTGTACGTTGGAACTTCATATGTTCAACAGGATTACTGCTGCAACATTCTTTGCATCCATATTTTAAACACGCTTCAGCGCCACCTAAAGCATATCCGAAAAAGGAAATGAGCCTGTGTAAGTATTTCATCTTTTCACCTCTTCATTGAGAAGTATTTATTAATACATTATCACAAGGTTTATAAAAAGCCCCACTCGATTGAGTGAGACTTATCGTATTATTTAATATCATGTTTTAAACCGCAGTCGCATTTAACTTGATTATTTTTATCAACAACTACACGTTCGCCTACTGCATACCATTCTGGATTTTCGTTGCTATCCATTTTTATATTATGCGGTATTATCCATCGCACAACTTTACCGCACCCACACTCTAATTCACCCGTAATATGTTTACTCATTATCAACACCTCCCATCCACCTACAATTGTAAATGAAATGGAAATAAGAACAAATGATACAATTTTGATATAATAAAAAGCCGTACCGCAATTGGCACGACCTTTTATGTATTCTTTATATTTTTTCAATATAAATAATCAATTCTTGTTTATAACCACCATCAACCGTGTAATTATTCCACTTATGACTATCGTATTTAAACACACCTTCAACACCAATCACGATGTCGCTTTCTTGTGCTAATTTAAGCGTTCCGTAAGCATCGGAAGTTTCAAAAGATAGCATTTCGTGGTCATCTAAACATAATGTTACTTCAAACATTTATTTCACCTCCCATCCATTTACAATTGTAAATGAACTGGAAGATGATAACAGTAATATAATTTTGATAATAAAAAGCCGTACCGAAATGGTACGACTGTGAAATATTTTTAAGAGACAGGCAAGGAATCTAACCTTGCAAGCTTGATGTTTACCCGCAATTGAATCAAGCGACTACGTTACAACCCAGATTAGGAAAGCGGTTCTTTTACGTAACCATCATTGCGTCTACCTATTCCGCCACTGCCTCACATTAAAAAGCAAATCGCATAATCAACTATGGAAAAGATATAGTTTTCGTTTTATTTTTGTGCATAAAATAAATGGATCATGCGATGTGTACAAAAATATCACACTACCATCATAACACATAAGGTATGCCCATGTGGCGCCCATTTTGCGCCCTTATCATTCCAGCTTCACCCCATATATACCAAACAATAAAACTGAATACCGCGCTCTTACTCTGCTTAATATTTTCTGAATAGTACGTTTGTTGAATTGATAAAACTCTGCCAATTCTGCTGGCATAGTCGCATCTACATAGCGCTTCTTCAAAATATTAAAGTCTCTTTCATTATTTTCACGCTTATAAATAAATTCCAAAGCTTCTAAAGCGCTGTCCATATGCCTTATCATGACTATAGTTCTTTGCGAACTTTCTTTAATCGCCCCAACAATATCATCCGAAAATTCGAGTAATTCAATCAAACTTTCTGTTTCTTTCATAACAACGGAACTAGATATAGATGCTTTTGCTTTTTCGTCAATACGCTTCACATATTCTTTCAGCATAATATAGCTTTTTAACAACTCTTCTACATTGTGTAATCGTTTGTTTTTTTCTTCTTGCTCGATAGATTTCTTTTTCTTTTGGTATTCTTCTATCGCTTTTTCAGATGCAACCTCTGATGCAATCGCAACTATCAGTTCAATTATTTGTTGGTTATTCATAATTGCCTCTTCAACCGTGGTCATAACACACCTTCTTTCAAAATGAAAAATTCTCATTATCCGTTTCATCTAAACTAAAATCATCAAGTGAATTTTCATCATACTTGACTGCACCTTTTATAAAACCTTCTATAAATAATTTTTGTTTAACCACTTTAACATGACAATTTGGATGTAGATGGAAATTAACTCTCTGGTAATCTTCTTTGCCGCGCACATATACAGATTTTTCGCCCTTCTTTATTATTCCAGTGCAACCATAGCATTCATGTTCTTTCCTCGTTGTTACCATTCGTTTATTTAATATTTCAAGCATACAGGCCTCCCGTAATGCTACATTCATTTCGTTTACCCAGCCGCGTCCGTAATTTTTTTGTGCTGGTGAAGATACTTGAATCCATCTTCCGCCGGACGTTCTTGGGCTTTTTAAATCACGTTCAAAACGACGTCTTTCTGCTCTATTCATAACTATCACCCTCCGATTTTTTCGTTATAAAGTTTTAGCAATTCCTCATCAGTTAGCGTCTCGAAATATGAATCTGCATAATTCTTTGCATTAAAAGTTTGCAAGTACATAATTAATTCCTCTCGCGTTAACGTCTCTTCCATATCTGATTGCTCCTTTCATAACTCCTGGTATGGTAACGCCAATAAATTTCGGTTCACAAATTCATAGCAGCGCTCTACATTACGAAAAACTTCCTCGAAATCCATTTCTTTTTCCACGATGTAAAACTTTTCGGTGCGCTCGATTTTAATATCCTCAACATATAACGAGTCCCCTGGTTGCAGCGCATCAATTTTTCTAAAAATACAGTCATTTTTCTTTATGATGGTGTCATAATCAAACATATTTAACTGAGCAATTGACATAATGCCAGCCCCCTCGCTCTTATTTTTGTTTGCTAGGGTATTTCCGTCTGTGTGGATGCTGTTTAGTTGGCACAGCAGCCGCATCGATTCCCTCGCTAATGATTTCGTAACGCTTATGCGAAACGACGGTCGCGTCATCCGTTCCGCATATGTCTACAATGACCGATTTTTCGAGCAACTTACGCACTATGCCTGTTAGAGCAACTTTCGTTTTCCTGTCCTCCCATTCAATGACGTCGCCCGGTTTTGCTTTTGCCATAAAAAATCACCCTTTCTTGTTAATGCTCAATCCTGCCTTTTACCTTATTTTTTTAATGCTCATGAGGACGTAATCTTCCGGAATACCCAACTGTCCACCTTCCAGTAAGTAAGTGACCTTTGCTTCTACCGCGCGACCTGTATAAAGCATTTTGTCTGGATCATATTCATTCAGCTTCAAGGTGTCGCCCTCTCGATACGAACGATTGTTGAATCTATACTCGAAAGTCTTCAGTCCTTTTAAAACCGCTTCAAACGGCGCTGGATGGATTTTAAGTTCGTGCGTTATGCGTTTTTCTTTTTGCTCTGACTCTAAGCGCTTTTCTTTTGCGATTGTAGGCGTTAATGATTTACCTTCCTTGTGTTCCTCTGCTGCTTCTTGTTGCTGTTCTTCTGGCAACTTCGATAGTTCGTATGCAGTGGTGATGTTTATATTCCCCTCGCTAAATTCATCCTTTAGATCTGGCGTGAGATTTTTATTGATGCTCTCCATGCGAGCTACTTGTGAAGACGATACATTCATGAGCTGCGCGACGATCTCTCTTGTTCTTCCGGTAAATTTATAGCCGCTTCTTTTTAAATCCTTTAGCAACTCTTGTAGCCGCGCTGCCTGATATGTTTTTTCATAGTCCGATAATTCACGTGCCGTTGCATTGGCCAATATAAGTTGCAATTCTGCCTGTATATCATCCGTAGATGCGATTATTTTGCAAGGTATCTTCTTGAATTGTTCATTGCCTTCATCGAATAGCTCTTTCATAGCTTTTAAACGCCTATGCCCGCTAATCACTTCAAAATAATCCACCTGTTTACGGACTAATAAATTTTGTTGTAGCCCCATTAATTCAATACTTGCTTTTAATTCCGCTACATCGTGAACAGTGTATTTATTCATTTCAGATGGTCGTAGTTTATCGATGGAGATGTGTTCTATTTTGAACACAACCCCTTCCTTTTCTCCTGCTTCCTTCGATTTGTCGTTCATTAATTGGTTTAAATTAAATTTCATGTGTTTGTCCCTCCTTTTTGTGTCCGAAACTAACACATTTGTAGATATTCATTGACAAGCGCCTCGTAGTCTTCGCCAGCAGTTGTCTTTTTGTAATCTAAAAGTGGTTTCCCGGCGAATGTTGTCTCATCCACCTTCACCGTTTTACGAATTTTTGTGTGGAAAAGTGGATAATCTGTGTATGAATTCAAATATTCCCCACCTTGAATGTTGACACCGTTCTTTTGAAACATCGTAATGAAGCAGCCTCGAAAAACGAGCTTATCGTTAAACTCTTTTACATCTTCAATTTGCTCCACTAACTGCTCCAAGCCATCAAATGCAAATTTATCGACCTTAATCGGCACTAAAACATCGTCAGACGCAACAAGCGCGTTAATTACACTCATATTGATGTCTGGCGCATTGTCGATGATGCAGTAATCGTATTCGCCTTCTAGTTGTCGTAAATATTTGCTCAATCGCGTTTGTTGCGGTCTTGATACATCTAGCAATATTTCTTTATTGGCACGCAGCAGGTTCATGTTGGCTGGTATCACGTCTAATCGCTCATATGCTGTTTCTTTGATGACACTCTTTATGTCTAAGCCGCGCTCCGTTAACAAATCTGCTATACTCTTATCCTCATACCCGTGTAAATCGAAAAACTTCGACGTGTTCCCTTGCTTATCGTTATCGATCAGCAACACTCTTTTACCGTGTTTTTTTACTAACGTATACGCAATATTAATAGATGAAATGGTTTTAGCTACGCCGCCTTTTAAGTTGATTATGCTGACCGTCTTCATCGTCATATATTTTTCTTCTCCTTTTCGTGACATCTTCTATCCGTTTCATTTGTACGTACAGGTATGCTCCACTTACGTATTCTGAAAATGACACTTCCATTTTTTTGAACTGATAATTTTTATACATTTTTTCAAATATTTCTTGCGCACTGATTTCTTCTATTGCTATTTTGGCAGCGCGTCTACGTGTCAATTTTTTATCTGATACTGTAACTGTAGGTTGTTTTAAATTACGACTAGGCGTATAGCCCTTTGCTGTTTTCGGCCCCTTTTCTTTGACTAAATACATCCCAAGTCCCGTGAATCCAAAATCATTCGCTTTCAAACGCTTTGAATTAGCTAACCCTTTATTCCACAGTTCTTCCGCTACTTCTCTATCTGGGAAATTTGTTACCATGTGATGATGAGCGCGCACTTTTTCTCCGTTTCTTGTGTGTTCGGTGGAATAAATATATTTCAGTTCAAAGTTTTCATACTCCGTCTGTTTCCTTAGCCAACGTTTCATACGTCGCACAAGATTCACCATATCTTTTTTCGCTTGATCATAGTCTGCTGGTACATGAACATCTGCGTATGTGTATGTCATATACAAATCGTTGTACTCGCAGAAATTTGCATTAATTAATCTAGCTACATGCTTCTGCCTATTTTTTTCATTCAGCTTTTCTTGTGCCTTACTGCTATTTTTGTCTCTTTTCGCACGTTTACCTTGGGGAACTTTCCAGTACGGATATGCTTCTACTTCTAAAACAGCACCACTCCAAATACTTTTCACACGATATCCCGCTATAACTTTATCCAGTAAACCATCTTCATGCATCTTTGTGATTTCCGATTCGCCATACGCTTCCTCGTACACTTCTAACACATGCTTCGTTTGTTTTTTTCTTTTCTTCATGGCTACTCTCTCCCGCACATTAATAATCTATTAGTCTTGTTAGATATTTGCCGTGGTCGTAAATCTAATATCCATTACAAGGACGCTAATTGACTATCCGCCATGAAAAGCTTTATAATAGCTGTAGGTTGTTTGGCAATAGTCAAACGAGCCGCGCGAGCTGGTCAGAGCGATGTGCGGCACTTTTTATTTTTGTAAGTGTAAAGCCCCTGTGATGATACACAAAGGCTTCATTTTCTGTTTTATATTTATGGACCTGTTGTTCCAGCAACTGGTCCTATTTTTGTTCAAACTCGATATATCCTTGCTGCCAAGCCCCTACAAATTCATGAAACTCCCAACCTTGTTTTTCTAGTTGCCGCGCAACGAAATAATCACCTAAAATATCTAAAAGACATTCACTTAACATTAAATCAACCTCTACTATTTAATTAATTTAATAGCACGTAATAGCGTCTCTTGTTCGAATGCGCTATTTGCATTGCTTGCTAACTGCTCAAGATTTTTTACAACGTCTACTTTTTCGGCATTTGGTGCGTATTTTTGTAAAATGATTCGGTCGTCCTCAACGAAAACCTCCAATGAATCTTTTTCCTCGATTCCTAATGTGCGACGTAGTTCAATCGGCAAAACAACACGGCCTAACTCGTCAACTTTGCGAACAATACCTGTACTTTTCATTATTAATTTATCCCCTTTACTTTTTTATTCATTGCTAACAGCGCATATCGTATTCCAGCTTGCACCCCTTCTTGATGACTTTCCCAATACGCAGGCACTTTTTGATGATACAATTCAACAAGTATTTCAATTGGTGTATTCACTGATTTGGTTATTTGCTCAATTTGCTTTTCCCTCATCAACATCCACCCTTTCGCTGTTTTCGTAACATGCTTGCGAAGTAATTCAATTCGTTCATCCTTGGACATTAAACGCCAATCACGAATTTTTATTTTCAACCAGTTCCTCCTTCCGTTGTAGTTATCAAATTACTTCTCGTTTTATTTTCACTGGCGAAACCATGCAGCCAATGTTTAATGGCTTCATATTCTTAATCGCTTCGTTTAACTGCTCTTCTGTATAAATCCCGTATTTCGCCAATGCCTTCCAGATTTTTTCATGCCGCGCGTCCATAGGTGACTTATTTTCAGCTTCAACGCTCATGCTATACACTCCCTCATTTTGAAGTATTTGGTACAATCACCTAAAGGAGGTGATACATATGTTTGTTTATCGAAGTCCGATTGGAACATTTTCAATCCGCGTATTAAACGGTCGCTATGCCTTATGTTTCGCAAACGATGTGTTAGGATACTATAATTCCGCTGTTGCAGCAGCAGATGACGTTTATACACATACAACAGGTCATGACAAGTGGGACGCTTTAGACTGCAGAGTGAATGATGTTCCAACCGATATCTATGAATGGGAAAAAATTTAGCGTCACATTAGCGTTAGATTGTTCACTTTCTTATAGCTCGTAATTGCGCGTACAAGTTCAGCAAGAGCTAAAATCTCTTCTGGGCTTGTTTGCTCATTAAGTGACTTCGTTTTTTTGAGAAACAAGATTCTCCAAGTTCTCCGCCACTTCTTTTGCTTTTTTCATCTCTTCCCCTCCTTCCTGTGCATCTATCAAATTCTATAATCTGGTATAATCACCTATAGAAAGGTAGGTGATACATATGAAAATTAAAATTCATTGTAATATTTGCGCAGAAACTTTTCGTATTTCTAGCGAATATTTAGCTAAAAAAGATTCCGTCGTTTGTCCGAATTGCAGTTCGGAATTCCCAAACGAAAGCTTCGAGCAGTTAAAACAAGGGGTTGCTTTAATTGTTAACAGTCGTTCTTTAATGCCTTTAGAAAATACTCCCCAAGGTTACACTCATATTTTTAACTTCGCTATTATTGATTGAAAATATTGATTGGGATGTTTCTTAACTGAACTTTCGTATCTCTCAGCAAATCTACCGCTTGCTGATACGAAAGTTCTTCTTCTTGAAGTAACTGAATAATCTTCCAAGTGATTTTCCGCTTCTCAGAATCATCTATATTTCTTTTAACCTGAATTACAGACTTCTCTTCACCCATCCACTGCACCTCACTCTCTTTTTCTATTAACGTCGCTACCGTCACATCAGCTATAAGTCCGAATAATTTATACCGTCATTGGCTCGGTATCACAGCGCATTAAAACAAGAATGTGACAACCACTGCGCTGGCTCCTCTGCTGTTTATAGATATGCTCTTCACGACTCATGACCTAATTTGATATAATGAAAAATATTACAAATAAGGAGGATTTTATATGAAAACATGTTTTATTGTTTGTCCAATAGGTAACGAAGGTTCTGAGACTCGCAGTAACTCTGATACTGTACTGGAGTTTATTATTGAACCAATTTGTCATGAGCTTGGTTTTACGGTTACACGAGTTGATAAACTGTTTGGTGTCGACAGAATTGACAACACAATATATCAACACCTTTCCGAAGCAGATTTAGTGATTGCTGATATGTCAGAACACAACCCTAATGCTTTTTATGAAATGGGTTATCGACACGCACTTGGTAAACCATTGATCCCTATTATGAAAGAAGGGACAAACATACCATTTGATTTAGCTACTTTGAGAACTATCAACTATGCGACAGATAATTTAAAAAAAGCTGAAGATGCTAAAAAACGGTTAAAAGAAACAATTCTGTCGTTTGATTTTTCTGCGGAAAACAACGATACTGAAGCTCAGCCTGAAGCACATCAAACGAATCTAGTACCTCACTTATTAAAAATCCAAGACGAAATTAATGATTTGAAAAATATAATGCTTGCAAGAAATAATGAGGTTGCTGCAACAGCAGTTGACCTTGCAGTTAGTCAAATACAAAAAAATAGTGTTTCCCCTCAAGATAAAGCGTTGGAATCTTTCTTGTCTATCCTAATGAATGATCCATCAAAAGCAGATGGAATTATTGAAATGGCAAAAAAATTCGAAAATCTATAATAGTTTTTTATGCAAACTCAATCCTTTCACAAAGCCCATTAGATATTGTATTTGGGCTTTGTACTCTTTTAACTCCGCTTCCAAAGCTGCTATACGCTTCTCGAATTCCTGAACTTTCTGCTCCATTCTCTCACTCCCCTAAAAACATCTAACGTCGCTACCGTCACATCAGCTATAAGTCCGAATAATTTATACCGTCATTGGCTCGGTATCACAGCGCATTATGATATTTTGTATCTTTTCAAGCTGAATTTTTATCTTTATTTTCACTAACAAGCACAGCGCCTTTAATTACGTAAAAAAGTCTGAACTTTTCTTCCTCTGACAATTTGCTCAACATCTCCACAAACTCTTTTGTATCTACTTTCTTCTCTTGCAGGGTCATATTAGCCACCCCCCTCACCTCCTATTGAAAAATAGTAAACGTTGCTACCGTTATATAAGCTATCAGCTAGAATTTGAATAAATCCCGTTCGTTAATTGATTAATTTGGTATAATCACCCATAGAAAGGCAGGTGATACAAATTGATTAATACACATTCCATATTTCACGATGCAACTGACTATGACCGAGAAATATTTATCCGGGCTTTCGATAGATACCTTGAAGATATTAGCCTCTATACTAATGGCATCCCATCTCAAGAAACTAAAGAAAGAAAGTTGTTCACTTCACTCAAAAACAAAGTCAGTGCCAATGTTCAATTCTTCTCGTCTGACGAGCTTGATCTCTTCCATACCTCTACAGACTCTTTCATTAGAGACATAATGACGGAAGAACCTGAAGTAACAGCTGTATACAGCAAAGAAGAGTTAGAAAAAATGTATACTTCTTTAAAGATATTCACTCGCCGTTTGGATGACTTTACGTATGAACTCCACATGAATTCTTAACGTCACTCAACATCGCACCTAATATCGTATAACCTTCTCTTTTAAGTACAGGCGTTTGTTTTCTATACGACTCTAATATTGCGTCATACTCTTGCTTACTCATCTCGCCTGATGAGTAAGCTTCTTTGTACTTTATAAGTTGCTCTCTATCCGTACGCATTTTATGACGTAACTTCATATATCGTTCACGAGCTTCCTGAATATTCAACTCTTCACCCATCTCTTGCACCTCACTTTCCTTTTCTATTAACGTTGCTACCGTCATATAAGCTATGAGTCTGAGTAAGTTATACCGTTATAGGGGCGGTATTACAGTCCTTTTATTATTTGGTATAATTAACCTAGAAAGTGAGGTGAATTATACCATGCAAGAAATCTCTAATTTATTGAGTGACATTAACGACAACGACCGAGCTGTCTTCATTATCGCACT
The DNA here is from genome assembly GCF_057837305.1 of Lysinibacillus sp. RU7. Lineage (NCBI taxonomy): Bacteria > Bacillati > Bacillota > Bacilli > Caryophanales > Bacillaceae > Lysinibacillus > Lysinibacillus sp. RU7. The sequence goes on along the minus strand of NZ_JBYQFK010000001.1, from coordinate 239,981 downwards.
CAAAGAATTTCCTAAAGCAGCTAAGCAATATACACACGATCCCGCTGCTGGAGCTCTTAACAAAAAAGTAGCTAAATCAGCCATAAATAAAATCGAGGTAAAAGCTAGCCGCTTTTCGGCAGATGAAATGAGAGTATTAGACATTGCCTTAATCTTACTTAAAGAGAAGGTTGATACAGCCGAAACAAATGGTTTTTCGGATGAATTGTGTAACCAGATACATGCAACTATCGATAAATTCCTCCCTACTCTTGATGAGTTCGTGAGTAGCTTACTCGAATAATTACATCATTAGGAAATCTAGTATTCACCAATTTATACAATCGTTCTATCCCTTTCGTTTTCACCAGCGAAGGGGATTTTTTATTACCTTTCACTATCTCGCACCTCACTTTCTTTTTCTATTAACGTTGCTACCGTCGTATCAGCTATCAGTCCCAATAAGTTATACCTTCATAGGTTCGGTATAATGTGCATTAGTTAGTTTTCAAAGTGACAATTTATAGCACAATTTGTTTTCTATAGAATACAATATAATACACAAAAGAAACTTTGTAAACAATTTTATCCAAAAAAGTTTTCTCTTGAAACCTTTTTGTGTTATAGTTTTCGGGAAGGGAGGTGAATAGATTGACTGAAAATGAACGCATAAAAGAATTACGCCAAGCGTTGAAGTTAAAGCAAGAGGAGTTCGGTAATAGAATTGGACTCACAAAATCTAGTATTTCCAACATAGAAAATGGGACAAGAAGCGTCACCGAAAAACATATCATGATGTTAGAAAAGGTTTTCAACGTCAACGAAAACTGGCTTCGCACTGGTTACGGTGAAATGTTTATTGAAAATGATTCAACCATCATTACTGAACTAGCAAGTGAATATCGGTTAGATAATTTCGATAAAATGATTATCGAACATTATGTAAAGTTAGATAGCGATGATAGGAAAATTATTAAAAACTACATTCTCTCGTTAGCTACAAAGATGAATGAAAGTGAAATTGCCGCTTCTGTTGTTGAGGATAAAATTGAGGCAGAAGTTGAAAAAGATCTGGATATTCTTCGCCAAGAATTAAGAGACGAGAAAAAAGCCCAAATGTTATCAGCCTCGCACGCGAAAGATATAGGTTAAGAGGTTTTTTATATTGGATGTAAGAAAAATAAGAACGTTATGATACAAGCAAAAATAATCTAGCAAATGAGTAAATAGTTAATTTGCAAATTAATTACATAGAAGAGAGTAGCTCATTTGCTACTTTTTTCTTATTAGGAAGGTGTTATTGAAGTGAAAAAGGCAGCATTATATGTACGTGTAAGTACGTTGCACCAAATAGACAAGGATTCTTTGCCTTTCCAGCGCCAAGAGTTAGAAAATTACGCAAAGTATGCATTGAACATTGAGGATGTAGAAATTTTTGAAGATGCTGGCTACTCCGCCAAGAATACTGATCGCCCCAAATATCAACAAATGATGCAGCGTATACGCAACGGAGAATTTACACATTTACTTGTATGGAAGATTGATAGGATTTCACGTAATCTTAAAGATTTCTCGGAAATGTATGAGGAATTAAAAGATTATAAAGTAACGTTTGTTTCAAAAAACGAACAATTCGATACATCTACAGCAATGGGCGAAGCAATGTTAAAAATAATCCTGGTGTTTGCTGAATTAGAGCGCAAACTTACTGCAGAACGTGTATTTTCGATTATGCTTTCCCGCGCTGAAAAAGGTTTATGGAATGGCGCAACTGTGCCGCTAGGATATGTATGGTCAGATGAAGAAAAATTCCCTGTGATTGATCCGGAAGAATCAAAGATTGTTCAACACATTTATAACTTGTATGAATCCTTACGATCAACAATAAAAGTGGCCTATCGTCTTCATGAAGAAAATATTGCTACAAAACGAAATGGGCAATGGACAGCAAAGACCGTTCGCGATATTTTACGCAATCCTTTTTACATTGGGACATATCGCTATAACATGCGTGAAAGTAGTGGAAGTAGAAGGTTAAAAAATAAAGAAGAATGGATTGTCGTTGAAAATAATCATCCTGGTATCATCGAAAAGGAGCAATTTGAACGAGTTAATCAATTATTATCTGATAATTATAGAGGTTTAACTGACGTGCAGCGAGCCGATATCCACAAACATATATTTTCTAAAATGCTTTACTGTGGTAAGTGCAACGCTTTATTAACTGCTGGCTTAGATGCAGCTCGAAAAGATGGGTATCGTCCTTCTCGTTATACATGCGTTACATCCGGTGGTGCTAAACGATGTAGTAACTATGTTAGCGATATTATTATTGGACCGTTTATTTTTAACTATGTTTCAAATCTAATTAGGTTACAAGAACGCATAACGCCTAGACATTCCATACGTGATATGGAACGAGCTTTACTTCGAGGTAAAGCTTTTATTGATGTAGTCGGTGTTGATAACGAATCTTTAAAAGAAACCTATTTCGCACTTACTAACGGTATGTCTGGACAAGAATATTCTGCTGCTTCAAAAGATGAAGTTGACATTCCTAATATGGAAATCGAGCGTTTACAAAAAGAAAAAACAAAGTATGAAAAGGCTCTAATACGCTTAGAGGATTTGTATTTGTTTGATGAGGATGGCATTAGCCAGAAAGACTATATCTTCAAGAAGCGTGACCTTCAAGAACGCCTTGAAGAAATAGAAGTTGAAATTAATACATTGCAGCAGAAAAACGAGGATAAAACGAGTGACGCATTTGTTGATAATGCCCAACACTTTTTAATTACTAAGGAAATGCAGCAAGCACGTCATGTAGATTATCGTACTTTATCGGATATAATTGGCCGAGAAGCATTATCTGATTTTATGCACACAATAATTGATAAAATTGTCGTTTTAGATAAGCGTGTACAATCTATCACTTTTAAGAATGGTATCACACATACCTTTGCATATAAGTCACTTTTACAAAGCAAATCTACTGCATCAACTAGGATGCAATACAGAAATTATGAAGGTGCTGTATTGGATTACTTGAAAGCAAATGGACCTGCTTCCCGAGCTGATCTTCAAAAGGCTACTAACATTTCTCGTGATGGAATCTTTACGTTATTAAATGAATTAATTGAGCGTGGTATGGTTATAAAAACTGGACAATCTACAGCTACACGTTATCATTACAACGAAAAAATCACTTAAAACCGGACATTTTAAGTGATTTTTCCAAGCCGTTGAAGCCTTGATGTTACTGTATTCCTACGCAATCATATTTATATTTACTTGTGCACAACCTAATGTGTGAAAAGCCACTTTTGACAAGGCTTGTACACCTCTTTCATTCAAATTCATAAGATATGGCAGAAAGCGCATAAAGAGGCGCTGTTTCTGCTCGTAAAATACGAGGTCCTAAGCTCATAATTTGCGCACCCGCTGCGACTAAAGCGTCTGCTTCTTTGCGCGAAATACCACCTTCAGGACCGAAAATACATAAAATTGATTTCGATTTATTATCATACACTTTTTTTAGCTTATCCGCAAACCTTGTGCGTTCAGATGCTTTTGCATCCTCCTCATCAGCAATGAATACGACATCAAAATCTGCTACTCGTGCTACTAACTGTTTAAATGAAATCGGCATCTCCACTTCTGGTACATATGTACGATGTGATTGTTCTGCCGCTTCTTGCGCGATTTTTTGAAGACGCTCTTGATTTTTACGTCCTTTTTTGTCATCCCACTTCACGATAGATCGTTCAGCAGCAAATGGAAGTAACGCATACATACCAAGCTCTGTCCCTTTTTGCGCGATTAACTCTAATTTATCACCCTTTGGTAAGCCACAAGCAATCGTCACATGTACGGGCATTTCTGGAGAAGGAATGGTCTTTCCTGTAGGTTTTGCGAATATATCCGCTCCTACTTCTGTAATTTCACAAATCTGTGCTTCTCCGCTATGCACAACAATAATTTCTTCACCAACCGTCATGCGCATTACTTTACCAATATGACGAGCATTATCACCCGTTATCATAAATTCACCTGTTTCCGTTACGGGTTGTTCAACAAAATAACGTTGCATGAAAATCCCTCCTTTATACGTAAAATGCTAAAAGTACTGGTCATAGTACGATTGTTTCGCCACTTTTTTGAAAAGTTTCGCCATTTCCTCGAAAAGTCTCGCCAAAACGGTAAAACCCTCACTAAAAAAGTAGACAAAGCCCGCCAAGACTTTGTCTACATAAGCTTTATCTACATTTTATTGTGGACGACGTGCAACGATTGCGACCCAGTCTTCCATCATTAATACTTCTTCAATCGTGAAGCCGGATTGTTCAAGTGCCGCCCTTACTTCATCCTTTTTAGCACCAATAATACCGCTCGTTACATATAAGCCACCCGGTTTGACAATCGAATACGCATCATCTGTAAACGTTATAATGATTTCTGCTAAAATGTTCGCCACGACAATATCGGCAGGCTCTTTTACTGTATCGAGTAAATTACCGTGGAATACTTCGACTATATGATCCACTTTATTTAATGTCACGTTTTCACGTGCAGAAGCAACCGCTACTTCGTCAAGGTCTAAAGCATGCACACTTTTTGCTCCAAGTAATGCAGCACCGATTGATAGTACGCCTGAACCTGTTCCTACATCGACAACTGTCTGGCCTGCTTGCACGACTTTTTCAAGTGCTTGTAAACACATCACTGTCGTTGGATGTGTCCCTGTACCGAATGCCATCCCTGGATCCAGTTCAATGATTAATTCATCTGTACTCACTGGCGTATAGTCTTCCCATGTCGGAACAATTGTAAAACGTTCCGAAATTTTGACAGGATGATAATATTGCTTCCATGCCGTAGCCCAGTCTTCTTCATCCACTTCACAAAGCGTTAAAATATTTTCACCGACATTGATATCGAAATTGATAAGGTTAGCAATTGCAAGCTTAATTTCTTCTACCGTTTCTGCTAAAAAGCTCGTTGCAGATAAATACGCCTTCACCACAACCCCACTTTTTGGGAAATCTTCTGGGTTTAATGCGTAAATTTCTCCAAACTGATCAATACGTTCTTTCGTTAATTCTTTTGAGTCTTCAATGACAACGCCACTTGCGCCTGCCTCATGTAAAATGTTTGAAACAGCTTCAACAGCTTCATGCGTCGTTAAAATCGATAGCTCTGTCCATTTCACTTGCAATCTTCTCCTTTTTATTCGCCTTTAATTTTACGTTTAATTTTATCTAATAGTGAGCTTCCATGTTCTTCTGGAATATCGCCACTAATTTCCGCAAATTCACGCAGCAACTGTTTTTGCTTTTCTGTTAATTTTGTCGGTGTTACTACTTTGACAACAACGTATTGATGCCCTTGCCCGTAGCCATGCACATTTTTAACACCTTTATCTTTAATACGGAACTGTGCACCCGATTGTGTACCCGCTGGAATTTTCAGCTTTACTTTTCCATGAACAGTTGGTACCTCAATCTCATCGCCAAGTGATGCTTGTGGGAACGTTAATTTTAATTCGTAGTAAATATCGTCTCCGTCACGTTCAAAGTACTCATGATTACGTACAGTGAAGACGATGTATAAATCCCCTGCTGGTCCGCCATTAATGCCTGGCTCCCCTTGACCTGCTACGCGCAGTTGTTGCCCATCATCGACACCAGCCGGAATATTAATTTTAATCTTTTTACGATTTGTCACTTTTCCAGCACCGCGACATGTTGTACATTTATCCACAATAATTTTACCTGCACCACGACATGATGGACATGAGCGACGGTTCACCATACGGCCAAATGGTGTCTCCACCGCTTGGTTAATTTCACCTGATCCGCCACATTGCGAACAGTTTTGAGGTGTTGTACCAGGCTTTGCACCTGTACCACTACATGTTTCACAGTTCTCTTCTTTCGGAATTTCAATTTCTTTTTCTTGACCGAATATCGCTTCCTCAAAGCTAATTGTCATGCGGAACTGTAAATCATCACCTTTACGCGGCGCATTTGGGTCTTGACGACGTCCACCACCACCGAAGAAGGAAGAGAAAATATCTTCGAAGCCGCCAAAACCGCCTCCAAAGCCGCCTCCGCCAAAGCCTGCTTGTGGATCTTCATGTCCGAACTGGTCGTAGCGTGCGCGTTTTTGTTCATCTGACAATACTTCATACGCTTCTGCGATTTCCTTGAACTTCTCATCCGCACCCGGCTCTTTATTAATATCAGGGTGATACTGTTTTGATAACTTACGATATGCTTTTTTAATCTCGTCTTTACTTGCCCCTTTAGCTAGGCCAAGCACTTCATAATAATCGCGCTTACTCATCGTTCACTCTCCGCTCTTTTTACATAACGTATATTCTAACACGTATAAAATTTGATGTATATGCGCAATCCATCACGCATGCATTTTTACAGTGAAAAAGTCAAAGTCCGTAAAAGCGGCTTTGACTTTCTCACTTGCCGATGCAGTGTTGCTCAGCATTTTATTTCATTCACAATTATTTGTCGTCTTTTACTTCTTCAAAATCTGCATCTACAACGCCGTCGTCTTTTTTACCAGCATCTGCTGCGCCGTCAAAGCCTTCTGCACCTTGAGTTGCTTGTGCTGCTGCTGCCGCTTGCTCATATACTTTCATCACAAGTGGTTGTAGGATGCCTTCTAATTTTTCTTTTGCAGATTTGATGCCTTCGATTTCGCCCGCTTCTAAAGCTTTTTTCAGTTCATCGCGTGCATCTTCAACCGATTTTTTCTCATCTTCTGAAATTTGCTCACCAAGGTCTGTCACTGTTTTATCTACTTGGAAGACAAGTTGGTCCGCTTCGTTACGAAGTTCTGCTTCTTCTTTACGTTTTGCATCTGCTTCCGCGTTCGCTTCTGCATCTTTTACCATGCGTTCGATTTCTTCATCTGTTAAGCCAGAGTCAGATTGAATTACGATTGTTTGCTCTTTGTTTGTACCAAGGTCTTTTGCTTTTACAGATACAATACCATTTTTGTCGATATCGAATGTTACTTCGATTTGTGGAATACCACGTGGTGCTGGTGGAATATCTGATAATTGGAAGCGACCTAATGTTTTGTTGTCTGCTGCCATTGGACGTTCACCTTGTAATACGTGAATGTCTACAGCTGGTTGGTTATCAGCTGCTGTTGAGAACACTTGTGATTTAGATGTTGGGATTGTTGTGTTACGATCGATTAATTTTGTGAACACGCCACCCATTGTTTCGATACCAAGTGATAATGGTGTTACGTCTAATAATACGATATCTTGCACGTCACCTGTTAATACGCCACCTTGAACAGCAGCACCCATCGCTACTACTTCGTCAGGGTTTACACCTTTGTGTGGCTCGTGACCTGTTGCATTTTTGATTGCTTCTACTACTGCTGGAATACGAGTAGAACCACCAACTAAAATGACTTTGTCAAGTTCAGAAGCTGAAAGACCAGCATCAGATAGAGCTTGACGCGTTGGTACGATTGTACGCTCTACAAGATCGCGTGTTAAGTCATCAAATTTCGCACGTGATAAAGACACTTCTAAGTGAAGTGGACCTTCTGCACCCGCTGTGATGAATGGTAAAGAAATTTGTGTATTTGTCACACCTGATAAGTCTTTTTTCGCTTTTTCAGCTGCATCTTTTAAACGTTGCATCGCCATTTTATCTTTTGATAAGTCAATGCCATTTTCTTTGCGGAATTCTTCTACTAAGAAATCAATGATTTTTTGGTCGAAGTCGTCACCACCAAGCTTGTTGTCACCTGCTGTTGCTAATACTTCAAATACACCGTCACCTAATTCAAGGATTGAAACGTCGAATGTACCACCACCAAGGTCGAATACTAAGATTTTTTGATCTTGGTCTTGTTTGTCTAAACCGTATGCTAATGCTGCTGCAGTTGGCTCGTTAATGATACGCTCAACTTCTAAACCAGCGATTTTACCAGCATCTTTTGTTGCTTGACGCTGTGCATCGTTAAAGTAAGCAGGTACTGTAATAACCGCTTTTGTTACTTTTTCGCCAAGGTATTCTTCTGCATAGCCTTTTAAGTATTGTAAAATCATCGCTGATACTTCTTGTGGCGTATAGTCTTTATCTTCAACCGTTACTTTTTCAGAAGTACCCATTTTTGATTTGATAGAGATAATTGTATTTGGGTTTGTTACTGCTTGACGCTTTGCTACTTCCCCAACTTGTTTTTCACCGTTTTTGAATGCTACTACAGATGGAGTAGTACGGTTACCTTCTGGATTTGGAATTACTTTTGGTTCGCCGCCTTCTAATACAGCGACACAAGAGTTTGTTGTACCTAAGTCAATACCAATAATTTTGCTCATTTGAATTTGCCTCCTAATATTTGAACGCCTATGTAGCGTTTATATCTATTCGTTATTGTTCTATTCGTTTACAGAAACCATTGCTGGACGTAATACGCGATCTTTTAGCTTATAGCCTTTTTGTAGCTCACGTAATACCGTACCGCTTTCCTTTTCACCATCTTGCTCTTGCATAACCGCTTGATGCACATTCGGATCAAACGCTTCGCCTTCTGCGGCAATTTGCTCTAAACCTTCACGCGCTGTAGCGTCTAAAAATTGACGCTGTACCATTTCAACACCTTTATATAATGAAACGGCATCCTCAGAAGTAACTTGTACTTGTAGTGCACGCTCTAAGTTATCAAGCACTGGCAAAAGGTCATTTAACAAGCTTTGCGCACGGTATTTTTCAGCCGCCTCGCGATCAAGCTTATTGCGGCGCAGCATGTTGTCATAATCTGCTCGTAAACGTAAATAACGGTTTTCTTCTTCTTGAAGCTTTGCCGTTAATTCAGCAATTGTTTGTTCTTTTTCATCGATAACAGTTTCTTCTACTTCTTCTGTTTGCTCTGTATCTTCTACTTCTTCTGTAGCTGTAAACTGCTGCTCAAGTTCTTCTTTTGTTTCTTTTTCGTTTGTCGTATTAGACACTTTATGTCCTCCTTATAGTCAGTCACTCCGCTGGGATAGGGCATTTGATAACCCTCGGCGCATCAAATCAATAATCGTGACAACACGTTGATAATCCATCCGTGTCGGACCGATAATCGCAATAGACCCACTCTCTTCTCCAACTCCAAATGATGCTGTAATCACACTACAGTTTTCCATTGCTAAATGGTTATTTTCCGAACCAATGCGAATTTGAATACTCGCATCTTTTGACTTAAATAAGTTTTGGATTTGACTTTCCTTATCCATTAAATCCATCAACATGCGGACCTTATTTAAATCATGAAACTCTGGTTGGTTGAGCATATTTGTCTTACCAGCGTAGTAAATCTTACCCTCTTTTTGACCACTTGTTACTTGTATTAAAGATTGAATGACAGCATCTGCTGCCTGTATATGTTGTTTTAATACAGCGAGTGCTTCAACTTCTAACTTGAGATGAAGGTTTTGAAGTGAAACACCGATTAAACGGTCATTTAATATATTTACCATCTTTTCAATATCTGAAGGGCTAAACCCCGTTGGTAATGTAAATACACGATTTTCCACATGTCCATTGTCCGTCACGATAATAGCAACTGCTGTTTGATTTGTTAATGGAACAATTTGAAACTTTTTCACCTTATGTCGTTGTACATCTGGACCAAGTAAAATCGTTGTATAGGTCGTTAATTCTGATAGAATACTCGCCGACTCTTTAATCACTTGCTCTGCTTCGACCATACGTCGCTGAAAAACAGATTGAATTTGAATGACTTCTTCAGCTGACATCACTTGTGGTTGCAATAAATGATCCACATAAAAGCGATAGCCTTTCTCAGAAGGAACACGACCTGAGGAAGTATGTGTTTTTTCTAAAAAACCTAACTCCTCTAAATCTGCCATCTCATTCCGAATCGTTGCGGGACTAAATGTAATCCAATCCTTTTTAGATATTTGGCGAGACCCAACAGGTTGGGCAGACGTCACGAAATCATCAACGATTACTTGTAAAATTTGTAATTGCCGATTTGTTAACATGCTCATCACCTCTGTTAGCACTCATTTACCTCGAGTGCTAATACTAATAATAAATTAACAAATCCCCGTTTTTCTGTCAACGGAATCGCTCAATCTTCTAATAAAAATTGTTGAAACACTTCATTACCGACAAATCGACCTTTTCGCGTTAGCCGAATACCTAGTTCATCGCTTTCTAGTAGACCTTGACCCACTAGCTTCTCCATTACTTTACGATATGTAGTCGCAATGGTTTCATTAAATTTCGCTTCAAATACTTCTGCTACTATCCCTTCTGTTTTCCGAAGCCCTAAAAACATTTGCTCTTCTTTTCTTTCCGTCATCGTTACCGTATGTTCATGGACGATTGGACGACAACCGACTTCTACCGCTTCTATATATTTTTTGATGGGACCATAGTTTGAATAGCGCACACCTTCAACATACCCATGTGCTCCTGCGCCAAAACCTGCGTATTCATCATTATCCCAGTAAATCTTGTTATGAACAGACGCAAATCCCGGTTTCGCAAAGTTACTAATTTCGTATTGCTGTAAGCCATGTGCTTCCATTTCTTTCATGAGGACATCATACATATCCGCCTCTAAATCTTCTGTCGGTAGGGCTAACTTCCCTTTTGCATATTGAATATAGAAGATTGTTTTCGGCTCAACGATTAATGAATAAGCAGAGTAATGTGGTAAGTCCAGTTGCAACGCAAGACGAAGCGTATCCTTCCACTGCTCCATTGTTTGATGCGGCAAACCATACATTAAGTCGATGCTAATGTTTTCAAAGCCCACTTTCTTCGCTAATGCAATCGTTTCATATACATGCTCATTCGAATGGGTACGGCCAATTTTTTGTAGCAGCTCTTGATCAAAAGATTGTACCCCCATACTAAGACGATTCACACCACCGTTAAACAATGCCTGTAATTTATCCTCTGACAATTCATCTGGGTTGGCTTCCGAACTAAACTCGGTCACATTGTCCATTGGAATATGCTCGCGAATCAATTCCATCAATCGAGCAATTTGTGTCGCCGACAGAGCCGTTGGTGTGCCTCCACCTAAAAAAATCGTTTCAATGTTTTCAAACGCTTGCGGCATCTCACGTACGGCCATGGCCATTTCTTGACCTAACGCTTCTATATATTGGTCTACTGGCTGGTTTTTAAAGTAGACTTTGTTAAAATCACAATAATTACAAATTTGATGACAAAAAGGGATATGAATATATACTCCTCGCACCACGCAATCACTTCCCTTCTTTTTACTTTGTACCTTTTCATTGTACCTATTCATCACAAAAATACAATTTTGACGCATAAAAAAACGCATTCGTACGAATACGAACGCGCATTAAAATTTAAGCCGTAAAAATAGGTTGCTCTCTATTTAATAACATCACTAAATCAAATGCATTTAATTTTGGCAATTTAGATGAGAATTGAATTGCTTCATCTGTCGATTGGAATGGAAATGCTTCTAATTCTTTTGTTACTTCATATTTACCATCAACTAATTGCAATAAATATAAACGTACAGTCGGGCAGCAAGTTTTTGTGTAATCTAAATTTTCACCTGCTACTAAAATCCCTACATCCTCCGAGTTTGGACTAATAATTGTATCTAGAGTATTTAATCCATCCAATTCAAACCAATCTGGTAAATTGATTTCGATTTGCTTTGTCATTAAATCATCTCCCTATAAAAATTGTGGTAGGAACAAATAATAATAGTGCTATAAAAACATCACAAAAGCGATGACGTTACTAAGTTAATTAAATCATTGCCGTGTCACTAGATACATATTCAAAATCCATAAACTACATTTAAGTATGTATAAAACTACCGTAACTTGTAAATCTATAAGCACTATGTTTGTTTAAATTAATATTACTATCAACTCTCTTTTCTCACAAGCATATATTTAATAATTTTCAAACCAATGTAATCATTTTTAATATAAAATTTTCTCATATAGTAAAAAGTACCTTATAAATAATTTTCAAATAATTAGTTATTTACTCCATTTGTGTGATGATAAAATGTCCTTTTTCTATTATTTATAATCTTTAATTTATAAAAATAGAATGATTATAATTATTAACTAAATACCCAAAGCATGAATATACTAACTTTTTAATTTATTATTTCTTATTTTTTCACTATATTATCAATTACATCATCATTTAACAGAATACTACATGATTTTTACTATAAATGGTAAAAACACTATTATTGCACAATAGATGTAGTGATAAACTTATAATGAGCAAATCCCGAAACATATATTACCATTTAGGTAACCGTTGATTTCCGCTACGGCTGACTCGCTTTCCGCAGGCACGGCTTCAACTAATTTCTTTCGGCTAGTGCCGAAAGAAATGGATTTTCAGCTCAAATCAACGAGCAAGCACCTTTTATCAATCATTCCCCTAAAAAAATCACACTACTTACCTACTAATATTTTATGAAATTTAAATATTGATGGACATGACACATAAAAGTAATACCGTTTTCACTGAGCTAGGATAAGAAATGTGAGAGTCAAATAAATTTTAATTTTAAGCTACACAAGAACGAGCCGTAGGAGACAGCTACAGCTGGTCCATGCGACTCGTTAGATTCGTTATTTTTACTCGTTTTAATTATTTACTACAATGCTTTCCTGCACTTCTTTTTGCCACTTACTATAGCCACCTGACATATTCACGATATTATGATAGCCGTTTGCTTTTAAAACACTTACTGCAATGGCTGAACGAGCGCCAGCCTGACATTGTATAATGAGCTTTTTATTCGGGAGTTCGTTTAATCGATTTTTAATCGTGCCAAGCATAATATGTTGCGCTCCTTCAATATGCCCTTCATTAAACTCCACTAAATTACGTACATCGATTAACGCAACATCGTCCTGTTCCATCATTGTTTTGGCTTCTAAAGGTGATACATTTTCATAGGAATCTAGCGCGTTAGCCTGTGATAACATTGCATCGATATCTGCATATCCTACTAATTGGTCAATACCTATCGAGCGTAAGTCGATTAAAATTTCCTCCATATGAGCAGGTGTAGTTAATACATACAGTGGCTTCTCGTAATCTACAATCCAACCAGCCCAATTTGTGAATGCCTTATTAAATGGAATATTGATTGTTCCCTTCACATGTCCTTTTGAAAATGCATCGGTACTACGCGTATCCACTATTTGATGACCTTCATTGATTAATTGTTCAATCATTGTGACATCATTAATAAATTGCAACTCCGGTAGATTTTTAATGAGCTCAATGCCGACCTTATTTACGGATTTCATCACTGCAAAATAATACGGCGGTTCAGGCTGTCCATCTAATAATGATTGTACAAAGTCCTCTTCTGTATCAAATTTCATTGCCCAGTTAAATTGCTTTTCATAACCTACAGTAGAAGATGGAATGGCTCCTAATGCCTTTCCACAAGCACTTCCAGCTCCGTGCGCAGGCCACAGTTGTAAATAATCCGGTAACTCCTTAAAGCGCTGAACGGATTTAAACATCGCCTTTGCACCAGCATCCGCTGTCCCTACCATGCCCGCTGCCTTTTCAAGTAAGTCTGGACGACCAATATCACCCGCAAAAACAAAGTCACCTGTAAAAATGCCAATTGGCTTATCGGCTGCCGCTCCGTCTGTTAATAAAAAGGAGATCGATTCCGGTGTATGCCCGGGTGTATGCATAACTTCAAATGTGAGACGCCCTAGTTCAAACTGGTCTCCATCCTTCAATAACTGATGTGGGATATTTTCTAAGTTTTGATATTGCCAGTCCTCTCCACCCTCATCTGAAACATACATCGTAGCACCAAAACGGTCTGCTAATTCTCTTGAACCTGTCACAAAGTCCGCATGAATATGCGTCTCTAACGCGCCTATAATGCTCATATTTTCTTTTTCTGCCACTTCAATATACGGCTCAATATTACGCATCGGATCAACAATAAAAGCTTGCCCCTTTTGTTGACAGCCTATCATATAAGACGCGTGTGCTAATTTTTCATCATAAAAATAACGTAATAACATCCTAATATCCCCCTTAGTTTTTGTTTTTACTTAACACCGTTAAAGTCGCTTGTACGTACTTTAATGATTGTTGAACTGTCGGATCTTTTAACCATTTATACATCATCAGTAGTGTAATCGGTTCTTTATTTGACTCCGCCTCTTGCTGAATTGCTTGTGTGAGTGATAGCCCAGCTTGCCCCTTTTCAACGATCGGTTTTGTATACTCCTTTATACTTTCTGTGGCATTCGCTAATGTCGTTTCATCTCCTAAAATGGACATCACAAATGCCACAACATTTTCGAGTTGCTCCAGCATTTGGTTTAGGCGCGGCAACTTTTCTAACAGTCCTATTAATGCTTCAATTGTCTCCATATTCAGGTTGTATGTTTGAAGCATTTGGTCGTATTGCTGTAAACCTTGCTTGTCGGAAAATACAGCCTGCCCGAAGTTCGTCAACTGTCCAAGGAATTCTAATTGTTGTTGGTAAATAGGTAAGTTTTGTAGAAAAGAAGTAATCGCTTCCTGGACTTCTGGTTGCTCTAATTGATGCTGAACAGGTGTTTTAATCATCATTATTTACCCCTTTCTACATTGTGCCTTTTAACATTCCATTCCAGTACATAATGGGCAGTAAATCTTTTTTCAAGATATACATACTTGTACGTTCCATTCCTTGATCAATAGGCAACGATTCAACAGGCTCCTTCGAATAATCGAATTCTGCTAAAATTAACTTATTATAGCCAGTAACGATCGGACAGGATGTATAGCCATCATACATACTCTTTGGTGGCTGGTTTCGCATACATGCCAGTAAGTTTTCTACGACAACAGGTGCTTGCTTACGAATAGAAGCTCCTGTTTTAGATGTCGGTAAATTCGCATTATCCCCTAAACCGAAAACGTTTTCATATTTTTTGTGCTGAAGTGTATGAATATCGACTTCTAACCAACCCGTTCCATCTGCTAATGGACTTTTCGCTACAAATTTAGGTGCGCTCATATACGGTGTGACATGAATCATGTCATAATGAACTTCCTCTTTTTCACCTGTATTTAAATCTTCAAAAATAGCCATTTTTTCATCTGCTTTAATTTCAATTAAGTTATAGCAAAAGCGTGCGTCGATGTTTTTGCGCTCTATTACTTTTTCCAATGCACTACGATATTTCGCTACATCGAAGATTGCTGGATTAGCAGAGCCAAAAATAATATCAATATTGTGCCGAACGCCTAATTTGCTAAAATAATCATCTGCTAAGTACATAATTTTTTGGGGTGCGCCACCACATTTTACTGGTGATGCGGGATGGGTAAATAATGCTGTCCCTGATTTGAAATTCCGAATGGTTTCCCATGTGTAGTCTACATGCTGATAAGAATAATTACTGCATACATTTTTTGTACCTAGTGCCTCTTCTAAGCCTTTAATCGCTCCCCAATTGATCTCCAATCCTGCTGAAACGACTAAATACTCGTAACTCACAAAGGAACCGTCTGCCAATTGAATTTGATTCGTATCAGGGTAAAAATGGGTGACCCCCTGTTGTATCCAAGTAGCACCTTGAGGAATGAGTGAGGCCATTTCTCGCTCAGATTGCTCCTTTTTACTCGCTCCACCACCAACTAGCGTCCATAAAGGTTGGTAATAATGCTTCGTAGCAGGATCGATAATCGCCACTTTACCAGCTAAACTGTGCATCTTCCGCAATAGTCGTGATGCTACAGTAATTCCCCCTGATCCTCCACCTACAATGACAATCTTGAAAGAATTATCCACACGCCCACCTTCTTTCGAATTTGTATTGTGAAACTCTACACTTTCTATTCTACAAATTTCCTAATATTTAAAAAATAGGGGTTTCCCCCTATTAAATTCACAATATTTAAAATATTAAGTCAACAATGATATTCAGGCTTATACTTTGTAAAATTGTCACATCTTTATAACGAGCACATTTTCAACTACCAATTTAAGTTAAAATAAAAAAAGTTGCGAATAATTAATCGCTCACTTCGTTGTAGTTAGTGAAAAAGCTTTTTCAATACATGAAGGAGAATACTATATGACCGTTACGAATCGTAATTTTATTAAACGTTTACAGAAGAAAAAAGAAGATGCTTTAGAATATATCATCGATGAATACATGCCATTAGTGAAGGCCATCGCCCTGAAAGTTTTACAACCATTAGGAAAGCAGGATGCCGTAGATGATTGTATTAACGATGTGTTTTTAGAAGTTTGGAAAAATAGTCATCAATTTAGTGGTGATGCAGCTGATTTTAAGAAATGGGTCGGCATGATTACGAAATATAAAGCGATTGATTATTATCGTATTTATGAAAAACAACGAGCGCGGGAGCAGCAGGTTGAGGAGTTTGAGGAAACGGGCTCTTCACACATCAGTGTACAGGCTACCTTATTGGAACGAGAGCGAAGAAATGAGCTATTGTTTGAATTAAGTAAACTAGATGAACTCGACCGAGATATTTTTATACTGAAATATTATTTAGAGATGCAAAATGGTGCTATTGGTGAAGCGCTGAATTTAAGCAAATCTGCTGTTGATAATCGACTATACCGTGGAAAACAAAAGCTGGCAAAAAACTTAAAGCTAAAGGAGGTTCTCATATGAGTGACTTAAAAAAATTAGTGGATCTAAATATCGATACTATTGAACTAACAGAAGTGAGTGACTTGGAGAAACAACGTGTGAAACAGCATGTCCTTGGCAAAAAGAAAAAGGCAAATTGGTTTAAATACGTAGCTGCCGCTGCAACATTGACAGGTGTTGTGACTGCTACAACGATGTTTACAGCACCATCCATCGCCTCGCAAATCCCATTTATAAAGGACGTGATGCACTATTTTTCCGAAGAGGAAACATTCAATCCACATTTCGGTACTGTTGCAACAGATGTGGCACAAATTCAATCGAGTAACGGTGTAACCGTGATGATTGAGGATGCCGTTTTCGACGGAACAGCTATTACGATTGCTTATGCCATTGAAACAGAAAAACAGCTCGGGAACAACCCAAACGCAAAAGACTTCTTCCATGTAAAAGGGGCGACTGCCGAAGGAGGCTCTGACTATATTAAAAAAATAAGTGACACAACCTATATTGGGACAGCCAAAATAGTACCTCACTTTAAAGAAGAAATACCTCAAACACTTGAAGTAATGTGGGAGCCAACCGCATTTACCGACTATGAAACCCTTAAAATGGTTAACGGAGATTGGTCATTCGATTTCACGATTCAGGCATTGGAAAATAATAAAGTGATCGTCAATAAAACCGTTACAAATGACGATGTATCCCTTACGCTCACTTCCTATGAAACAAATGATTACTCCACTGTTTTCCATGTACAACAAATTGTAAGTGATGTAGTGTTAGAAAAATGGCTGCATGTCACAACTGATTTCGTCCGCATTACAGATGATTTAGGTAATGAATATTATCCAAATAACAATGGGGGTGCCAGCTATGATGCACTGAAGACATATGAATGGAGCAGCTCTATTCAAGCCATTGATGCAAACGCAAGCACATTAACATTAGTACCTGCTGTTTATTATTCAGCTGGCAATGGGCCAATTGCAATGAAAGAAGAACTTGAACCGATTCACATTACACTAAAGTAAACTGAAAAGCGTGAGGCTACTTGTCCTCACGCTGTTATTTTACCTTTTTAAAGCTGCATCAATTTGCTGTAATATTTCCTTTGCAGAGCCTTCGAATAATAAATCAAAATCACGTTCAAAGCCATCCACTTCCCGGTTAATATACACAAGCTTGCCGCGCGTCATGCTTGGAAGCTGATTAACGGGATATACTTGCAAGCTTGTACCAATGACGATGACGAGGTCTGCCGTTTTGATGGCGTGTAGCGCACGATTCCACGCATCCTCTGGTAACATTTCACCGAATAATACGATACCTGGTCGAAGCTTGCCTCGGCATACAGTACATGTTTCTTGATTAAAAAAAGCTTGTGCACTTGCTTCGTGTCCGCACTTGTGACAACGTACAGCATGAATACTACCGTGTAATTCATCTACATAGGTATTACCTGCTGCTTTGTGAAAGCCGTCGACGTTTTGTGTCGCCACACGTGCAATGAGCCCGTGCTTCTCCCAATCTGCTAAAATGCGATGTCCTTCGTGAGGTTCACATCCTTTTAATGCTTCAAATCGTGCACAATAAAATGCATGAAATAAATCATAATCATGCTCAAGTGCTTGTATATTCGCAACCGTTGATGGGTCGATATTCCGCCACCAGCCTGACTTCGAGCGAAAATCTGGTACGCCACTTTCTGTTGACATCCCCGCACCTGTTAACACAACCGTTTTCGTCGATTGTCGTAACCAATCTACTAGTTGATTGACTTTATCCATCATTTCCACCACCGCTTTTCACTCATTATACGTTTATTTGTAATAGTATTCAAAAACACTTACCATTTATTATTTACCTGCACCACTACGAGTGATTATGTACTCCTATATAATAAAAGCAACTGCTCCAAAACAGTCGCTTTTATCTTTATACTAACTTCTTCATCTCTTCTACTACTTCTTCCACTGTGCTAACGATCACACCGGTACGTTTCACTAAGCCAATGACAAATAAATTGCGGTAAATAAATTGATTTTCCACACCATCTGCAATGAGCGCCTCGATTTTTTTATGATTATCGCGACCCTGTTGGCGCACATCTGAAAATAAGGCAATAATCGGTCGGTTCAATGTAGAGAACACACCGATTTCTGCCGCTACACCTGAATCGATTTCTACCCCGTCTATCACCGCAATCAATACATCACTCGCTTGTAAGCTTTGTAAATCCGCCTCTGCAATCGCTAAGCTATCCGCATAGGCAGATTTATCATTAATCGCATCGTTTTCTTGCGGTACATATAAATCAATGCCTTCTACTGCCTTTCGAATTTCTGCTGCAATGTATTCATTGACATAACGGTCCCCAATCGAAAATAATCCATTTGCTAAATATGCTTTCATCTATCTCTCTCCTTATTCCTACTCTTGTACAAGCGTACCAAAAGTCATCACTTTCGAAAACACAAAAATCGGTAGCTTTTCACTACCGATTGGATTATTTCTTTTTTAATAAGCTGTTACCGATAAAACACTTGTCGGTTCCACATCTAACGCGGCTACTTGGTGTACGTGATCACCGTGTACTTGTAAGATGGCATTCGCCGTTGGTACAACAACTAGTACTTCGTTGTTCATTAAGGCTAATGTTACGTTCGCTTCGTCTAAGTTAAACGGTTGTAGAGCATCGATTTCTTCGATAATTTCCGCTTTTGCTAAATCAATTTTATACAAAATACCATTTTCAGCCTGTACATAGCCGATATTATGTGCAGCGACTAACAATGCCGAACTATAGGCAGCTGGTAGCTCCACTAATGTAAAGTCATTTGTTTCACTATTGATTACCCCAACTTTTGTCGATGGATTTTCGCCTTCTTTATAGTTCGTTAAGTAGTAAGAACTGTCCGCATGCTGCTTGATTGTACTTACGCGAGCTTCTGCATGAGGCAGTGCAATCGCTGTCGTTTGTTTAGATGCTACATCGTACGCAACGACATTTCCAATACAGCCAAACGCTAGTTTCTCTGTCGTATCTGCTCCTGTATACACGGTTCCGTGCAGACCGTTACATGCATCGGTAATCGTTGCTACATCATGACCATGACTGTCCACGATTTTCACACCGCCTGGTAATTTTGCTCCTTCTTCCGTTTGATAAGAAACAGCAAGGGTTCCATCAGATAAAGGCACCGCTACACCATGATGAGCACTCCCTTGATACGTATATGCTGGAATCGGTTCTTCTATAGTAGATAAGCTTGCTGCATCATACACTTCCACTAATCCACTATCATCATGGAACACAGCTGTTTGATTATTATGGCTGACTACATGGGCTGCATTTTTTGCTTCGATTTCATACGAGGCTAAAACAAGGTCTTCTTCATAAGGATGCGCATGATCACTGTGATCTTCATGCCATATACCGATATCGAATAATGTGTATGAATCCTTATTGGCTGTATCCTTTACGAATACGTGACGCATATCACTCCCTAATGCTAAAGAGGAAGGACCGATATTATAACGCTCGATTTCTTCAAATGCACTATTCATTACAAGAAATCCACCTGCATAGCTGACAAGTAGACGCGTGCCGTTCATCTCTTCGTGCTCATGCGCGCTGTCTTCATGTTCATGTTGTTCTTGAGCAGTTGTTTCTTCCTTCTTTTCTTCTTCCTCTGTCTGATTTGTATTACACGCTGCTAATAACAATGCACAGGCAGCTGACATTGGCAATAATCGGCGTTTCCAATAGCTCATTGTATTGTCCCTCCTATTTCGTCTCACGATGTAACGTCACACGCTTTAATCGTGGGCAATACTTTTTCAGCTCGATACGCTCTGGGTTATTTCGCTTATTTTTTGTTGTTATGTAGTTGCGATCGCCACATTCCGTACACGCTAATGTAATGTTTACTCTCAATTGACACACTCCCCTAAATAGTAATTGTTACGCTTTATATAGTAGCGCGACATTTTCTCTTTGTCAACATAAATAGTAATCATTACTCTTAAAGAATACAAAAAAACACAGTACGGATTTGTACTGTGTTACAATCCTGCTATTTTATTTTTGACATACGCACCATACCACGAATGATCACAATTGCTAATAATATAAAAAATAGAACCATCCCTAAAATACCTAGCCCATCTGCTTCACCGAGAGCGACTAATACCGAACGAATAACGATATAGGCAAACATCGCTGTACATACATTTTTCGTTAAATTGACAATCTTACGGCTCTCCATATAAAATTGCGGTGCATTTTCTTCCGTCAGACGAGCTGGATAGTTATGAGTATGTGGCTTTCGCTCTACAACTTCCATAAAAAGATGTAATACAATTGCAATCGCTGGTAATATTACTAAAGAAAGCTTTGAGCCCCATGCATCGGCTTCCCCAGCCCCATTAAAATGCGTTGGTACTGTGTCGGGTAAAGCATTCCAATTGAAAATAATAAATAAAATCATCGCTAAAATACTTGCAATGCCAATAATGTTGGCGAATTTTTCAATTCCTGTTTTCTCGATATGTAATTTCGGTCTTTCTGGCAACATCTCTTCTCCCCTTAAGTGAGTTTTATTTGTAATTCCTTCCACCTCTCTCTATAATAAGACGTAATTTATAGTAAATGAGGTTTTTACATGTCATTTGCAGAGATCATTGAATTTTTACGTATGATTGATACGGAATTATATGATTATATAAAAAAATTCGGCGTCTATATTTATCTTTTATTATTTGCAGTCGTCTTTACGAAAACTGCATTTATTGTACTTACATTTTTACCCGGCGATTCCCTTGTATTTGCGAGCGGAACGGTAGCCGCAATCGGTAAATTAGATGTACTTACATTGTTTTTTGTATACTTTGTTGCGACAACATTAGCCGATAGTAACAACTATTTAATCGGTAAACTTCTCGGCAATATATCGCAAGAAAAATTAAATCTTTTTCGCTTTATCCCTGAAAACGCGATTACACGTGCAAAAGTATTTATAGAAGACTATGATCGGATAGCGTTAACTTTTAGTCGCTTTGTACCATTAATGCGTACGATGACACCATTTATGTCTGGCTATACAAAATATCCTTATGCTAAATTCATACGTTTTAATATGATGGGTGCCCTATTATGGACATGTATTTGGCTGTTTGCTGGCTATGCACTCGGAAATATCCAATGGGTGGCTGATAACTTAATGTTTACGCTATTGCTTATTTCTGCATTCGTACTAGTTCCTACTATTTATGCATACTTCAAACAAATGCTTCATAATCGCAAGCTCGTTTAATGAGGTTTTAAGCGCCACCTTAGAGGGGGCGCTTACTTTTGTGCGATACCTAGTCGCTCCACCATTTCATTTATTTTCATAATCATCTCTTGGTTGCCGTAATTACGTGCAATAAAGATTTCGACAAGCAATGCTTTTGCCTCTTCCTCCGTTAACTCATGACATGCTGCTGTAATTTGTTGTGGTAATAACATATATATTCCTCCCTTACTATGTAATGTGATTGTACCATAAAAAAAGCTACGCAATTGCGTAGCTTTAATAGAGGACAACAGCCTGCTCCCCGAGTGCTTTGTAGCTTGCAAAAAACTGTTGTTTATTTAATTTTACGATGCCTTTTAATGGGTCCATTACTTCGACTTCATGCTCGCCCACCCCTACAAGAACAACTGCATGTAAGTTTACATACATATGATGAAATGTGTTAGTCCCTGTAATGATCCAGCCACCTGTCGTACGTGGCTCCGATAAATCAAGCGTTACCCAACTAATAACAGGAATGCCTAGCTTTACGTACATTTCAACGTCTTCCTCTGTACTGCCGCTAATATTTTTTGCTATTAAATTCATATCCAATTGCGAAATATAATCTTGTGCTGCCTTTACAATCGGATCTGCAAATGCATACGTCCCTTGCTGTTCACTTGGATTACCGGCATACGAAACATGGGGATCTGGACCATACTTCACACCATTTTCTATCTTGAACGGTTGCTTTGGTAAATAATTATTCGCCATTGTCATTTTGTCGACATCGGCACCGTAATAGTTTAAAATCGCCGTCAATGATGTAATTTCACATCCGTGTGGTAATTGCGGATTTTGCTTTACTACCGGTACAGCTAGCGCTTGCTGATGATTTACGGCATTCGTCTCCACAACAACATATGGATTAGAAGAATCAAAGACAATGGATTTCTCACTGATGAATGGCTTATCCTCCATATAATCCGTTGCCCCAATTCGAACAGAATACATTTCGTCTAATTGCAAGTCTCCAAATACCGCTTCACCGCCATAGCTTACTTCTGCACCGACGCGATTACCCGTTGCATCATATAATTCTACTAATACATCGCTCACAGCTGCACCGCTATAATACTCAACGGGTAATACAACCATTTTAGCTGAACTGCTTACCGGAGACAGCTCTTCCCCACAAGCGGTTAATAAAATACTCGAACTAATTATGAGTGGTAGACGCCACTTCATCATGGCTCGTTCCTTTCAATGTAGTCCACTTATTATCTTCGATGAAGAAGCATTTATACCATACTAAAAATACGTAAGCTGTCCAAATATAGCGTGCATAGTTTTTATCGCCTGCATAGTGTGCATCTAAGTATGATACAAGCTTGTCTGTATCAAAGAACTCTTTTGCATATTCAGCTGTAAATGCCTCTTTTATTAAGTTATAGTAGCGCTCTTCACGGAACCAGTGACGAATTGGCACAGGGAAACCAAGCTTTTTACGTTTTGCCCATTCTTCAGGTAATTCCTCTAATGCTGCTTGACGAAGTGCATATTTTGTATCGATCTCGTTTACACGGTGCTCAGTTGGAATTTTTTTCGCCATTTCCATAACCTCTTTATCAAGGAATGGTACTCGAAGCTCAATCGAGTGCGCCATACTCATCTTATCGGCTTTTAATAAAATATCGCCTGGTAACCATAAACTTAAGTCTAAATATTGCATTTTTGTCACATCATCTTCGTTTGGCACGTCCGCATACACACGCTTTGTAATATCGTGTACAGATGGACCTTTTTTATAGTCTGGTTTTAATACATCCAGCGCGTCTTGCTCATCCCACACGACCGCTTCCCCGATGAAACGTTCTTCAATCGTTTGTGCACCTTTTTTCAGGAAGTTTGTATAGGCATTTTTCGGTAATGCCCCCGCAATCCCTGCAATTGCTTTACGTAAGCCTAATGGGATTTGCTCATATTTTTGCATTTTCGCAGATGGCTTATACCACTCGTAGCCGCCAAAGATTTCGTCGGCCCCTTCACCAGATAGCACGACCGTTACATCTTTCCGTGCTAATTCAGATAGGAAATACAACGGCACAGACGATGGATTAGATTGTGGTTCATCCATATGCCACTGAATTTTTGGTAGTGCGTCAAAACATTCTTCTGCCGATACATATTTACGCTCATTTTGAATGCCTAAAATATCCGATAACTCTTTCGCATGATGTGTTTCATTGAACATCGCTTCGTAGTCAGAGAAACCAACCGAGAAGCTCTTATCTGGTTTAAGCAGTGCCGCAATATACGATGAATCGATCCCGCCAGATAAAAACGAACCTACTTTTACATCTGAAATTTGGTGCGCTTTGACGGATTCAGCTACTGTTTCACGAATATTTGCGATTGTTTCTTCGATTGAACCTTTTGAGGCACTGTATTTTTTATCCCAATACTTTGTGATTTGTTGGACTTTACGATCTTTAATGACCATAAAGTGACCTGGCGGCAACTTATAAACACCTTTAAAGAAGGTCTCATCCATCGCGGAGTATTGGAATGTTAAATATGGTCGTAGTGCATCTTTATTTAATTCTTTTATAAAGGATGGGTGCGGTAAAAATGATTTAATTTCTGAACCGAAAATGATCGTTTCATCTGTCGTGTTTTGCGTATAGTACAGCGGCTTAATCCCAAAGCCATCACGTGCGATAAATTGTAAATCATTTTTTTGATCCCAAATACAAAATGCGAACATCCCACGCAGTTTATGTACAAGCTCAAAACCGTATTCTGCGTAGCCATGTAGTAACACTTCACTATCTGAATTTGTTTTGAAGTGATAGCCTTTCGCTTCTAACTCTTTACGAATGGACATAAAGTTATAAATCTCACCGTTAAACACTAAAACGATATTGCCATCTTCACTGTAAAGTGGCTGATTCGCTACATCCGATAAGTCAAGAATACTTAAGCGACGGAAACCGAGTGTTACTTTGTCATCTGCGTGAATGCCGCCACTATCAGGACCGCGGTGAATAATTGTATTCATCATATTTTCGATAACTTGTTTATGATCAATGGGATGTGTACCATTTATATAGCCGATAAAACCACACATATATTAAAATTTCTCCTTTTATCTATAGCCTAGCACATATGCCTTTGCTATTCGTTGTTTCAATATCTTGTCGATTACTAATAGAATATATCACAAAACCGCTTAAAACCCAACAAAACACAAGTAGTTCCAATGTTTCAAGTTCACCTAAAAATGGCACATATATTATGAAATGAGGACCTATTCTTTTTTATGCTTTTTATTGCTGTGAAGCTTTACGAATCTGCGACCTTAAGCATAAAACCGCTTTTTACTCGGATAGTTCAGTAAATCTTGCCTTTTAACGGTTTTATTTGTTGGAATTATCTGATATTATCGAGTAATACTGAAGCAACTAAGGGGTTCCCCCGAAATATACTAGAAAGAAAAGGAACGATACGTTATGCAGTACTCTAATAAAATTTTAAATACACCGTCGTCATTCATTCGTAACATCTTAAAAGTCACAGGTGAAACGGATGTCATTTCATTTGCTGGTGGTTTACCGAACCCTATTTCATTTCCAACTGACAAGTTAAAAGAAGCTATTAACCGCTCCATTGACGAACACGGCACAAAACTTTTCCAATATTCTACAACACAAGGGTACTTACCTTTACGTGAATATATCGCAGCAAAATATAAGAAAAACTATGGTCTTGATATTGCACCTGATGACATCCTCATTACAACAGGTTCACAACAAGCTTTAGAGATCATCGGTAAAGTGTTATTAAATAAAGGTGACGGTGTCATTATGGAAGCACCCGGTTACTTAGGTGCCATTCAAGCCTTTACATTAGCGGAGCCTACCTTCTATTCTGTTACTCTAGAAGAAGATGGGTTAAATGTAGAAGAGCTGGAGAAGCAATTACAAAATCCAAACGTTAAATTCATCTACACAGTACCGAACTTCCAAAACCCAACAGGGATTACGTATTCTCGCGAGAAGCGTGAAGCGATTTATGACGTGGTGAAAAAGTACGATGTAGCGTTTATCGAGGATGATCCATACGGGGAGTTACGTTTCCGTGGTGAGACATTGCCTTATATTGGCGGTGGTCGCTTAGAGAATTCGATATTACTAGGTTCATTTTCTAAAACGGTCACACCCGGTATGCGCCTTGGCTGGATTATGACGAAAAATAAAGAGCTGATGGCACATATCGAAACAGCAAAGCAAGCAACAGACTTACACACTAATATTTTCTCTCAATATGTCATTCATGATTATTTAGCGAACAATGAGTACCAGGAGCATGTCGATAAAATTATTAACCTATACCGCGAGCAATCTGATGCGATGCTAGCTGCAATCGAGAAATACTTCCCACCTACAGTGAGCTATACAAAACCAGACGGCGGTATGTTCATTTGGGTGACATTAGAAAAAGGTGTACGTGCACTTGAATTGTTTGAAAAAGCAATGGCGGAAAAAGTAGCGTTCGTTCCAGGAGACCCGTTCTATACAAACCCTGAAAATATCAATACATTACGTTTAAACTATACGAACTCAACACCTGAAGTCATTGAAGAAGGCATTAAGCGCTTAGGAAAGATCCTTCATCAATATTCGAAAGTGAATAGTTAATGAAATGATCCCTGCTTCTTGTGTGGAAGCAGGGATTTTAGATTTACCCGCGAATTTTGGTGAAATACCCGCGAAAATTATAGCTTTACCCGCGATTTTCACCTATTTACCCGCGAATTCAATTTTTCTAAACAAATTCTATACTTTCGATCTTTATATCTTCCTGTAAAATCAAATGCTAAGTTTTTCAAAAGCCTTCTCGCCGCATCTTCAGAAGAAATATGAAAAAACCTCCGCAACTCCTGATTACATATCCATTCCGAAATCAAATACCGGTAATCAGCTAACCCCACATAAAAGTCCTCTAGCCCACTTCGATTACATCTTAAACAAATAAACTTCCCATGCTGAAACTTCATTCCTTTTGTACACTTGGAGCACAATACACCAGGCATAACACGTGAAACATCTATTTGTACCGTTTCATTACGAACTTGATGCTTCCTTGCAAGCCATAGTGCAAACTGTTCGAGATGAACTGGATTCAACTTTTCAGGACACTGTGCTAACAATTTTCGGACAAACGTTTCCAATCCACTCAGTTTAAACACAGGCTCACCAAGAGGTATACGACCGATAATTGTCCGCGGATGAGCAAATATAACCGCATAAAAAATAGGCAAACGAGCATCGATTATACTCTCTATATAGCGTACATGGCGCTTTACTTGATCAATCGGATTTCGAAAACTTTCTATCGTGCCATCTTCCCGTTCACGTAAAAACTGCGATTTCTCTTCTTCAAACGTAATACGTCCACTGATGTTTTTAATCTCTACAATTAATATAAATCGACTGCAAATAAATACAGTATCGATTTGATGCTGACTAATGCAATAATTATGGAGTAAATAATACGGCTCCTTCAGTTGAAAATCATGCCACATTCGGTCCACATACAGCTCCCCTACTAGACCCAATTCTGCTCGATATAGTGAATCACGAAGCTCGATTAAGCCACGCCGAACGCCTGCTTGTAATGTACTTATTTTAAATGATTCATCCCGTTCAATTAAAATCAAGACAACCACCTCATGGCGAGCGTAGCACAAAATAAAACAGGGATCACTACTTTCATCCAAAATAAAAATTTAGCGCATTTTTGGTCTTACTGTTTCCATAAAGCTGTGCAATTTTTCTGCTGAATCAATATTTCGTTCACAGCTAATTGCATCGGCACAAATATACTGACTATAGGTTTTATACGTTCCCTCAACATCGCCCTTTTCCTTTGTGGTAAAAAGGGATACATCCTTATGTTGCTGACAAAGGGCACAAATGCCTTGTGTTTTTTCCATAGCAAGGACGCCTTTCACCCCTACTAATTTACCTTCTTGTTCATACACGAAATAACGGGAACGTGTTGTTGTATCATCCCATGAAACAAACGTTACAAGTGGATCTGTTACTTTTGGCGCTTTCACTTTTTTATCTTTTTTCCATAGACGCTTCACTACTTGCTCAGAGACGTCAGGAAATGGCTTTACGTTTAATTTAACAAACGTCATAAATGGCTCAAGCTGTTGGCGCTCCTTTACTAGCAACACATCATCGATAATAAAGCGCGGTACATCCGCTTCTGTTAATGTCGTATCGATTATACCACGTACAGCATTTAATACGCTTTCATCCTTTGTTGTTGCGATGCTATTTAATAATTTCATTGTTTGCTTTTCAACTAAATGCATTTGAAATACGTTCATGTTTATCCCTCCGTCCCACCATTTTACTACGTTTGGAGGATTAGGGGAAAATAATAGTTAGCTTGTATTCAAATATTTCTTTCAATAGCTTTTCCTATTTCAGAATATATAATTCTAGTACATATTTCTCTTAGTAACCAAAAAAGAACTAGAAAAAAGTTTTCAAAACTGTTAGACTATTTTTCAATGACGACAACTGAATGATTTTTGGTGCTATAGATTTAGCTTAAAAGGGAAATCGGTGAAAGGCCGATGCTGTCCCGCAACTGTAATTTCGGAGTGACTCACAACACAGCCACTGTTTTTAAACGGGAAGGTGTGAGGAGCGTTGATGATAAGCCAGGAGACCTGCCAAAAATTAAACGCCATTCAACCTACGAGGATAGGTACGAATAGAAGCAACGCTTGTTTGCTTTTTTCATCGTGCACTTTTCTCCTAGAAAGTGTATTTTTTTATGCACTTTTTCGTCATAAAATAACAAAAGGAGAATGAAACATGAACAATCGATTGACTAAATTGCTTTATTTCGGCATCGTTCTACTATTTATTCCGAAACAAGCATATGCCATGCATATTATGGAGGGGTATTTACCGATTGCTTGGGCGATTTTCTGGTTCGCTATCAGCTTACCTTTCTTAATTCTTGGTTTACGTTCGATTCAAAAAGTTGTCAAAGAACATCCAGATAGTAAAATGCTACTTGCTTTATCTGGGGCATTTACTTTCGTTTTATCGGCATTAAAAATTCCATCTGTTACAGGAAGCTGTTCACATCCAACAGGGGTAGGACTTGGTTCTATTTTATTTGGACCACTAGTGATGAGTGTCATGGGGACAATCGTTTTATTATTCCAATCACTACTACTTGCACATGGTGGACTTACAACACTTGGCGCTAATATTTTTTCAATGGCGATCGTTGGACCATTTATTGCTTACGGTGTTTACAAGGGCGCGACAAAGCTTGGTCTGTCTTTCTCCATTGCCGTATTTTTAGCAGCAACGCTAGGCGATCTTGGTACATATGTGATGACATCGATTCAATTAGCATTAGCTTTCCCTGCTGAGGTTGGTGGCTTCGTCGCTTCTTTCCAAAAATTTGGCGGTATTTTTGCTTTAACTCAAGTTCCTTTAGCGATTAGTGAAGGCTTACTGACAGTGATTGTCATGAATTTCTTACAAAAATACAATGTGCGTGAATTAACAAGCTTACGTATTTTACAACCGAAGGAGAATTAAGATGCTAAAGAAAAATCTATTATTATTAGCGATTGTCGTTGCATTAGCGATTTTCCCGATTATTTTCCTACAAGATGCTGAATTTGGTGGGGCTGACGGGGAAGCAGAAGAAGCAATTACAGAAATTGCAACAGATTATGAGCCTTGGTTTAATGCAATTTGGGAGCCACCAAGTGGAGAAATTGAAAGCTTATTATTCGTATTACAAGCAGCAATCGGAGCTGCGATTATCGGCTACTTTGTTGGGTTTATGCGCGGCCGTGCGAATCCTTCAAAAAACGACTAATCCATGATAGCGATTGACCAATACGCCTATATTAACCGACTTTCTCATGTACCCGCAGCACAAAAAGCGTTATTAGCCGTTGGGGCATTATTGATTGTGACAATGACGAGGGATATTGCCATTGCTTGCTGGACAATTGCGGTAATGAGTGTTCTGATTGTAGGCATGGCACGTATTCCTGTTAGTGTTTATAGTAAATTACTCATCGCACCACTCGGTTTTAGTGTGACAGGTGTCATAGCGATTGTCCTATCATTTTCTACTGCGCCTGCTATGCCAGTTGATGTGATTTGGTACCATTCTTCTGGCAACTGGAACATTTTTATATTGGAATCTGATGTAAAACGTGCCATTACGATTTTATTTACCGCATCCGGTGCCATTACAAGTTTATATTTTTTAATTCTCACAACGCCCGTTTACGAGTTAAGCCAGTTGCTACAAAGGCTCCACGTGCCAGCGATTTTAATAGAACTCATCGAATTAACATATCGTTTCATTTTTTTATTTTTAAGCTGTGCACAGCAACTGTACATAGCGCAACAAGCACGCTTAGGCTATACGAGTATAAAAGTTAGCTTTCGTTCGCTAAGTTCTTTAATTGTTGCGATGCTACATTCGCTTCTTGTGCGAAATGAGCAGCTCACACTCGCAATGCATGCACGTACGATTGATTGCTTTATTGTACCTATGGCATTTTGTGAGCATAAGCAGTGGAACAAGCAAATGGCATGGATACTCGCGCTCTATGGCAGTAGTATCATCGGCATCATGTGGCTACAAGGAGGACTTTAAATGGACGACGCTTATTTTACGTTACAACATGTAGATTATTGCTATCCAGATGGGACAAAGGCGTTAGAGGATCTGTCACTCACTATTCCGATGAACCGGAAAATTGCGATTTTAGGGGAAAATGGCTCAGGGAAATCAACGCTCTTTCAACTACTAATGGGGCTCATTAAGCCAACGAGCGGCACGATTTCCTTTCAAGGGACACCATTACAATACAAAAAATCCGACTTAAAAAATTTGCGCCAGCAAGTCGGGCTTCTGTTCCAAGATGCAAACAATCAGCTATTTGCTGCTACTGTCAAACAGGATATTTTGTTTGGTCCGTTAAATCTCGGTTGGGATGCTCGGTATATTGAAGAGCAAGTGAATAAAGCCCTTGCCTTAACGGAGCTAACACCACTAGCCCACCGACCGATTCATTTTTTAAGTGGTGGGCAAAAAAAGCGCGTTACGATTGCCGGTGTGTATGCGATGAATCCAAAAGTCTTTATTTTAGACGAGCCAACAAGTAGTCTCGACTACTATTTCTCTACACAACTGATGGAATATTTGGCGCAATTAAACGAAGACAATCGTACCTTCCTTTATGCTACGCACCAAATTAATTTTATATATGGCTGGGCAGATTATTATATTGTATTGCACAAAGGGAAAGTCTTATATGAAGGCGATGCACAGGGGCTCTTTACAAATCCGGATTTACTAGCACAAACACATATTGAAACGCCTTGGATTGTCGAGTTGGCAGAGGCGTTAAAGCAAGCTGGAAAAATCCCATCAGACACTCCCCTTCCGCAAACAAAGGAACAGCTCTTTGCATTGATGGAATTGTAACGAAACAGCCTGGAGAAATAATTCTCAGGCTGTTTTTTCATTTAAAAAAGAGCCACCCCTACTTAATAGGATAGCTCCTCCTCATTTCTATCTACATTACCGTTGCTTCTGGTTCGTAGTTAATCATTTCTTTAATGCGATTGTTTTCATCCATAATCGCTACTTTTGGTACGTGGTTTTTCGCTTCTTCTGCATCCATAAGCACATAGGAAATGATGATGACAATATCACCAGGCTGAACCATACGCGCAGCCGCACCGTTTAGGCATACAACACCTGACCCGCGCTCGCCTTTAATGACATATGTTTCAAGACGGGCACCGTTATTGTTGTTAACGATTGCTACTTTTTCATTTGCTTCAATCCCAACAGCATCCATAATATCTTCATCAATTGTAATAGAACCTACATAATTTAAATCCGCTTGTGTCACAGTGGCACGGTGGATTTTACCGTTCATCATCGTTTTAAACATTTGTTCATTTCTCCTTTAAGCTAAACATCAAATTATCGATTAGACGTGTTTTGCCAATATATACAGCTACTGCTAAAAGCACATCTGTCGTTTGGCCATCAATCGGCGTTAAATCCGGATACGCTAAACATTCCAAGTAATCGATTATACCGCCCGTTTCACGCTCAATATGATCACGTGCTGCCATCATCGCAATGCCCATTGGCTTCCCTGATAAAATGGCATCTTTTGCGAATTTTAAACCGCTATATAAACCAACCGCTTGCTTACGTTGCTCTTCCGTTAAATAAACATTACGACTTGATTTTGCTAAACCATCTTCTTCTCGTACAATCGGTACCGAACGAATTTCTAACGGGAAGTTGTAATCACGTACCATTGTTGAAATAATCGCTAACTGTTGTGCATCTTTTTGACCAAAATACGCACGATTTGGCTCTGCTAAATGGAATAGCTTTGCTACCACTTGCAATACACCGTCAAAATGTCCAGGACGGCTTGCACCGCATAAAATCTCTGCTTGACGACCTGCACGAATATAAATCCCACCATCTGTTGGGTACATTTCTTCCACAGAAGGCGCAAAGATCACATCTACCCCTACCGATTCAGCAAGTTGTGTGTCGCGCGGTAAATCACGTGGGTACGATTCAAAATCTTCATTTGGTCCAAATTGTGTTGGGTTCACGAAAATACTCATAATGACAAGATCATTTTCTTCGCGGGCATGTGTAGCGAGTGTTAAATGCCCTTCATGCAAATACCCCATTGTCGGTACTAGGCCAATTGTTTTCCCTGCTTGCTTTGTTTTACGTACAATCTCTTTTAACTCCGCAATTGTAGTCACAATTTTTGTAGCTGTCGCGATCATTTTGTTACGCCTCCATATAAAGTATCAAGCTCTTCTTCTTTCATCGTAAAGCTTTGCTGTAAACTTGGGAACACGCCTGTTTTTACCGCTTGTGTATAGCCTGTAATGCCCTTTGCCACTTCCTCGCCAACATGTGCAAAGCCATGGACAAACTTCGGAATATGATGCTTACCGTATAACAATAAGTCATGGAATACAAGCACTTGGCCATCTGCTTGTGGTCCTGCCCCAATACCGATTGTTGGAATTGTTAGTTTTTCTGAAACGATCGCTGTTAATTGATGTGGAATACACTCTAACACAACTGCACAAGCACCTGCTTGCTCTGCAAGTAATGCATCTTGAATTAATTTTTCGGCTTGCTCTTTCGTCTTGCCTTGTACTTTGTAACCACCAAGTACCCCTGCTGATTGCGGCAATAAACCGAGGTGAGCTACGACTGGAATACCAGCGTTTGTTAGCTTTTTAATTACATCGATGACCTCGTCGCCACCTTCTACTTTTAATGCGTCCGCGCCTGTTGCTTGCATCATACGTACCGCTGTTTTCAACGTCTCATTGACATCACCATGATAAGAACCAAATGGCATATCAACGACGATAAACGTATCTTTTGCACCGCGACGAACAGCTTTACTATGGTGAATCATATCCTCTACTGTTACCGGCATTGTAGAGTCATAGCCAAGTACAACCATTCCTAAAGAATCACCAACTAAAATCATATCGACACCGGCATCTTCTGAGAACTTTGCAGCTGGGTAATCGTATGCTGTAATCATGACAATTTTTTCCCCTTGCTGCTTCATTTTTAAGAAATCGCTTGTTGTTTTCATTTGCTCCTCCTTCAGTGCTCCGAAGAAAACAAAAAGCCTTCTCATCCAAAAAATGGACAGAAGGATCGCGTGATTGTCTACTGTAACGCTTCGTTTTCTTCCGTCCCTGTCTAAAAAGATCAAGGCAGACTATTTAAATTTTTTTACTTACAGGTACAGTTCATATGTGATACTGTCCATTACTAATATAACAACTTTACATATAGACGTACAGTTTTATTAGCAAATTATGACCATACTTTTTTAAAAATTTTTTTACTATCGACCTAAAATTTGCATCACACGGTTCGGGTCAAAGCCAAGTACCCATTCACCATTTACGTTCGTTTGTGGAACGCCCATTTGTCCTGTCGTTTGAACAAGTTTCGCTGCAGCGATTGGATCCTTTTGCACATCCACATTCTGATAGGGAATCCCTTGTGCATTTAAAAAGTTTTTCATCATGTCGCAATACGGACATGTCGTTGTAGAATAAACTGTTACTTGTGGTGCCATGTTAATTCCTCCTTTTATATACCCTATACGGTATTTATAATATACTACCATAGGTATACGAACACAATAAAAAAGCATCATTAACTATTCATTTGGGTTCACATTTTAGTCAAATTCAATCGAGCTATACATATCTCACAAGTTACATCATTTGGCACATTTTTTCCAAACCCATATAATGAAACTACAGCAGAACACAATACATAACGTAGGGGACGATTCGTTTGAAACGCTTAGCTATTTACCGCATATACCGTATCGTTTGGATGGCCATTAAGTTTTTTACACAAGTAACCCTTTTTCAAAAACGCTACCAAGGAAGGTTTTCTCCTGCTATCCAAAAAAAGTGGGAACAACTTGTCACGAAACAGGCAGTTGAATTTAAGAAAACCGCCTTATCGCTTGGTGGGCTACTCATTAAAGTCGGTCAATTTTTATCGACCCGCGCCGATATTATGCCACCTTCCTTCATCCAAGAGCTAGAAGGACTAACAGACCGCGTACCGCCTGTGCCTAAAAATCAGGCAATTGCTTTATTAGAAGAGGAATGGAATACATCGTATCACAATTTTTTATCCTTTTTATCAGAGGAGCCTGTTGCGTCAGCTTCCATTGGTGAAGTGTATAAAGGGGTTCTAAAGGACGGGGCAGAAGTGGCGATTAAAATCCAACGCCCGAACATCGAGCGCATTATTCGCGTGGACTTTAAAGCAATGAAAATCGTCATTTGGCTCGCTAAACATTTCACGTCTTTCGCGAAGCAAATTAATTTTGATGTTTTGTATAGCGAGATGGTACAAGTAATTGGAGCAGAATTAAACTTTTTGCAAGAGCTTCGTCATGGACAGAGCTTTGCCGAGCGATTCGTTCACATGAAAGGCGTTCACTTTCCGATTTATAACGAGGCACTTTCAACTCGCCGTGTCCTCGTGATGGAATGGATTGAAGGCTCTCGCGTAACGGATATTGCTTTTTTAAACACTCACCAAATTGATCGACAGCAGCTTGCAGCACGCGTCTTTCATCTCTTTTTAGAACAAGTGTTGGAAGGTGGGCAATTCCATGCTGATCCACACGGCGGAAATATTTTACTAAAACCTGATGGCACCATTGTACTAATTGATTTTGGCATGGTCGGTAGCATCACTCCATCGCAAGCGCAGTACGTGTCAAAGCTTGTGGAAGGCATTATTTTTAAAAACTACGACCAAGTGCTTGATAGTTTAGAAGAATTACATTTTTTACTCCCGCATGCCAATCGACAACTATTAGCAGATGCGATTCGCCGTCTTGTGGAGGCTTATGAATCTAATGATTTCAAACAAGTGGATAGCTTCGTCATGGAACGTTTGCTCGAAGATTTAAAAACGATTGTACGGAAAGAACCTGTACAAATGCCTGCTGAATTTGCTTTTTTAGGACGGGCGATTTCAACATTTGTCGGTGTGATTTATGTGCTTGATCCAAAGGTTGACTTATTTGCGCTTGCTAAGCCACGCGTCATTGAATGGGCGAAAAAACAGAAAGAAACGACAAGTGAACGGCTATCCAAAGAAGATCTACTACGTATCGCACAAAATGCAATTTTACCATTGCGAGATTTACCCGCAAAGCTTGCCAATTATTTAGAGGAGCCGACACGTATGCGACTTTATATGCAACAGCGCGATGCAGCACAAAAAAAAGAGCGCGCCCGTCATCAAACAAGAATGTTTACTGGTCTCATGACGATCATCGCAACAATCGGTGCATTTTTCGCTGTATCGGTCGATGATACAGCCCTGCTCTATACTACGAGCGGCGTAGCACTCATTGCTCTCCTTCTATATAAAAAAGCGTAAATTTTTATACACTAAAGGGGTGCCGCATACTATGATGCAACACCCCCTTTTCGTTTTAAGTTAACTCAATATCTGCCGAGTACACGCCTTTTACTTCACCATCTGCTGTACGAATTTGCAAAACGCCTGTATCTGTAATACCAATGGCTTCTCCTTCGATTACTTCTCGCAATGTTGTCGC
Organism: Lysinibacillus sp. RU7; assembly: GCF_057837305.1. Taxonomy (NCBI): domain Bacteria; kingdom Bacillati; phylum Bacillota; class Bacilli; order Caryophanales; family Bacillaceae; genus Lysinibacillus; species Lysinibacillus sp. RU7. The sequence continues at coordinate 203,779 of NZ_JBYQFK010000001.1, read as the reverse complement.
ACGTACTTGCTTGCCAATCGTGCCCGATGCTTCTTCCCAAAGGGCCTTGATTGGTTGGAATCCATGCTGTATATAAAGGTTTGAATAATGCTCTAAAAAATCAAGCACATTAGCAATAAATGACGCGCGGTCAATTGGCTCTCCATGCACTATCGCCATTGAAGTCGCAATCGATTGCAGCGCTTCTGGAAAATCATCTATTTGCTGGTTTACATTAATACCAATTCCGATTAATAGTGCCTGTACACGGTCGGCCTCGGCTACCATTTCTGTTAAAATGCCTGTACATTTGCGACCGTTAATTAAAATATCATTCGGCCACTTAATTTCAGGTGTAAACGATGAGAACATCGCCTTCATCGCATTCACTACCGCCACTGCTGCGACAAGTGTAAATTGAGGGGCTTGGTGTGGTAACACATCTGGTTTTAAAATGACGGTCATCCAAACGCCTTTCCCTTCCGTCGATTCCCACGGCCGTAACATACGCCCTCGCCCTGCGGTTTGTTGCTCTGCAATAACGACGGTGCCGTCTGGCGTATGTTGACGTACAAGGTCATGTGCAATAAGCTGCGTCGACTCCACTTGCTCAAAATGGTGAATCGTTTGACCAATTCGCTTCGTTTGTAAAAACGTCTGAATACGTGCAGCATCCATTCTGTCTGGCATCCCTGTTAGTATGTATCCTTTTTTCTTAACTGTTTCCAGTGTATAACCTTCCTCTTGTAGAACTTGGAGATGTTTCCAAATAGCTGTCCTCGAAACGCCAAAGTCATCCGCAAGCTGCTGACCAGATAGCGGATTTCCATTTGCTTGTAATAATCTTGTTAATAATTTATCTTTTATTGAAACAGTCATGTAACAACCAATCCTTTTATATAATTTACTATTTTTAAATGGCTAAAATCTTTAGTGAATCGTCTTAATCATACAATTAACTGTAATGATTTACTATTAAATACTACAAAAATCATCATTAGTCGCTTGCTTTATGTAAAAGACTATCTCCATTACGGCTTAGCCTTATTATATAATAACACGCTTGCTGATCTCCTCTTGACTCGCTTTCCGCAGGCACATGGTATAACACTATTTATACAATAATGGTTTCTCTGGGCGATTAGAACAATATTTACAATCAGGGTCACTGCATTGTGATTCTGTCCAACGATTACATTTAGGACAAAAATAAGCATCAAAATCTTCGTAATATACTAAATTAAATTTACATGTAGCGCAAAATTGATTTTCTTCAATATGACCATAAAATTTAAAGCCGTCAATGATTACTTTATCCTCATTTTTTACTTCTACTATTTTCATAAATAGCCTCCTTAAAGTTTATTTACTTGCCAAGTTCGTACAATAAGCCCTTTATTCTCCTTTATGTAAAAACCTTAAATAACACCAAAAGAACATCAACAACAGGAAGCTATAAAACGATACGGAATGATACCAAACATGTTTAAACCTCACCCACAAACTCACTCCACCTTGACTTGATGGTAAAAGAGAATAGAGTGAGACTTCAATATAAAACATTACAATAAAAAATAAGCAGAGAGGCAGGAACAGTATCCATGCTAAAAGTTTGCTCTTTATCATAGATCACCTTTTCATTTTATGATTAACGTTTAGCTCAGCCCCTCACACGCTTGAAGAGGAGCAACTTCTTTCAGGAAAATGTTAAAATATCCAACTAACACTCGTTTAAATTAAACCTATTTTGTACATACTTGATACACAAAATTACAAATTTTACTCTGTTCAACCGTTGAGTTAATATTGTAATACAATCGCTATGAATACATCTGTTAGCAAACAGCTTTTTCATCAGATGTATTCATTTATAGCGATTGTTAGTTTTTAGCAGGATACATCATTATAAGCTAAACTCACTAAAAGTAGTTACAAATACATTTTTAGGGAATTAAATGTGACTTATTTTTCTTCTAAAACCGCTACGATTTGATCTGTAAATACTAAAAAAGATGGTTCACCTTTTATATCGTTTAATTCAATTTCGATATACCCAAATTTAAAATATCCCTTTTCGTCTAAATACTCATCTTTAAATTCTTCTAAACTATCGGCCATTTCGATTTTTTCACCATTAGATAAATGTAAAATTACAGACCCCATAATACACCTCCCCTCCACACTAATCATAGTGCGAATGGAAATGTTTGTCACTCATACTTTTTTAATAACAAATAGAAGGGTACAGAAAAAGAAAAACAAAAACAAGCGACCTACTGAATAACCGTTTGAAATAGGTCATTTTTCGATCGCTTGCCATTTAAATTAAGAAACCTTTTAAATCATCCGATTCTCTTCAAACTCATTGATAAACCACTCTTTTATATGTTGGTTATCATTTTGCAATTTGCCTGATAAAACTGCTTCAATCGCTTGGTCTATTACTACTTTTAACCAAGGGCCGCGCTTCCCTTCATTCCACTGAATAAAATCATGACCGTTTGCTGCAAGCTGCTGCTTCGTTTGAATGGGAAGATTGGCTTTTGTCGCATGGATTTGTTCTTTTGGAAATGGTAAGCGGTTTCCTTGCCACCCTACAAAATCATAGGCCGTTTCCAATACTTCAACGTCATATTCAAAATAATCTAATGGTTGCCACCCTAGCTGTAACTTGTCATAAGCGGTTAAGACCTGTTGAATAAACACTTTTTGCTTATTCGATAAGCGGTAGCCTTGTACAATCTCTTGCCAATCATTATGTACAAAAGATAGATACGCCCATCCGACGACAGCCTGCTTTGTTTGAAAGCTCGTCCACTTCTCTTGATGTTTCGTAATATTTCCTGGTAAATAATCGGCTAGGTTTGTCGCGACTAGTGCATCAACCCCATTTTTCACCGATTCACTTACCCACATTTTTTCAAATTCTGCCGCAATCCTTTCACGAGCTACAAACGTAATTTCTTGCGCATGCTCTTTGATCGCTTCAAGTGTTACTTGTTCAATTGTAAAACCAAGCTGTGCTGAAAAGCGCACAGCTCGTAACATTCTTAACGCATCTTCGGCAAACCGCTCTAATGGATTCCCTACCGCGCGAATTGTTTTTTCCGTAATATCTTGCTGTCCATTGTATAAATCAATGAGTTGCTCGTTCGCATCCATGGCAATGGCGTTCATCGTAAAGTCGCGCCGCTTTAAGTCTTCCGCTAATGAGCGAACGAACATCACATCATCAGGGCGGCGATGATCCGCGTATGTCCCTTCTGTGCGGTATGTTGTCACCTCGACAGGCTCCCCTGTATCTAGTACAAGCACCGTACCATGTTCAATTCCGATATCCACGGTTTTTGTAAAAACCGTTTTCACTTCTTCAGGCATCGCACTTGTAGCAACATCTATATCATGAACCGGGCGAGCGAGCAATAAATCACGTACTGCTCCCCCAACAAATACAGCTTCAAACCCTGCCTGTTCTAGTTGTCTAATTACTTGCTTTGCTGCATTCCACTGTTGTTTCATACTCTAACTGCCGCCAGTCTCTCATATAACTTTTCATATTGTTCAATAATTGCTTCAGACTTAAATTTCGTCTGTACTGCTTTTAATGCATTGGCACGAAATGCCACTAGTTTTTCCTCATCGCTTAGTAGCTCGATGGCATAGTGTGCGACCATATCGACATCACCAAGTTCCACAAGATAGCCATTTATACCATGATCAATGACTTCCGGAATTCCCCCGATATTTGTGCCAATGCCGGGCACACCACAAGCCATTGCTTCCAGTAACACAAGACCAAATGATTCTTTTTCTGATAATAATAATTTTAAATCACTCATTGAAAATAGCTCTGCAATATTTTCTTGTTTCCCTAAAAATAACACGTCACTTTTATACGGTGATTCCTTTACTTGCTCTATAATACGATGCTTTTCTGGTCCATCGCCAACGAGCAATAATTTGGCCGGCATGGCTTCACGTACTTTCATAAAAGCATTAATAATATCAGGAAGGTTTTTGATTTTACGGAAATTTGATACGTGAATTAGCACACGCTCATTTTCATGAATACCAAATTGTGCCTTTAAATCACTACTGTCCCTTGGGTAAAAGACATCTTCATCGACAAAATTATAAATCGTTTCAATCGGCTTTGTCGTGTCGATTCGTTCATACGTTTCTGCTTTTAATGCATCCGACACCGTTGTGACGATATCAGAATGCTCAATGCCATATTTAATAGCTGGTGCTAATGTAGAATCCTCCCCAAGGACAGAAATATCCGTACCGTGAAGCGTTGTCACGATGCCGATCTTTTCTCCACACATATCACGCGCTAAAACGGCACAAACGGCATGCGGAATCGCATAATGCATATGCAGTACATCTAACTTTTCCTCTTTAATCACATCAGCCATTTTACTCGCTAATGCAATATCATAAGGTGGATATTGAAAAACAGAATAATTATTCACTTCAACTTCGTGGAAAAAAACGGTAGGATAAATTTTATTCAATCGGAATGGTACGCTCGATGTAATGAAGTGAATTTCATGCCCTCTTTCTGCTAGCATCTTCCCTAATTCTGTTGCAATAACACCTGAACCGCCCACTGTCGGATAACACGTAATACCAATTTTTAATTTTCTCATCCGTTTTACATCCTTTCTTTCAGTCAGTTTTATCCCCGTCTTTCTTGAATGAGTCGCCAATCGACTAATCCTGCTTCCAACCCTTTTAATAAAATTTCCGCTGTGCCCATATTTGTAGCAAGTGGCACATGATATAAATCGCATAAACGAACTAATGCTGTCACATCTGGCTCATGTGGTTGAGCTGTTAAAGGGTCACGGAAGAAAAACACCATATCCATTTCATTGTTCGCAATCATTGCACCAATTTGCTGATCACCGCCTAATGGACCTGAGCGGAAACGTGTAATCGTTAATCCTGTTTCCTCATGTATTCTTTGCCCTGTCGTACCTGTGGCAAATAACTCATGTTGCGCAAAAATATGACGGTAAGCAATAGCAAATTGTATTAAGTTATCTTTTTTTTGGTCATGTGCAATTAATGCGATCTTCATAATTTTCCCTCACTTAAATAATGTTTTCTAGACCGTATACTAATGATTCCATCGTAATAACTGTTTCAATACAGAAGGAAATACCGCTCATAAAGGATTCACGGTTTAATGAATCGTGACGAATTGTCAGCAACTGTCCTTCTCCACCGAATAATACTTGTTGGTGTGCTACTAAACCAGGTAAGCGTACAGAATGGATCTTCATACCGTCATAATCTGCGCCACGTGCCCCTGCAAGCGTTTCTTTTTCTGTCGGATGCCCTTGGATTTTTGCTTGGCGCACTTCCGCAATCATTTGTGCTGTTTTTAACCCTGTACCACTTGGCGCATCAAGCTTTTTATCATGATGCATTTCAATAATTTCAACATCCGGTAAATATTTAGCCGCTTCACGTGCAAATTTCATCATTAAAATAGCGCCAATCGCGAAATTGGGTGCAATGATTGCCCCGATTCGTTTTCTTGCTGCTAGTTCTGTCAGCTCTGCTAATTGCTCGTCTGTAAAACCTGTTGTGCCGATGACAGGACGTACATTTAGCTCTAACGCTTGCTTTGTATGTTCATATACCGAATGAGGATTCGTTAAATCGACTAACACATCTGGCTTCGTATCCTCTACAAGCTGCGCAAAATCCGTATAAATGGGCACATCGTAACTTTCTGGAAATATGTCAAGATTCGCTAATGTGGAACCCATTTTTTTATAATCTAGTACAGCAACTAACTGCATCCCTTGTCGCTTCATCACTGTATGTACTGCTTCAATGCCCATTTTCCCTCGTGCACCGGCAATTGCTACTTTAATCATTTTTTTCTTCCTTTCGTGTCCAACGATCTCTGTCTCTCGTCTCAAATTTATTTAATACTTGGAGTAATGCATCTTCAAGTTGAATTTGATGTGCATTTGCAAAACAGATTAGTGTAAAAAGTATATCGCCTAATTCTTTTTCCATGTTATTATTGTCAGCTTGCTTCTTTTTGGCATATCCGTACACATGCTGCACTTCACGTGACAGCTCTCCCACTTCTTCTGTCAGACGTGCCAACATTTCAAATGGTGGAAAATACCCTTCTTCAAACTGACTAATGTAAGCATCTACTCTGCTTTGTAACTGCTTCAAAGATTGCTGTTCCATGCATTCACCTCTCAAATCTATCGTATAGGAAATGTCACCTTGTTGTCAAAACATGAAAAATGAAACATAATGAGCATACTGTATTTGTGCGCAAATTTTTAATAGTTTTCTGAATTATTTATCAAATCGAAATGAGAGGGAGGATTTTTTATGCAAGGTATTAAAATAAAAAATATTTTAGCTATATTATTAGGTGCAGCGATTTTTAGTTTCGGTTTTGTCCACTTTAATATGCAAAATGAGCTTGGTGAAGGCGGCTTTAGTGGTATTACGCTAATTTTATACTTTACATTTGGATGGGACCCCGCAATATTAAACATTATATTAAATATTCCGATGTTTATTCTTGGATGGAAATTGCTCGGACGCCGTACTTTTATTTATACAGTGATTGGCACTATCGCTGTTTCCATCTTTTTGAAAGTTTTTCAAGCATACGAATTTCAAATGCATTTACAAGATGATAAATTGCTTGTCTCGCTTTTTGCCGGCGTATTTATCGGAATTGGTCTTGGGATTGTCTTCCGTTTCGGCGGTACAACAGGCGGCGTAGACATTTTAGCACGTCTAGCCAATAAATATTTCGGATGGACGATGGGAAAAACGATGTTTGCCTTTGATACAATTGTGATTCTCGTGTCTTGGGCAACATTTTTAGACGCTCGTTCGATGATGTATACACTTGTCGCTGTGTATATTGGCGGACGTGTCATCGATTTTGTACAAGATGGTGCCTATTCCGCGAAAGGTGCACTCATTATTTCCACTCACTCAGATGAAATCGCAAACGTAATTGTAGAAAAAATGGAACGCGGTGTGACCGTAATAAATGGACGTGGTCATTTTACTAAGGAAAGCAAAGACATTTTATACTGTGTTGTGGCAAGAAATGAAATTGTCCGTTTAAAATCCATGATCCAAACTATCGACCCACATGCGTTTGTGTCTATCGTAGAGGTGAGAGAAGTGGCTGGTGAAGGATTTACGTTAGATGATCAAAAACAACCCCTTCATTAAAAGCTATTGCAAAGTAAAACGGTGCAAAGAGCCTTCTCTCGCACCGTTTCTTACTATTAGTCGTCTGAACGCATACCTGTGTAGATTAAGATTAAACGTAATAATTCTAGCACAGCTACTGATGCCGCTGCTACATAAGTCATAGCTGCTGCATTTAATACTTTACGCGCGCCTACTTCTTCATTATTGCCGATAATCCCAAGGGATACCACTTCATTCATTGCCCGCTTCGATGCATCGAACTCTACTGGTAATGTAACAACTTGGAAAATAACACCCGCTAATAATAAAATAATCCCTAGTAAAAGGAACCCTGTACTTGACGCAAAAATACCAATCATGACAAAAATCCATGACATATTTGATGAAATGTTAGCAACTGGTACTAACTTCGCACGTAACGTTAAAAATGAATAAGCTTCTTTATGTTGAATTGCGTGACCAACCTCGTGTGCAGCTACAGCAATCCCTGCTAAAGATGACTCGTAATAGTTACTTTCCGACAGTGCTACTGTCTTTGTTGCAGGGTTGTAATGGTCAGATAGTACACCTTGTGTGGGTACAACGCGTACATCTGTTAAACCGTGGTGATCTAAAATCATACGCGCCACTTGCGCACCTGTCATACCGCGTTGAGATGACACTTCAGCAAATTTGTTATACGTACTTTTTACTTTCATTTGTGCATATAATGGTAATAGCATAATGACAGCAAAATATACAATGTACATGCCTAAACCCAATAGTATTCTCCCTCTCTATAAAATATTTCGTATATAATACTATCTACTTTTTACCGTGCTTGCAAATGTTTGCGCTTGCTCACAACGGCATAGGCGAGTATTATACATGCAATCGATAGCCAAAATGTAAAATAGCCAATTTTGTCTGCATATTGATCCAGCACACGGTATACCGGCATTTGTCCAAATACATAATCAATGACGTCATTATGTAATGTCCAAATGGCACCGATAACAACATGACCAAATCTAAATGTATATTTAGGGATATACAAAATCGCTTGGACAGCCATCATAAAGTGTGAAAAGACAAGCATCCAACCTTCTGAACTCAGTGAACCGAGCTCCACGAATGTCAACAAGTTCATCACAACAGCCCATAGCCCATACTTCACTAGTGTGATTAATGCTAGCACTTCCATCAACTTAAAGTGTGTCCCTAAAAGCCAACCGATAATCGCAAGACAAAAGAACAAACTAGCTGTAGGACTGTCTGGAACAAAAATATAAAAGATTGGCTCAGTACTAGCAAGTTGCCCCTTATACCAATAGTAACCGTACACCGTACCTAAAAAGTTAATGATGAGCAAGATCGTTAAAAATGCCCGATGTGTTAAAAGATACCAACCTTTCACCATAAATGTCTGCATGCTTGTTCTCCTTCATTAATACGAATGATCTCGTTTAAAGTTTCATCTTTTTTTAAAAATTTTATGTATCAATTGCTAGAAAAAACACGACTCCCGTCAAAATATGTACTTATTTTTTATACGGATTTTCATAAAACTTATACTTCCCTATCCGTTAAAAAAAAGAGAGTCAGCGAACTGACCCTCTTGTATATACTACTCTTCTTTTAGGCTTGCGATGAACTCAGCTAAAGTGTTAAGTTCTTCTTCAGTACCTTCGAACATACCGCCTGGCATACCGCCACGACCGTTCGTCACTACTTCTTTAACCTCTTCCGCTGTTAATGTGTTACCTAATAACATCGGACCAGAAGCACCCGTTAAGTCACCACCGTGACAGCCAATACATGAAGCGTTTGCTTCATAAATTAAGTAGCCATCAGACTTAGTATCTACTTCCACTGCAGGAAGTAAACCTAAATGCTTATCAGTAATTTGACCTTGAGTATTTACTTTATCCCAGTTAGTTGCATCTACAGATTCCCACGTTAAGTAAACCATAGAAGCTACCGACAACAACATAAGTGAAGTTGCGATTGGGCGTTTTGATGGACGACGTTCTTTTGACGTGTCTAAGAATGGCATTAATAATAATGCACCGAATGCTAAACCTGGAACAATTACAGAACCAAGTACGTTATAAGCACCAGAGAAGTAAGAGTATTTTAATAATTGGTACATGAATAAGAAGTACCAGTCCGGTAATGCAATGTAAGATGCATCAGTTGGGTCTGCCGGCGCTTGAAGTGGTGATGGATGCGCGACAGTTAATAATAAGTAACCAATTAAGAAAACTGCTCCTACCATCCACTCTTTTAATAAAAAGTCAGGCCAGAAAGCTTCTGTTTTTCCTGGATACTCGGAATAATCTTTAGGCTTGTTCGGCATACGGTTATTCGCTTTAATACGCGAATCGCCGACAAACTTCATGCCTTTTCCGCGTTGCATAGTGTCCCCTCCTTAAAAAATCATAAAAGACATTGTGTTTAAATCATAGTGGTCCTGAAATACCTTGACGACGGATCATGATAAAGTGAGCCGCTAATAGTGCGAATAAAGCTGCAGGTAAGAAGAATACGTGGATTGCGAAGAAACGAGTTAACGTTTGCGCACCAAGAATTGTTGAGTCACCTGCTAAAAGAATCTTGATGTATTCACCAAGGAATGGTACAGATGCTGCAATCTCAATACCTACTTTAGTTGCGAACAATGCTTTCATGTCCCAAGGAAGTAAATAACCTGTGAAACCTAATCCCATCATTACACCAAAAATCCCTACACCAACCATCCAGTTTAACTCACGAGGTTTCTTATAAGAACCTGTGAAGAATACACGAAGCGTATGTAAGAACATCATTACAATTACTAATGAAGCCCCCCAGTGGTGCATACCACGAACGATTTCACCGAAAGCTACTTCGTTTTGTAAATAATAAACTGATCTCCAAGCATTCTCAATATCTGGAACGTAATACATCGTTAAGAACATACCAGATAAGATTTGGATTACTGTGATGAAAAACGTTAAACCACCAAAGCAATAAACGAATGCTGAGAAGTGATGTGCAGGGTTAACGTGCTCTGGCACTTCATGGTCGGCAATATCACGCCAAATAGGAGTGATATCTAAACGTTCATCGACCCAATCATAAATTTTATTTAGCACTGATGTCGTACCCCCTAACTTAATTATGCAAAAGTATTTGCTATTTTTTTCCCAAGCATTAAGAAACCATCTTTTTCAGACACTTCATATTGGTCTAAAGCTGCTGTTGGTGGTGTACCTGGAACGTTCACACCATTTTTCTCATAACGACCTGCGTGACATGCACAGAAGAAACGAGTTGGTTGTTCAGGGTCACCTGCCCAGTTTACTGTACAACCTAAGTGTTTACATACTGGTGAAAGTGCAACAATAGTATCACCCTCTTTGTAAACCCAAGCCGCATCTGTTACCTCAGACTTGTACCAAGCATCAACTTGCTCGAATGAGAAGTCAACTTTTACTGGCTGATCTGTTAAATCCGCAATTTTCTGACCAGTTAAAATGAAGTCTCCTTCTTCTTTTGTCTGTAATAATGGATCCACTGCAAAGCGTACCATTGGCATTAACATACCAGCCGCCATGAATCCACCTACACCTGTAATTGTGTACGTTAAAAATTGGCGTCGTGTAACTCGATTATTACTCAATCCTTTTCCCCCCTCTAACTTAAAAGGTCAGTCCAACGGACATACTTTTACAAATAGTAATAACTAGGACATATCTATGATATATCAATAAAATAGGTTGGTCAATATAGCATTGCCCAGAAATAGTAAGGATTGTGAACATTTAATGAATCAATCTTCTACTAGCTAGTCCACACTTTTGTAAAGGTTGGAATGACTTGTTTTAATTGATCTTCTAATATCCTTTGCTTCACTGCTTTATCCATTGATTCTAACGGAATGGCTGGTAACCAAACGACTTGGAGTGAATCACTCATAGTTGTCCAATGATGATCACAAGTCACAAAAAAGATATGTTTAAAGCCTGCTGATTGTAGTTCTGCTGCAATCGCTTCAGGGCTAACCGTTTCCTTTAAAGACTCTATATAGGAAAACGGTGGTGTCACTAATAGGCGTCCTTTAAATTGTTGCTCGATAAACGCTGTTAGTGACATTAAAAACTCTGCAGCAGAACTACTTTGCTTACTACGTTCATCAGCAAACTCTAAACTGAGTAACGGTACAATCACTGTATCAATAAACTGTTTTTGGGCGTGAATTTGCTCCATATCTTTAACATTAAAAAACATCGATCTTTCTTCCTTCCAAAACTCATTGTTGTGATGACGTATGCTTTAGCGCTTGCAATAAATTGGATAACTCAAAAAAGCGTTCTTTATCCCCTGCGTCAAGTGCTTCATCAATATCGCGTAAAATTTTTTCTTCTTGAAATGCTGCCATACTGTTTTTTAATAATTGTTCAGCAATGATACGGTCTTTTTCGCTTATATGAAGAGTTTTTGGCATATAAGGGTTTTCCTCAAGCACCGCTAAGTAGTGAAGGTGTGGAGGTACATTTGGAAAATTAATTTGAATATAAACACTTTCATCTGGATTCAAGCGTAAATCATGAAACGACTTTTCTGCATCACTTGTCATAACATTCCCTTTATAAAAGCGAAATGGTACGCCATTATGTTCGACGGAAGACATGACCATTGCCCGCGGACAATAATGTGCTTCTTCTACAAAATGGACATGTTCAAGTAGACGATCATTGCTTAATAAATAATTTAAAATCCACACGCATTCTCTTCTCTTTAGTTGATGATTTTTTAAAAACCATCGAATAAAAGTCTTTTTCTCTAATACTGGGATGGAAGAAGTCATCCTATTCCCCCCTTTATTCAAAACGTTCTAATAAATTTTGCCACTCCTGCTCTGTTGGTTCTAAAAGAGCGAGCTGTTTTGCTACCACATATGCTTCATCGCGCTTCCCATCCTCTAAAAGAAAGTAGCAATACTTCTCCAAAAATGCTACATCTTCTTTAAACTCATTATATGCGCTTTTGTAAATTTCATATGCTTTGTCATACGCCTCCTCTTTATCATACGCATCTGCTACGTAAGGGTAAAGGGCTCCCCAGTCAAAACCTTCTTTTTGCACACTCTCAAATAAATCAATTACTGCTTCATAGCGTTCCTGCTGTGCATAAATAGCGATTAAAACAAGAATTGCTTCCATATATTCTGGATCTAAAGCAATGGCCTGTTGTAAATAAGATTCAGCTTCTTCTGGCAAGTTGTTCTTCAACGCCATTTTCCCCGCAAATAAATAAAGGGACTTATCGTACTCATCCCGCGCTAAACCTTCTTGAATCGTTTGATAAGCACGTGTATTATCTTCTAGCATCGCATAGCTTTGTGCAAGCAATAAATAGGCTGCAAAATAATCTGGATCCAGTTCTTTTAAATCTTCGAGCTGTGTAATAGCTGTTTCATATTTTGCTGATTGAAACGCTGCATAGGCTGAGCCGAATAATAGGTCTGGCGTTACTTCTTCTTCAAGTGCCTCCATATAATAGTCAAGTGCTGTTTCATACGCAGCGCCTGCACGGTATACTTCCGCTAAACGTGCCGCAAGCAAAATACCTGCAAATTGCTTCTCTTGCTCGTACAATTCTTCATAAATACGAGCAGCTTCTATAAAACGACCTGTCTCAAATAATAATTCTGCCTTCGCAAACTGTAGTAATGGTTCATTTGGTAATAGCTCCAGCGCTTCATTGATTCGCTTTTCTGCTACTTCAAACAACCCTTGCATTTGGTAATAATCCGCCATCACCAGTAAGGCTTGTGGATATTCTGGCGCATCATTTGGTACCGATAATAACAATTCAAGCGCTTCATCTTCATTGCCCATTTCCATACACACATTGGCGCGATCAATAATAATTTGCGCTTCATCTGCGAATAAAAAGGCTAAATGCTCCAGCACCCGATTCGCTTCTTCTAAATAACCATACTGCATCAGAAGCTCCGCTACCTCGTATTGCTCCCCTGGTGCCTCGTTCATTAAAAATGTTTCTAAAAATGCATTAATACGCTGCAAATCCCCTTCTTGAATTGCCTGTAACATTTCCTTCATTCTAGCGTTCACCTTTTCTATCTTTATTATTCCTTATGCTACAGGACTATAACACGCTAAACAAGGAAAATGAGTTATTTCAAATAGTATTTAGAAATAACTCATTCATTTGAATTATCTTGCAATTAACGAATGTACATGCTCAAAAAATGTCGGGTAGGAAACAGCGATACATTCAGCATCATCTAATTGAATTGGCTCATCCGTTATTAGTGCTGCGACTGCTGCCATCATCCCAATCCGATGGTCACCGTACGACTTTAAGGAAGCCCCCTGCAATGGTGTCGGGCCATTAATAATCATCCCATCATCTGTTGCTTCAATGTCAGCACCTAATTTTTTTAGCTCTGTTACAACAGCTGTAATGCGATCGGTTTCTTTTACTTTTAATTCTTCCGCATCTTTTATAATCGTTTGTCCATTCGCTTGCGTTGCTAGTAAAGCTAGAATCGGAATTTCATCAATTAAACGAGGAATAATTGCGCCTTCAATAACTGTGCCATGTAAATGAGACGTACGAATTGTAATCGTTGCAGTTGGTTCTGCCGCCGTTTCATCTTCTACTATCATGCTCATATTAGCACCCATTGCCGTTAGTACATCAATAATACCATCACGTGTTTCATTCACACCGACATTTTCTATAACAATTTCACTATCCTTCGCGATCGCTCCAGCTACTAAGAAAAAGGCCGCGGATGAAATATCACCAGGCACTTTTACATGTGTACCTACTAGCTTTTGACCACCTTCAAATGATACGACACCATCTGTTACATCTACTTTCGCTCCAAACTGACGTAGCATGCGCTCAGTGTGATCACGCGACACTTCTGATTCACGTACAATCGTTGTGCCTTTTGCACGAAGACCGGCCAGTAAAATAGCAGACTTCACCTGTGCGCTTGCAACCGGCATTGTGTAATCAATCGCTTGTAGTGCTGTTCCTTGAATAGCAAGTGGTGTATATTGGCCACCTGCACGCCCTGCAATTTGTGCACCCATTTGGCGAAGCGGATCGACCACGCGGCGCATTGGACGTTTTCCGATAGACGCATCACCTGTCATAATCGTATGTAGGTTAGTGCCGGATAATATACCAAGCATTAGGCGCGTTGTTGTCCCCGAATTTCCCGTATATAGCACCTCTTTCGGTTCTTCCCAAGCATCAATACCCGCGCTTTCAATTTTGACATTTGTCCCGTCTACATCAATTTGAACCCCAAGCTTACGGAAACAGTCGATTGTGCTTAAGCAATCTTCTCCTAGTAGGAAGCCTTCAACCGTCGTTGTGCCTTCTGCAATAGCACCAAACATAACGGAACGATGTGAAATGGATTTATCCCCTGGTACTTGAATTGTCCCACGCAAACTTGGACGATTGTAATCTATTACCTTCATAGTGCAGAAACCTCCTTGTGAAAAAGAGCAAAAAGCGATTATGCTTTTTGCCTTTTATGAAATATATGTTTCAAAATTAGCTCTTCTAGCAATGCATTTTACCGCACGCTCACGGTCATCCGCTGAACTAAAGCTAATAACTAAAATACCGAAGACGTCTTCTCGTGTCTCGACAATACGAATATTTGTAATGCTAATATTATCTTCTGCTAAGTACCCTGTTACTTCGGAAATAACCCCTGGATAGTCTGGGATATCGACATATAAATCGTACGGTACAAATAGCGCACCAGCTGATGTTGGTAAGGCATCACGCACTTGCTTTGCCACCGCAAAATATTGTTCAATCATATCTTGACTACCCTCTTGTAAAAGCGACTTTACACGATTCATTTCAGCCGTCCACTGTTCCAGCTGGTCAATTAGTTCCCCGCGGTTTTGTAAGGTAATATCACGCCATAAAATCGGATTGGACGAGGCGATACGTGTAATATCACGGAAACCACCAGCAGCAAGCAATCTTGTCATCGGGAGCTGTGCGTTTTCAAGCTGTAGCTGATGCACAAGTGATGCTGCCACAATATGCGGGAAATGGCTCACAACAGCCGTCATATGATCATGCTCTGTGGCATCAACTTTGACAAGCTTTCCAATTGTGTATTTCAGCAAATTTTCCAGTTTCTCGATTGTTTCAGGGTTTTCATCTTCAAACGGTGTTAACATATAATACGCATTTTCAAAAAGATACGGTTTTGCAGCGGTTACACCACTTTTATGCGAACCGGCCATTGGATGTCCACCGATAAAGGTGATGCCCATTTCCTTCAGTTCCTCAGCCTTTTGCATAATTAACGCCTTTGTACTACCTGTATCTGTGACAATCACATTCTTTTTTAATACCCAGTCCTTTAATTGCTCCATCCACGTTAATGTAGCACTGACAGGTGTACCAAAAATAATAAAGTCCATTTTATCCGCAACTTGTGCAGGGTTTTCTACAATTTCATGTACGACATTTAAGGTTTTTGCTAATTCTCTCGTTTGAGGAAGCGCATCAAACCCGTAAATTTTTGTTTGTGGTGCTTTTTGGAGGGCTAATGCGACCGAACCGCCGATTAACCCTAATCCAATGACAAGGACATTACGTGTCATGCAAACACACCTTGTTCTGTTAAGACTTCTTCAAGAAGCGATAAGAATTTAGCATTTTGTTCTTCCGTACCGATTGTCACACGAATATAACCCGGTGCGCCAAGCGCTGCACCACTGCGAATAATAAAGCCGCGCTTCATCATTTCTTCAAACACAACATTGCTATCTGCTTTCACTTCAAATAATACGAAGTTTGTTTGCGAAGGGTAGTAATGTAAACCGTGCTTTTCACACCAAGCAACATACTGTGCCTTCCCTTTTTCATTTGCTTCACAGCATTGTGCGATATAGTCTTGGTCCTCAAGTGCCACGACAGCTACTTTTTGACTTAAAATGGTGTTATTAAATGGTGCACGTACTGGATCTAACTTAGCAATGACGTGCTCTTGCGCAATACCGTAACCAACACGGAATGAGGCTAAACCGTACGCTTTTGAAAATGTACGAAGTAAAATCACATTTTCATATTCGCGGAAATATTTTAATGTCGGCTCATGTGCTGGATCATTTACGTACTCGATATACGCTTCATCTAACACGACAAGCACATCAGATGGTACTTGCTTTAAGAAGTTTTGTAATTCGGCATCTGTTACGATTGTACCTGTCGGATTATTTGGGCTACAAACCCATACGACAGATGTATTTTCATCGATTGCAGCTAGCATGGCATCTAAATCGTGACGACCATCTACACAAGGAATTTTGCGTACTTCTGCCCCTTCGATTTCAGCATTGTGCCAATATTGAGAGAATGATGGGTCTGCCATTACAGTGTTCACACCTGGATACAACAATGCACGTGTAATAATGGCAATTAAATCGTCCGAACCGTTACCAAAAATTAATTCTGTTTCTTTTACACCAAGGTGATTCGCTACCGCCGTACGTAAGTTTTGTGCGTAGCCATCTGGATAGATCGCATGATTCGATGCATCACTTTGTAAAAACGCTTTTACTTTTGGCGAGCTGCCAAATGGATTTTCATTTGATGCAAGCTTCACTACTTCATCTAAGCCATACATTGCCTTTACTTCTTCCATTGGTTTACCTGGTTGGTATGCTTTCATTCCGTGAATTTGTTGTTTCCATTTCATCCTTACCGACTCCTCTATTTACGAACTAAATCCGGTCTTAATTTGACTGCCTCATTTAAATATACATGTTGAATATCTTTTTGTACTACATCCGTATTGACATGCATTAGCACACGAATACAAAGCGGCAAGCCGCCTGGCACATCCATTTCATGCATACACATAATCGGTACGTATTGCCATCCTTCCATCGAACGTACTGATTTTGCTGGGAATGCTGATTTAATATCAGTCGTTGTTGAAATAGTAACAGAAGCGATGTCTGCTGGGTCAATCTGATTTACTTTTACCATTTCTAACACAAGTGATGCTGTTTCGCTCCATACTAGTTCAGCTGTATCTGATTGAATTGTTGTTGCCCCTCGAACACCGCGAATCATTCGTGCACCTCCGTTAATAATTGTCGTAATGCTACATCGATTTCCTTACATTCAAAAAGTTCAATTTTCTTCACATAAGGTTTGCCGATGTCTTCTAGTAAAACAAATTGTAATTCCCCATAATCTGCTTTTTTATCTTTTAATAAATATTCTGTAAGTTCTTCAAATGTATAATCATGTACTGCACTAAACGGATAACCATTATTACGTGCAAATTTGTAAAAATCAACGGTAAATTCCCGTGTGATCTGACCGTAACGTTCACTTAACAATAAGCAATACACAAGACCGATCATCACTGCTTCACCGTGTGCTAACCCACCGTAGCCTGCTGCTGCTTCCATTGCATGACCGTAAGTATGACCGAGGTTTAAAAACTTGCGAACAGATTGTTCCGTTTCATCTTCTTCTACGATTTTCGCCTTTACTTGTACGCCTTTCGCTAAATAATCTGCCAATGTTGGTTCATCCAGCGCCGTGATGTTTTTTTGCATGATTTCCTGTAACCATTGTGGATTTGAAATCATCGCATGTTTAATCACTTCTGTCATCCCTGAACGTACTTCACGAATAGGGAGTGTCGCTAAAAACTGTGTATCGTACAGTACTGCTTCTGGTTGATAAAAAGCACCAATCATATTTTTACCAAGCGCGTGGTTGATCGCCGTCTTACCGCCGACTGCTGAATCATGCGCTAAAATCGTTGTCGGTACTTGAATAAACGGAATACCCCGCATATACGTCGCGGCAACAAAGCCTGCTAAGTCCCCTACTGCGCCGCCACCAAAAGCAATGACAAGCGATTTGCGTGTACATTTTTGTTCTAATAGAAATGTCTGTGCGGCATTAAAGTTTTCAAATGATTTACACGCTTCGCCTGCTGGCATAACAAAAACATGGAAGTCGTACGGGCAAGAAGACTTGAAATAGCCTTCTTGTGCCGCCCACACGTGTTGATCGGTTAAAACGATGATTTTATCCGCTCGCTCAAATAACGCCTTATAGCTTTCCAAGGCGGCTTTTAACATCCCGTTGCCAATCACTACTTCATATTGATGTGAAGCTGCTCGTACTGGAATATTCATCTTAGTACTCCTTTGTGTACGCACGCATCGCATCTAATTGTGCTTTTAACTGTGGTAGTTGGTCGCTATGGAATTGGTCCACAATAGCGGCTGCGATTTCCCATGCAATCACATGCTCTGCTACAACGGATGCTGCTGGTACTGCACAACTATCACTACGCTCTACACTCGCCTTAAACACTTCTTTTGTTTCGATATCTACACTATTTAACGGTTTATAGAGGGTTGGAATTGGCTTCATTACCCCACGTACAACAATTGGCATCCCCGTTGTCATACCGCCCTCTAAACCACCAAGATTATTCGTTTTACGTGTATAGCCCTTTTCTTCGTCCCAAATGATTTCATCGTGCACTTGTGAGCCTGGAAGACGCGCTGCTTCAAAGCCAATCCCAAACTCCACACCTTTAAATGCATTAATGGAAAGCATCGCTTGTGCTAATTTCCCATCTAACTTACGGTCATAATGCACATAAGAGCCGATCCCTGCTGGTAAGCCTTCAATGATAACTTCTACAATACCACCGATAGAGTCTCCCGCTTTTTTGGCTTCATCAATCGCCTCGACCATTTTTGCCGATGCTTCAGCATCCACCGTGTAACATGGATCTTCCTCTACAATCGCACGAATTTCATCGACTGATTTACCCGCTACCTTGGATACATCTGCTTTAATGCCAGCAATTTCTGTTACGTACGACACAACGGAAATCCCTAGTTCATTTAATAATGCTTTTGCTACTGCACCAACGGCTACACGTACTGTTGTTTCACGTGCACTCGAGCGCTCTAACACGTTCCGAAGATCGCGATGGCCGTATTTCATCCCACCTACTAAATCGGCATGGCCCGGACGTGGACGTGAAATTTGACGCTTGATTTCATTTGGATCCACGTCTTCTGGTAATTGTGCTGCCCCCATAATTTTCGTCCAATGCTTCCAGTCATCATTTGTGACAACCAGCGCAACCGGTGATCCTAATGTTTGACCATGACGTACACCTGCTACGATTTCTACTGTATCTGTTTCAATTTGCATGCGGCGTCCACGACCGTGTCCACCTTGACGTCGTTTTAAATCATAGTTAATTTTCTCTGCTGTAATTGGTAAAAGGGATGGTAACCCCTCAATAATAGTTGTTAATTGTGGTCCGTGCGACTCACCTGCTGTTAAATAACGCATAAAACACTTTCTCCCTTCAACTCGCTAAAGTATGTATTTTTCACTATAACATATCTATCTAGAAAATACAGTACGATTATCGAAATAAACTTCTTTATTCACGAATATTCTGAACGTTCTTCTTGTAACAAAACGCATGCAGCTCCTATAGAACAATCTCTCTAAAAAAGATTCAAATGTATACCATTTCGTTTACTACTAAATAAACAACGCCTTTCGTTTATACGAAAAGCGTCGATATGGCAATATGAGTGTACATTCTTGATTATTTTGCAAGCTACATACATTGCTTTGACGAACGATTTCATTATTTTTTTCGATAGAAAAATGTATCTTCCACTTCAAACCCATAACGGGCCGGATTAAAAATTTGCTCTGTTGACCCTACAAATAAAATACCACCTGGGCGCAAAGATTTGCTAAAATTCTCATAAATTTGATCTTTTGCTTCCTCAGTAAAGTAAATCATGACATTTCGACAAACGATGAGGTCGAAATTAGACTCGTACCCATCCTTTAATAAATTGTGCTTCTTGAATGTAACCGTACGTTTAATTTCATCGTTTACTTTATAAAACTGTCCTTCTTGTCGGAAATACTTAGCTTGTACATCTTTTGGCACTTCTGCTAACGAGCGCTCTGGATACAAACCGAGCTTCGCTTTTTGAATGACATTTTCATCTAAATCCGTAGCTAAAATGCTAATTTGCGATAGAGACTGATGCTGTGATAACACCATCGCTAAGCTATACGGCTCTTCCCCTGTAGAACAGGCTGCACTCCAAATTTTAAGTCTTTTATTCGTTTGCAAAAGCTTAGGGAAAATTTTATTTTGCAATACTTCCCAACGCTTACCATTACGATAAAACTCTGACACATTAATCGTCATACGATCTAAAAATTCATTCATTAAATCGCGGTCTTTTTCAAGCGCTGCTAAAAATTCCACAAAGTTTTTGTAGCCTTTTTTCTCGTATAAAGACGTTAAACGACGTTTCATTTGCGCCTCTTTATAGAGTGCTAAGTCAATTCCTGTTTTACGTTTAATACCTTGGATAAATTGTTCATAGTCTGACATCGTCTCACATCTTCCCTTTCTGATGCATAGTACAATTATTATAGCTGAAAATACGCATGACAGAAATAGGTATTATATGAAATCATCCTATAGACAAGTTTTTTTATCACTTACGGCTTTGTATAATCGATTTGCTTTGTCGATTCAAGTAATGTTTGCTTTGATTGTTCTAGCTCTAAACGCATTTTTTGTGTTTCTTCAGCAATCGTTTGAAGCCTTAATTCCTCCAGTTTAATTTCCTTTTCGGCTAACTGTAGCTGAAGTTTCATTGTAGACTTTTTATGATTTAAATAGATTGCCGAAAGAGGAATTGCACCTCCAACGATAATCGAAACAATGGCTATAATAAATCCCCCCACCATTTCCACTCCTTATGTTCTATTTTTATAAATGAATCTGTGAGCATTCATGCTATCACAACGGCGGTAATCATTGCCCAAAACATTCCATTCATTTTTCCCATTACATATAAGCATACCATATAATTGTTTCATTTTTCTGAAATAACAACATAAAAAAATAGCTATCACAATCGATGTGATAGCTATTTGTGTATTATTAGTTAAAAATTAAGCTAACTCTTCACCGAACCAAAGGCCGATTTCGCGCTCAGCAGAAGCTAAAGAATCAGATCCGTGAATTACGTTGTGAGATACAGTTACTGCATAGTCACCACGGATTGTACCTGGTTGAGATTCTGATGGCTTTGTAGCACCAATCATAATACGAGCTAGAGAGATTACAGACTCGCCTTCCCATACCATTGCGAATACTGGGCCAGAAGTAATGAAATCTACTAATTCACCGAAGAATGGACGCTCAGCGTGCTCCGCATAGTGGCTTTCCGCTAATTCGCGAGATACGTTCATAAATTTAGCTCCGCGCATTGTGAAACCGCGACGCTCGAAACGGTCAATGATGTCACCGATTACTTGGCGCTCAACACCGTCAGGCTTAACCATTAAAAAAGTTTTTTCGATAGCCATTATTTAAACACTCCTTCAAATTCGATACAGGTTTTTTCACCTACCGATAAATATTACCAAAATAATATTATACGTGCAAGTATTAGCTAAAATTTACGCTTACCGATGAATAATGCTATATCACGTAATTTTTTCTTCATCGGATGATGTGGCAATGCCGCCACTTCTTTTAATGCTTTTTGTAAATACTTATCGCTAATTTTTGATGCTTCTTTGATGGCATTTGATTTACGAACGATTTTTAGCATGTCTTTACGTTCTGCTTCTGTTAATTGGCCTGCAACAATCTTATCGATATATGGACGCACTTGTGGGTCATCCTTTAAGAGTAACGCTGGCAGTGTAATATTCCCTTGTAATAAATCACTGCCAGCTGGTTTTCCTAACTCTTTATCCGTTGCGGTAAAATCTAAAATATCATCGACGATTTGAAAGCTCATCCCAACAAAATAACCATAACGTTTTAAACGACGAACATTTTCTGGGTCTACGCCACCTACAATAGCTCCTAATTCACAGCTCGATTCGATCAGTAGAGCTGTTTTACGCTTAATGCGGCGGAAATAATCTTTGATATTTTGATTTAAACGAAACTTATCTTCAATTTGAATCACTTCGCCGTTGCAAATTTCAACCATTGTACGTGCTAAAATTTGATGAACGCGCGGTTGTTCAATTGCTGTAACATATTCAAGCGCACGCGCAAAAATAAAGTCGCCCGTATACATGGC
Organism: Lysinibacillus sp. RU7; assembly: GCF_057837305.1. Lineage (NCBI taxonomy): Bacteria > Bacillati > Bacillota > Bacilli > Caryophanales > Bacillaceae > Lysinibacillus > Lysinibacillus sp. RU7. The sequence goes on along the minus strand of NZ_JBYQFK010000001.1, from coordinate 181,397 downwards.
CACTCTATTGTTCCACTGCGCTTTTACTGTCAGCTCTCCCCTTCTCATATCCGAATTATCAATGACATCATCATGCACAAGTGACGCCATATGAATCAACTCGAATGGGACGGCGACATGCTTGACACGCTCGATATCATATTGGCCAAATTTGGCACTGAGCAGGACAAATACAGGACGAATTCGTTTACCGCCAGCTTGCAGAAGATGGAGAGAGGCATCATTTAACAAGTGTGAAGACGAGTTCAACGCTATTTCTAATTCTTTTTCGATGACATCTATATCTGATTTTAAATCAGCATAGAGTAACTTCAGCTTCATCTTTTCCACGTGAACAAACCTTCTCCCACTAAATTTCTTTTTTTAAACCGATATGCGCCGCTGCTGCGCCGCCACTATATCCTTTATATGTGACATTGACAAATCCAGCTTCTTTAAACATCGATGCTAACTTTTTCATACCCGGGAAATCATCCGCTGATTCTTGTAACCAAGAATACTCTTTATAGCTTTTCGCAAACAGCTTCCCAAATAATGGCATGATGTACTTAAAGTAAAAACGGAACAATTGACGATACCCTGGAATTTCTGATTGAGATGTTTCGAGGCATACCGCCATGCCACCTGGCTTTAGTACGCGATTCATTTCGCGTAGCACTTGCATGTAATCTGGTACATTGCGCAACCCAAAACCAATTGTCACATAATCGAATGTATTATCTTCAAATGGTAATTCCATCGCGTTCCCATGAATCAGCTCAACAAAATCATACGGCAACACTTTTTCCTTGCCTACGCTCAGCATATTTTCGCTGAAGTCCACACCTTTGACGATGCCATCTCCACCAGTTGCTTTCGCTAAAGCAATCGTCCAGTCAGCTGTACCACAACATACATCTAAACAAGCTGAACCTTTTTTTACATCCATCCGTTTCATGACATCATTGCGCCATAGCTTATGCATTTGAAAACTAATGACTGAATTCATTTTGTCATAATTACCTGAAATTTGTTCAAATACTTCATGTACATGTTGTTCTTTCGATTTTGCCATTTTTTCAAAACCTTTCTTTGTCAACAAACAATCAAGATACCATGTCAACAATGATTTGTTGTAGTGTCTCACTATATGTGCTTGTTGCAAGTGTTACATTTAATGCCCGTTTACGCTCAGTGATTTCCTGTTCAAGTACTTGTGCAATCGGTTGTCCCTCAAGATTCATTGCCATGCGCTCTATATACAGCGAGGGCGCTCCTTGTGATACGCCTATTAACTCTCTATTGAGGCGTGCAATCGTTAATGCTTGCTGCATGACTTGTTTATAGGAATCGTACTGATACACGGAAAAGAATCGTTCAATTAACGCCGTTTCAATTGTAGCGATACTGTGAATCCATTCTTGGAACGTACGTCTCTCGTGTTCATAGACGGTCATTTCCTGTTCACAACGCTCTACAATGGCTTCGGATAATTTTCGAATTAACTCAATATTACCTGTTTGTGCTAACAACTGATAATAGCGACCACTATAATAATCACCTGATAAAACGGTTAATTGTTGCTCTTTCGACACGGCATTTGTCGCATAAATTTTATCGTGCTCTGCAAGTGACGAATGCACGATCCCTACTGTTACGGCACTCTTTGTCACTTCCTCGTCCCAAGCTTCACCATTTAGCTTTGGAAGCAGCAAAAAAAACAGCTGTTGTTCATTTAACAACGGCGTGCCAGTGTATTTTAGTAATACATTATGCCGAATACTGTCTAAAATTGTTGTTTTTAATTGCTCCACAGCTTGGCTAATAGTTGTTGCATCCATAAATAGTACTCCATTTCACTAAAGTAACTATGCTTCATTATAGCATAGCCAGCTTGGTGTTGTATCACATTCAAGGTCGTAAATATATTACTTTTTCAAGCCGCTCTCGACTACGCCATGTGCTGAATGAATTTTTGCTTTTCCGCGGATTTTCATTGCTGATGTATGCTCTGTAAACTGTGCAATCATAATCTCTCCTGCGTCTAGCTTTTCAGAATGATGGAATTTTGTATCCGTTCCGCGTGTTAAACCGATTACATGTACACCGTCTTCTTGCGCTTCAATAATTATATAATCAGGTTGTGTCATCCTTTACTCACCTCATACGAACATTTTTCTTTAGCTATCATAACACAATTTTGCGCCAATTAAGACATTTGAATAAAGGAAATGATTTCGCGTCGTTTAATATCATCTGTTTCATATACGCCACGTGCTACGGAAGTAACGGTTTTTGAACCTGGCTTTTTTAAACCACGCATTGTCATACACATATGTTCCGCCTCTACAACGACATATACCCCTTTTGGATCTAGCATGTCCATAATTGTATCAGCTACTGTTGATGTAATGCGTTCCTGTAATTGCGGGCGACGTGCTACAGACTCTACACAACGTCCTAATTTACTTAACCCTGCTACTTTCCCGTCCTTCGGAATATAAGCAACATGCGCTTTCCCATAAAACGGCACTAAATGATGCTCACACATCGAGTAAAAGGGAATATCCTTTACGAGTACAAGCTCTTCATGGTCTTCATGGAATACTGTACTGAAATAATCACGTGGGTCTTCTTGCAATCCACTAAACATTTCGGCATACATTTTCGCAACGCGTTTGGGTGTATCTAGTAACCCTTCGCGATTTACGTCTTCCCCTACTGCTTCTAAAATCATTTTTACTGCTTCTTCTATCTTTTTTAAATCAACGTTTGACATTGTTGCCTCCTACATTTCTTCGTTCAACTTAACACATGAATCGTAGCACATCCGGTCTATAAGTTCAAAACAGCTTACTCTAACGATAAAAATTATGTACTAACTAGCAAAAAGAGCAGCCCCCATAACAATGGAGAGCTGCTCTATGTAACTACGGATGTGTATTATTTTACAGCATCTTTAAGCGCTTTACCTGGTTTGAAAGCCGGTACTTTGCTAGCCGCGATTTCGATTTCGTCACCTGTTTGTGGGTTACGACCTTTACGAGCTGCGCGTTCACGTACCTCGAAGTTACCAAAACCGATTAATTGTACTTTGTCACCCTTTGCAAGAGCATCTTGAATTGTATCAAATACAGCTTCAACTGCTTTAGAAGCGTCCTTTTTTGAAAGACCTGCAGCTTCAGCAACAGAGTTTACTAATTCTGTTTTATTCACACCATTCACCTCCTCTCAAAGGGTCATGAACCTAAATCATGTAAAAAGAGTAACATAAGAAAAATCGCACTGCAACTGTATTTATCCGTATTTTTTAAGTTCCTGCTATTTTTTGTGACCAAAACAAAAAGAACAGGACAAATGAACCAAATTTGCCACTGTTCTTTCGGAATTTTCAATTATTTGTTTATAAATTATAACTAAATCACAAACGTTACAATTCCTCGTTCACCTTCATTTACCATACGTTCAATTGTTAAACGCATACGTTCTTTTGCATTTTGTGGAATAGATTGCATTTTATAACTAATGCTTTCTTTTAATAATTCATGAAGCGGTGTACCAAAGAGCTGTGTATTCCATAACGCTTCTCGATCATGCTCAAATGCGTATTTTAAATCTTTTAATAATTGTTGACTGTAAAATTCTGAACCGATTAACGGCGCAAATTCCGTCCCCATATCAATGCGAATAATGTGATAAGAGGCTGCACTTGCCTTCATCCGCACACCATAGAAATTATTTTGACGAATTAATTCTGGCTCGCTTGGCTCAAATTCATCGATTGTCGGTAATGTCACCCCGTACCCATCTTTTCGAGCATTGTCAATCGCTGCTTTAAAGCGTTTTTGTTCTTCTTTGGCTTGTGCAGACTCCTTAATAAATAGCAGCCAATCTTTTTTCGTATCAATCGGTTCCGTTAACCATTCATTACATACCGCTTTATATGTTTCGCCTTTTATCGCTAATCGAATCGTTGCCACCCCAAGGCCTGGGTCCACTTCTTGTAAGTCACACGCTTCCACAAAATCAATCTGCTCAAGTACTTTTGTCGCATGCTCCACATCACGGATTTTTCGAATCGTTGTCGTCATATGATCAATCGCTTCTTGTAACGTCACATGAATTGGATGCGAGTCTTCTAACACATCTAACCAGTCTGGTTTTTCTACATCAATGACTTCCACCGGAAATTCATAGAGCGACTCTTGTAAAATATACATAATATCTGTTTTTGTCAGTTGCTCAATCGACACTGCATGCACCGGCACATTGTATTTTTCTAATAGTTCATTACGTAAACGCATCGTGTTTTCATGCCCAGGCATTGTACTGTTTAATACGATAACAAATGGCTTTCCAATCTCCTGTAATTGTTCGATAATTTGTTGCTCTGCCACTTCCGCAGCAGAACGTTTAATCCCGTTTACTGTACCATCCGTTGTCACAACGACGCCGATATTCGCATGATCACGTATGACTTTATCCGTCCCAATCTTAGCTGCTTCTTGGAATGGAATAGGCTCATTATGCCATGGTGTTTGCACGAATTTCGGTCCATTTTCATCCTCGTAACCTTTTACCCCATCAATCACATACCCTACACAATCCGCTAATCGAATACGGAAAGCTAAATCATTTTCACCAATTGTAATATGTGCGCTTTGAGCAGGCACGAATTTCGGCTCTGCCGTCATAATAACAGGACCAGGCGAGCTTTGTGGTAACTCGTCCAATGCACGTTTTCGTTCATCCTCATATGCAATATTCGGCAACACAATCATTTCCATTACTTTTTTGACAAACGTGGATTTTCCGACACGTACAGGCCCTACAACACCGATATATACATCTCCATTAGTACGTTCAGCTAACTGTTTAAATACTTGTTCTGACATACGCTCCCCCTTTACGTATTACCATTGTATGAACATTTTATTAAAATATGAAAAACGCTCCTCGCAAAATTTGCGAGAAGCGTCTATTTTATTTTTCACTATTCTCTTATTTTTGTTGCTTTTCTTCTTTTTCTACCTTTACTGGGTCATACATAAAAGTCACTTCATTATTTTCATCTACTGTATATGGTAAAGAATAAGCTGGTAATACAGGGTATTCATCCGCTAGTAAATAGCGAATATCTTCCCCTGGTGTTGGTGTCAAACCTTTTTCATTAATAAAAAGCTGCATATCAAGCGAATAGTCTACATATACATCCCCTTCGCTTGATACAACTAATGGCAATAAATTATTTGTATAGGGACTATTCACCGCTACTTCTTGACTATAGCCAATATTTTTATAATTGATTGTATATACATAGTCTGCGACACGATCTTTAAATTGTGGATATTTTGTAGATACAAAACGTAAATTGACTTCACGAATACGTTCCGTCATACGTAAATCAATCAATTTCACTGTTGGCGCGTCTTCTACATTCCAAAGGACATATGTAAAAATACCACCTTGTTCATACGCATTATCCGGTGCTTTTGCAAGATAGCCACCATTTGTTAATTTCATAAAATCAATTTGATACTTCACAAAAATATCGGTATTTTCTTCACTATTTTTAATCGGCAATACACCGGTAGCTTCTTGATATTCATTGATTGCACGTTGTACCGCATTAAGCGCGTCTGGATTTGGTGTTTGCTGCACTCGTTGTTGTTCATCATTCGTATAAACAGCACCGCACGCAGATAACAGAACAGAAGCTACTACTACTAAGAAAAATACTAAGGACTTTTTCATCATTTTTCCCCTTCCATTTATTACGCTGGCCACGTTGCTACAACGAGCACCATTAAAACCGTACCTATAAAGAACATTGCAAACGCAATGAATCTTAAAGCAATTGAAAAGAATGCATTATGTACCCACTTTCGAACAGCTGAAACCATAATAACCGAAAGCATCATTAGCCCAATTGAATAAAATGATACCCACATGACATCAAGGGCGGGCATATTCGCTAACGGCCCACGCGCATTTAATACAAATGCAGACATATCTAATAATGGCATTACAGAAAAACCGCCTTTCACATTTCTTTCACACTGTTAGTCATTATACCGTTTTTCCATATAAAAATATAGGAGGCGCACATTTGCACCTCCTTGTTTGTGAACATTTTATTAAAATTTACCGTAACTCATCGATTTCTGATTTTTTCATACGAATCATGAGCTCATCGACTGCTACTTTTACTTCCTTATCGTTAAACAACACTTCGTATAAAGCGGTTGTAATCGGCATCGGTACCTCATATTGCTGTGCTAATTGATACGCCGCTTTCGTTGTACGAACCCCTTCTACAACCATGCCCATTTTAGCTAACACTTCATCTAACTTTAACCCTTGACCGAGCATATGACCTGCACGCCAGTTACGTGAATGGACGCTTGTACATGTCACAATTAAATCGCCCATACCCGTTAAACCTGCAAATGTAAATGGATTACCACCCATTTTGACACCGAGCCTTGTAATTTCAGCTAAACCGCGTGTAATGAGCGCTGCTTTGGCATTATCACCGTAGTTTAAACCATCCGTAATCCCTGCAGCAAGTGCAATGACGTTTTTTAACGCACCACCGATTTCCACACCAATAATATCATCGTTTGTGTAAACGCGGAAATAATTACTCATAAACAAATCTTGCACTTTTTTCGCCGCATCGATTGACGTACACGCCGCTGTCACAGTCGTCGGATGTTGCAATACAACTTCTTCGGCATGCGAAGGCCCTGATAGGACAACAATGTCTTCAATGAACTCCGCCTTCACGCTTTCTCGTATCAGCTCCGAAATGCGCAGCAATGTATCCGGTTCAATCCCTTTTGACACATGTACTAATAATTTAGCCGTATGCAGTAAATCCGACATATTGCTACATACTTCACGAATCGCTTTTGTCGGCACCGCTACAACAATTGTCGGTGCATGGGCTACCGCTTCTTCTAAAGAAGCGGTAGCACGTAAATTCGTCGGCAAAATCGTTTCTGGTAAATATTTTTTATTCGTGTGTTGTTCGTTTATTTCTGTTGCTTGGTCTGCTCGGTGGGTCCATAACAGCGTATTATGCCCATTTTCCGCTAATACAACTGCAAGCGCTGTTCCCCAAGAGCCTGCCCCTAATACCGTTACATATTCCATCGTTCTATCCCCTTTATCGAATTAATCACGTGCACGTGTAATTAAACGAATTGGTGTCCCTTCGAAATCAAACGTTTCACGAATACGATTCTCTAGGAAACGCTCATAAGAGAAATGCATTAACTCTGGTTCATTGACGAATACGACAAACGTTGGTGGCTTAATAGCAACTTGTGTCGTGTAATATAAGCGTAAGCGGCGACCTTTATCTGCTGGTGCCGGATTTCTCGCTACCGCATCCTCAATCACTTCATTTAAGATTGATGATTGAATACGCATTGCATGGTTTTCACTTACACGTTGGATAATTGGTAAAATTTGATGTACACGTTGCTTTGTTTTCGCTGATACAAAAACAATCGGTGCATAATCTAAAAATAAGAAATGCTCACGAATTTGTTGTGTATAGAAGTTCATTGTCTTCTCATCTTTTTCAACAGCATCCCATTTGTTTACAACGATAACAATCGCCTTCCCTGCTTCGTGCGCATAGCCAGCGATTTTTTTATCTTGTTCTTGAATCCCTTCATCCGCATTCAAGACTACTAATACAACATCGGAGCGCTCAATTGCACGTAGCGCACGTAGTACAGAATATTTCTCTGTGGACTCGTACACTTTCCCTTTTTTACGCATCCCCGCTGTATCAATAATGACATAATCTTGTTCTTCATACGTGTATGGTGTATCAATCGCATCACGCGTTGTACCGGCAATATTCGATACAATTACACGCTCTTGTCCGAGGAAAGCATTTACTAATGAAGATTTCCCTACATTTGGACGACCGATTAACGAGAACTTAATCACATCTTCGTCGTATTGATTTTCATCTTCTTTTGGGAAATGCTTTGCACATTCATCAAGTAAATCTCCTAAGCCAATGCCGTGTGAACCTGAGATTGGGAACGGCTCCCCAAATCCTAGTGAATAAAAATCATAAATCATTTCACGCATATCGGGGTTATCGATTTTGTTGACAGCTAGTACAACTGGTTTTTTTGTCTTATATAAAATTTTTGCCACTTGCTCATCTGCTGCTGTCACACCTTCACGACCATTTGTCATAAAGATAATGACATCTGCCTCATCAATGGCAATTTCAGCTTGCTGGCGGATTTGCTCTAAAAACGGCTCGTCACCAATTTCAATTCCACCTGTATCAATAATATTAAATTCATGTGCTAACCAATCTGCCGAACTATAAATACGGTCACGTGTCACACCTGGAATATCTTCCACGATGGATACACGTTCTCCAACAATACGGTTGAAAATTGTCGATTTACCTACGTTCGGACGACCAACGATGGCGATTACTGGTTTTGTCATCTGTTATCATCCTTCCAAACTTCTTCTCGATTTTGTATTATACACCAATCTTCACACTATAGCATGTTTTCATAACATTCAAAACGGTGAAAGTGTCTCTAAACACATATTCATCCCATAAAAATAAGACGAGCAAAATAGCCCGCCTTATTTTTACAGTATTATTTTTGTGTAAATTTCTTTAACTGATCACCAATTACATCACTAAATGAAAAGCCCGTATTTTCTGTTGGTAATTCATAGTCGAACGCTTCTTCTTTTTCTGCGTCTGCTTGTAAGTCCTTAATATTGAGCGATAAGCGTTTTTCCGCTTCATTCACATCAAGTACTTTCACTTGTACCTCTTGCCCTTCTTTTAAGGCTTCGTGCGGTGTGTTAATATGCTTGTGTGAAATTTGCGAAATGTGCACAAGTCCCTCAATACCAGGGAACACTTCTACAAAGGCACCAAACGTGACTAAACGTTTTACTTTACCCGCTAAAACAGACCCTTTTTTCGCTTTCTCTTCAATACCAGACCAAGGGCCCGGAATTGTTTCTTTAATCGATAAAGCAATACGCTCATTGTTGCGGTCAACTGACAGCACTTTCACTTTCACTTCTTGCCCTTCTGATAATACAGTAGATACATCCTCTACATGCTCATGTGCTACTTGTGAAATATGCACTAAGCCATCGATGCCACCTAAGTCAACGAAAGCCCCAAAGCTTGCTAAACGTTGCACTTTCCCTTGCAATACATCGCCTTCTTTAACAGTATCAATGACTTGGCGTTTTTTCGACGCTTTTTCCTCTTCTACTACTGCACGATGAGATAAAATTAAGCGCCCTTTTTCTTTATCCAACTCTGTAATTTTGAAGCTCATCTTTTTGCCTTTATAATCTTCAAAATCTTCTACAAAATAATCTTCTACTAATGATGCAGGAACGAAGCCACGCACGCCTAAATCAACGACTAAGCCGCCTTTCACTACATCCTTCACTTCTGCCTCGAACACTTCACCCGATTCAAACTTCTGAATAAGGTCATCCCACGCACGTAAAGCATCTACTTTCCGTTTCGATAATACGTAGTTTTCCTCTTCAACTTTCGTAATTATTAGTTCAAGCGTATCACCTACTGATACGATGTCAGAAGCTTTTTCGATGTGCAAGCTTGATAGTTCGCTAATCGGGATGATTCCATCGAATGGAGCACCTTCTATTGAAACTGTTACTGATTTTTCATCTACTTGCTCAGCAACACCTTTTACAATATCTCCTTCTTGAAATCCTTCATTTACACCTAAGTTCATTTCTTCAGACATATGTAGCCCTCCTTTGCATCTTCCATTCTTATTTTATTCGAAAACAATCATAAAAACAAAAATTTTCCCTTTGTTTTCAGAAATTTCATGTAATCGAACTGGTAATTACACCATTTTTTCTTTTGCTAAGTTTAAAATAGCAGTAGCAGCCTCGTCAATCGTTAACGATGTCGTATCTAAAAATATAGCATCTTTTGCTTGAATAAGTGGCGAAGCTTCTCGCTCGCTGTCCATTTTATCTCGAAGCGCAATTTCTTCTTTCAGTTTTTCAATCGATGACGAGATACCGCGTTTTTCGTTATCTAAATGACGGCGTCGAGCACGCTCTTCCACTGAAGCAGACATAAAGATTTTTAATTCAGCAGTTGGTAATACATGCGTTCCGATATCACGGCCATCCATTACGACACCACCCGCAGCAGCCAATTGTTTTTGCATTCCTACTAAAATCTCACGAATATTAGCATACGCTGCCACTTGTGAAACATGAGCTGTTACTTCGTTCGAACGAATGGCAGCTGACACATCGTTCCCATCCACAAACACAAGTTGTCCTTCATTTGAAGGTTGTAATTTAATTTCCGTTTCACGAAGCATTTCTTCTAATGTTACTGCGTCTTCTAATTGTATGCCTGTCTCTATAGCTTTATACGTTACTGCGCGATACATTGCCCCTGTGTCAATGTATGTAAACCCTAAATTTTCTGCGACAATTTTCGCGATTGTACTTTTACCAGCTCCTGCTGGACCATCAATTGCAATTTGAATTTTTTTAGCCATCAGTATAATCCCTACTTTCCTCCACCATTGTACCATATTCATATAAAATTTCATGCACTTCTACTCTAGTTGTACGTACAACATTCCCAAGAGATATAGGAACTACAACAACCGTTTTTCTAAAAAACTCTAAATGAGCAAAAAAGCATCCTAAAAACACCAGATAAATCTTAAACTAAAGCATAATCGTAGCCTCCGCGCTTTGCCACAGCCTACACAGGAGCTAAAACAGGCGCGGCCTGTTTGGATCTCCTGTTCCGGCTCCTGTGGCTATGGCGCGCTACGGCAAAAAGTGAATACTTCTCAATATGCTAGAAAAACAGTTCTCTTCTTTAAGAGAAATCATTTTTTCTATTTACAAGTATAATTGTCCATTCTCTACCATAATTAATGAGAATCTCAGATGTGTTGATTAACAAAATATTGCCTTTATAGAAGCGTGTTTTTTAGCAAAACGTGATCAAAAATGACTTGCTAGTTGATTGAAGCGGAATCGGCGAGGTGTAGCTGACGGCATGCGCCTTTCGCTACAGAGCAAAGCTTCCTACGGGAATAGCAATAAAGGAACGAAGGCTAAAACCGTCACGTCCTGTGACAACGCCTTCGTGACCAACGTCATGTTGGCCCGAAGACCCCGCAGGAAATTCATTTGCGACGAAAGCGTAGCGACAGGAGCACCGAGGTACGAGCGACGAGGAGGCTGAAGCCGTGCCCGTGGAAAGCGAGCCGAATGGAGCGGAAATCAACGGGTACTCAACTGGTAATATATATTTGTGGATTTGCTCGTTATGAGTAAAAAAGAAAGCCACCATCGCTGGTGACTATAGGCTTTCATTCAATTCCTTTTTACGAATTTGCAACTGTCGTTCGAAGCAGAAGCGCACAATATATTGTTTATCAAGATCATCCGTATCTGTAAATTGCATCGATGCAAATGTACGTTCATCCCGCTCAAAAATGCGCACAACGAGTGCATCTGTCTGTACATAACGGATTTCCCCATTCATATACGGCAACACAACCGTTAAGTGAACCGTATCACCACCGTTAAAGTTAACGGCTTCTCGTAAATTTAATAACACGCCACCTGCACTAATATCTGCCGCAATGAATTGTGTGAAAACCCCATCATACTCCACTGCAATATCCACAGGTGTTTCGACACGTACATATTCGCGACGTTGAATTTTAATCACTTCTTCATCTTGTGGATAGGCTAACATAATCATTGGGATATTTCCCCCTTTACGCCCTAATACCTCCGTATTAAACGCAAAGCTTTGTTTTGCCTCATTGTTAAATGTCACTCGAAACTGTGCACCGTCTATTAAAAAAGCCGTCTTCTTCGTAATCGTATTAACAGGGTAATCGATGTAAATAACACCATCTTTTTGCTCTAACACTTTACAACGAAATTTCTCTACGCGTTCGGTATAAGTTGGTTCTAATATTAACATTGTGCCAATTTTAAGTTCCATGTCTAACCCCTCAAATCACAAATAATACCCCTATTATGGCACGAATTTGCATTTTTTTCTATAAGGGAAGATAGTGTTCCATTAGATTAATTTCTCTGTTTGGATAACATCATGTGTATTTGCATCGATTAATACACGGAATGTATCATTTGTATCATTATTCACCCGTACTGTCATTTCATAGCAAAGCACTAATTCATATCCTGCATTTTCTGTATAAACTAGTTTTGTATCCTCAACAGTCACTCGATCCGTAAAATATTCATCTGCATTCAAAGGAGTAGGCTTTGTATCTGGAATGGTTTCCTTTTGTATATATTCCATTGTGTTCGCCCCTAACACTTCGCCATTGTCTTTCGCAATTTTCAATTGGATACTATCTGGGTAGACAAGTGCATCGCCGGCTTGTCGTGTAAATACAAAATGCCATGCTTCATGATTTTCACGTACTTCCGTATAAACAACATCCGTAAACCCTGCTTGTTTCAAAAATTGTGTTGCCGTATCACGTGCTTGTTGTTGACTAATGCTTTGCTCATTCACTGGACGCTCTAATAAGAAAGACAGTAAATGCCCACCTTTTTTTGTTACATCCGCGTAACCAAGTCGAGAGCCTCGCACAAATTGAATATGATAGAACGGATAAGCAGCATCGTCTGCATTCATGGATACAGTAAGTGTTGCACCATCTATCGTTGGAAATAACTCCCGTACTCTATTTACCGCTTGTTCTTTTGTCACATCTTTATCTGTTATATGCGCCAGTTCGCGTTTTTTCTGATAATCTGACTCACTAGCGGTAATAGGGAAGTTCGCTTCACGATAACTTTTCACAGTAGTAGACACTTGCTTAAATGGCGAATTGACTTCATCCAGTACATGATCTTGCCATGTATTATAATCACTGTCTGCTGCAAAATAGCGAGCTGTTGCTACAGTCCAGTCTTCAGATAACATTTTCATATTTTGCGAAATACCTTCCCAATCGGCTTCAGTTCCTCGCTTCGCTTGCTCACCCATTTTACCTAAATAACTTAAAAGCTCACTTGCTACTTCCGATTGAATCGGCAGTTTAGTAATAGAATTACGTAACTCATTACTTAAACGCCAAATGGAATCCATTTCTTCTGAACGCGCTTGTTCATCTTGAAACAATTGTGCTTGCAGTACGGTCTTCGATAGGTTATTTAATTTTTCTGACGCACTTGCTAATTCACTTGTATATTGCGCATGGACCGCTTGTTTTAATTCCCCATTCTCTTGTGAAAGATGGATCGTATACAGCACTAAAGCAAAGGACAAAATGCCTAATAAATATAATGTATTTTTCATATTACACCTCTAATAGCAAAAAATATGTTCGCCGATTTGTTTGATTTGAGGCCGCGTCCAAATCCATGGGCTCGTCGCTGTCTCTGGGTTAAAATAATAAAGCGCATTTTCTGAAGGGTCCCACCCATTCATCGCATCTAACACTGCTTGTTTAGCCCGATCATTTGGCGTTAACCAAATTTGCCCATCCGCTACCGCTGTAAAGGCCCGTGGTTGGAAAATAATCTCTGAAATAGTGTTTGGAAATTCGTCTGATTCCAGCCTGTTTAAAATCACGGCCGCTACTGCAACCTGCCCCTCATACGGTTCACCACGGGCTTCACCATAAACAGCATTCGCCATGAGTTGTAAATCTTGCTCCGAGTATTTATTAGGCAATTGAATTTGACTGTTTTTCGTTCCTTGTTGCACTTGTTGCTCCAGTGGGATGCCACCATAATGGGTAAACCTCGTCCCTTTATTCATTTGTTCGCGAACAAACGCTTCATAATACTTCGAGTTATTTGTCAGTACTTTTTTTGTTTCTGAACCTGCAAGACCGTCTACTTTTAAACCGTAGTCTTGTTGGAAATTACGCAATGCCCAGTACGTACCATAGCCGAAAATCCCATCAATTTTCCCTTTATAGTACCCGATATATTGCAACCTCGCTTGCAATTCAGTGACATCATCACCAAACGCACCACGCTCTACAACTTGTGACGAAAAAGCATTCGTTTGTATCGGCACTACACCAAAACATAATATTAAAATGAACAACCATTTTTTCATCATCCATATATCACTCCTTTTCTAGGTAGGATGGAAAAGGAGAAACATTTTATACACAAAAAAAGCTTTTGCTAACGAATTTTGTTAACAAAAGCTAGTTACATCTTATTATTTTCATATAAATGCATCACTAAATGACGATGCGCCAATTTCACTTTTCTTAGACCAAACCACCATAAAAATAACATAAACGGCACTACTAGATACATAAGATTGCCTTTAAGCGTTAAAATTGTGTTATAACTAAAATGCAGTATCATAGGCGCTATAAGTGCAAGCAGTAAATATTCGATTTGCTTATCATCTTTTGAAAACTTACTTTTGCCAAAATAATAGCCCATCACAACACCGAATAGCGCATGGCTCGATACAGGTAGCAAGGCGCGAAGAAACGCTTTATCAATACCAAATGATAGTAAATATAAAATATTTTCTACTGTCGCAAACCCTAATGACACGGCAGCACCATATAATATACCATCATATGGATCGTCAAATTCCACATGGCGCAAAATAGCCGTAAAAATGACAAGCCATTTAAAAAACTCTTCAATTGCGCTTGTAAATACGACGGTTGTAAAAAATGAACTTGAAAACGTTTGTTCTTCCTCAAGTACAAATTGAATAAACATAATCGGGAATGTAATGAGCGCCCCGTATATAAATGAGTGTAGGAGTGTGCGTCTTGGTTCTGTAGACATTTGATTACGCAAATAAAAATAGCTCAGGAGTGCTAGACCTGGTGCAATCGCAGCCGATAACAATATGAACATATGTCACTACCTCCTTACATTCGAAACAAATTCATCTTTTCTATTATAACAAAAACAGTTGCAAGAAAGTGCAAACAGGAGGTTTTCTGATGAAAAAAAATATTTTATTAATTCATACAGGCGGGACCATTTCAATGCAAATGAGTCCAGAAGGTGCCGTCTTGCCAAACGAGCGAAATCCAATTGTTGACGCAAAGGAAACCCTATCAACCTACGCACATATCATCGAGATGGAAGCGTTTAATTTGCCGTCCCCACATATTACGCCTACTGAAATGTTGGCATTACGTAATTTAATTATAACACAAACACAGCTCTATAAAATCGACGGTGTTGTGATGACACATGGGACAGATACATTAGAAGAAACAGCATACTTTTTAGATTTAACGACGAATTTTGACTTTCCCATTGTCTTAACAGGAGCGATGCGTTCTTCTAATGAACTCGGGGCAGATGGTGTTTATAACTTATTAGAAGCCGTACGTGTCGCCTGTGATGAAAAGGCACGTAAAAAAGGTGTGCTCGTTGTTATGAATGACGAAATCCATCAAGCGTTTAATATTACGAAAACGTCAACCTCTAGCGTCAATACATTCCAAAGTCCACAATACGGTCCGATTGGATTAGTCACTAAAAAAGCGATTCATATCCAACAACAGCCTGTTAGAAGGCAATATGTACCACTAGAGGCTATGACAAAGCGTGTCGCGTTATTAAAGGTGTACGCTGGGATGGAAGCTGATCTTATTGAAGCGGTTCATACAGCAGGATACGATGGGTTAGTACTAGAAGGTTTAGGCCAAGGAAATGTGCCGCCAGCTGTGGCGAATACGATTAAAAAACTATTAGCACAGCAAATCCCAGTCGTCCTCGTTTCAAGATGCTTTAACGGAATCGCAGAAGGAATTTACGGATATGAAGGAGGCGGTAAACAATTAGAAGATGCTGGTGTCATTTTTGCAAACGGCATTAATGGACAAAAAGCCCGTTTGAAGCTCTTAATCGGCATCAATCAAGCCCATACACCAATTGACTTAAAACTCTTTTTCGCCTAAAACACGTTACGTTTTTGACGTCACTTTAACATAAAGGGGGGTGCTGAAAGTTTTTACTTTCAGCACCCCTTCAATCATTATCCATTAAGAACTTATTTATCCGTTAATTTTATGAGCAATGAGGTCACCATGGAAGCGACCATTTTCAATAAAGATTTCATTGGCATTGTTCCCTGCTGCAATGACGCCAGCAATAAACAAGTTCTCCACATTTGTTTCCATCGTTTCAGGGTTAAAATGCGGGCGTCCCGTTTTTTCATCGATGTTCACACCCATTTCACGAATAAAATCATGATCCGGATGATAGCCTGTCATCGCAAAGACAAAGTCATTTTTCACGATTTTCTTCTCACCTTGTACGTCAATGACGACCTTATCTTCGTAAATTTCTGTGACATGACTTTCAAAGTGCATTGTAATTTCCCCATTGCGAACACATGCATCAAACTCTGGCAAAATCCACGGTTTGACGCTAGGTGAATACTCACTCCCTCGGTACACAACCGTTACACGGGCACTTGCTTTATTCAACTCTAACGCAGCATCAACAGCTGAATTTTTGCCGCCAATTACGACAACATCCGTATCAAAAAATTCATGGGCTTCTTTGAAATAATGATGCACTTTCGGCAAATCCTCGCCTGGAATACCGATATAATTCGGATGATCGTAATAACCTGTCGCAATGACTACATAAGGTGTTTCATATTGCCCTTTTGTCGTAGAAACAATAAATTGGTCACCTTTTTTCTCTACACGGTTAACTTTTTCAAAGCGATTTACTTGGATATTTTTCGCTTTCACGACTTCACGATAATACACAAGCGCCTGATTTCGACGCGGCTTGCGTTCCTCTATAATAAATGGCACATCGCCAATTGCTAATTTTTCACTCGTACTAAAAAACGTTTGGTGTGTTGGGTAATTGTATAATGCATTTACAATATTCCCTTTTTCAATGACAATTGGCTTTAATCCTATTTTTTGGAGCTCAATCGCTGCCGATAATCCACATGGACCTCCCCCAACAATAATTGCATCTACCTTTTGCATAAGTAAACCCTTCTTTCTCAAAATCCAATTATGTTAAGTGTACCGCTTTTCTATGCAAATTTCGAGTTTATTCGAGATTTAAACAACAAATTCCATAGGACCATACACCTATTTATCATTTCCTTTTAATTCCTTGTTGACTTATAGGTTATATTTGTTTTAATGTGTTTATAAGCTTATTTGAGAAGCTAGCCTCAAGTAAGGAAAACAAAAAAATCGCTGATCAGACAACTGAAGGCAGTGTGAATGTTCTAAAACATTCACACTGCCTTTCTTATTTTCTTAAGGGAGTGGTATAGATGAAAAAGAAGAAAAATTGGTTATTAACTACATTGTTAGCAGGGGCTATTGCCGTATTAGCAGCTTGCGGGAGTGATAAAGCATCGAATAGTAGCAGTGAAGCAGTTGAAATATATAACGTCTCCTATGATCCAACTCGGGAGCTTTATGAAGAATTCAATGCGCAATTTACTAACTATTGGAAAGAAGAAACAGGTCAAGCTGTCACAATTCATCAATCACACGGCGGTTCTGGAAAACAAGGACGGGCTGTTATCGATGGCTTAGAGGCTGATGTTGTCACACTGGCCCTTGCCTATGATATTGATGAAATCTCACAAGCTCGCAATCTATTAGATAAAGATTGGCAAACACAATTTGAGCATAATTCAACTCCATACACGTCAACCATTGTTTTTTTAGTAAGGAAAGGAAATCCAAAGAACATTCAAGATTGGGATGACTTAGTAAAGGACGATGTATCTGTTATTACACCAAACCCAAAAACATCGGGTGGTGCTCGTTGGAATTACCTAGCTGCATGGGCTTTTGCAGCGAAACAATACGGAAAGGATGAAGCAAAAATTAAATCGTTTATCAAAGATTTATATAGCAATGTGGAAGTATTAGATTCTGGTGCACGTGGCTCTACGACAACATTTGTAGAACGCGGTATTGGAGATGTATTAATCGCTTGGGAAAACGAAGCCTATTTGTCACTGAATGAATTAGGGGATGATGAATTTGAAATTGTAACACCTTCTTTAAGTATTTTAGCGGAGCCG
Organism: Lysinibacillus sp. RU7; assembly: GCF_057837305.1. Lineage (NCBI taxonomy): Bacteria > Bacillati > Bacillota > Bacilli > Caryophanales > Bacillaceae > Lysinibacillus > Lysinibacillus sp. RU7. Next base: position 163,312 of record NZ_JBYQFK010000001.1, on the reverse strand, counting down.
CCTGTTGCCATAGTTGATGAAATCGTAGACAAAAAAGGCACAAGAGAAGTGGCAGAAGCTTATCTTGAATACCTATACACAGATATCGGGCAAGAAATCGCTGCTACTAATTACTACCGCCCACGCAATGAAGAAATTTTAGCGAAATATGCCAATCAATTCCCTACACTAGAATTAGTGTCTATTGAAGATTTTGGAGGCTGGCAAGAAGCACAAGGGACACACTTTAGCGATGGCGGCACATTTGACGAAATTTATGAACAACAATAAAAACAAGCGTAAAAAGATAAACATTTATCTTTTTACGCTTATCTAAGGAGGTGTACGGATTGAAGAAAAAAAATTATTCGATTATCCCTGGATTCTCTCTATCTTTAGGGTATACATTGCTCTACATAAGCATTTTAGTGTTGCTACCCATTTCTATGATATTTTTGAACACCTTATCGATGAGCTGGACAGCGTTTTGGGATACAATTACCCATCCACGTGTTGTCGCCTCTTATAAACTCAGCTTCAGCACTGCACTGGTAGCGGGGCTAATGAATGTAATATTCGGCACGATGCTTGCTTGGGTATTAGTTCGCTACCACTTCCCAATGAAGCGATTAATTGATGGACTTGTAGATTTACCATTTGCTTTACCAACAGCTGTAGCTGGGATTGCATTAACAACACTTTACGCACCGAATGGTTGGCTTGGTCAGTTCTTTAGCTTTAAAATCGCTTTTACACCGATTGGCATTATGATCGCCCTTACATTTATCGGTTTACCTTTTGTCGTGCGGACTGTACAGCCTGTATTGCAAAATCTTAGTACTGAAATGGAGGAGGCATCCGCTAGTTTAGGGGCAAACCGTCTTCAAACGTTTATAAAAGTTATTTTTCCTGAATTGGTGCCTGCCATTTTAACAGGGTTTTCACTCGCCTTTGCACGAGCGCTAGGCGAGTATGGATCCGTTGTCTTTATCGCTGGGAATATGCCAATGAAAACAGAAATTACACCGCTCATCATTATGACAAAACTAGAACAGTACGATTATGTCGGAGCTACTGCTATTGCCACGGTCATGCTCATTATCTCATTTTTACTATTACTGTTAATTAACATGATTCAATGGTATACAAATCGAAAATTCTTACCGAGTTAGGGAGGGCATAAAATGGCTACATACCAAAATACACTACAAACAAAATCGCGCTCCTCTATTGAAGAGCCTTGGCTTGTACGGATAGCCTTATTGACAATGTCATTATTATTTTTAGCTATCTTCCTTGTACTACCTCTTATTTCTATTTTTATTACCGCTTTTCAAAAAGGATGGGAGACATATATCGCCTCCATCACACATCCTGACGCATTAGCAGCAATAAAACTAACGTTACTCGTCACGGTGATTGTCGTCCCTCTAAACACCCTTTTCGGAATCGCTGCTGCTTGGTGTATTACGAAATTTTCGTTTAAAGGAAAAAATGTATTCATTACATTGATTGATTTACCGTTTGCTATCTCTCCAGTTATTGCTGGGTTAACGTTTATTTTATTGTTTGGGGCGCAAGGATTATTTGGCGAATGGTTAATGACCCATGATATTAAAGTTGTATTTGCACTACCTGGAATTGTCCTTGCTACATTATTCGTTACCGTGCCTTTTGTTGCACGCGAGCTGATTCCCCTTATGCAAACGCAAGGGATTACAGATGAAGAAGCATCTATTTCTCTTGGTGCAAGCGGATTAAAAACATTTTTCTACGTCACATTACCCAACATTAAATGGGGCTTATTATATGGACTTATTTTATGTAATGCGCGCGCTATTGGAGAATTTGGTGCTGTGTCAGTTGTTTCCGGTCATATTCGAGGACTGACAAATACGATGCCTTTGCATATTGAGATTTTATACAATGAATATCAATTTTCAGCAGCATTCGCAGTTGCCTCACTTATGTCCATTTTAGCAATTTTTACAATCATCTTAAAAAATTTAATTGAGTGGAAATCTGGATTACGAGGGGGAGGTCATTAAAATGAGTATTTCAATTCAAAATGTCTCGAAATCTTTTGGTAGTTTTCAAGCTTTACAAAATATTTCACTCGACATCGCTTCAGGCGAACTTATTGCATTGCTTGGGCCTTCTGGTTCTGGGAAAACATCCTTATTGCGAATTATTGCAGGTTTAGAAGGGCTAGATGAAGGCGTTATTTTATTTGATGGACATAATATTACAAACGTGAATCCGAAAGAGCGAAATGTTGGCTTTGTATTCCAGCATTATGCGCTATTTCGCCATATGACCGTATTTGATAATGTAGCATACGGTTTAAAAGTACGACCACGTAACACTCGCCCTTCAAAAGAAGTAATAAAGCAAAAGGTTTATGATTTGTTGCGCCTAGTAAAACTCGAAAACTTTGCTGATCGTTATCCATCTCAACTCTCAGGGGGTCAACGCCAACGTGTTGCGTTAGCCCGTGCTTTAGCCGTAGAACCGAAAGTCTTATTACTGGATGAACCATTTGGTGCGCTGGATGCAAAAGTACGAAAAGAACTTCGTCGATGGCTACGCAAGTTACACGATGAGTATCATGTTACAAGTATTTTCGTCACACATGATCAGGAAGAAGCACTAGATGTAGCAGATCGTATTATTGTCATGAACGGGGGGGAAATTGAACAAATTGGTAGTCCAGAAGAGGTTTATGATCATCCAGCTAGCCCATTTGTTTATGATTTCTTAGGAAATGTGAATTTATTTAGAGGACGCCTACATAATGGCAAGCTAACACATGGGCCATTTGAAATTCATCTTTCCGAAGAATTACATGGTGCCACATATGATGAGGCTGTCGGTTATGTACGACCACATGATATAGCGATTGAAAAAGAAAAAGCAGATCATACTGTCCCAGCGCTCATCACACATATCCACCTTGTAGGTCCAACCGTACAAGTGGAATTAAAACGACTAGATAGCGACGAATATTTAGAAGCAGCACTACCAAAGGAACAATATCACCTATTAGCAATAAAAAAAGGGGATACGGTCTATGTTCGACCAAAACAATTAAAAGTCTTTGTTCCAGAGGATTTCTCTATTTGATTTTTTTTCAATAACGCTCCATTACTAAATACACCTCGCGCCCCAATAGCGCGAGGTGTATTTTATATTCGTTTCCTTGTATACTTATCACCCATATCAGCTACGAGTAGCTTTTTGACATGTGATCGTAATAATATGGCATTCTGGTTTGGCCATCAAACGAAGTGGGAAAAGCGTTGTCCCGTACCCGTTACTTACTAAAGTAGGTACACCTTTTCGTATGGAAAAGGAGCCGTGCGGATGCACACTAAATGGACCTAATCGAATTTGCCCACCGTGTAAATGTCCCCCCATCATTAATGTCGGTTTATGCAACGGATAGGCTTTATAAAAAACTTGAGGATTATGTGAAACAAACAGCGTAATATCCCCATCCTGACATTTTTCAAGTGCCTTTTCAAAGCTATAAGCGCGTGTCGATGTATCGTCAATTGCGCTAATCCATGTCGGATTTGCCCTGTTTGGCAACAAGACCGCATCATTTTCTACAATGGTTACATCATACTGAGCCAATAATGCTCGCAACTGTTCTTCTCCTACTTCTCGGTCGTTATTCCCCCAAATAAAATAGATGGGTCCAAGCTTCCTAAGCTTTTGTAAGTTTTCTTTTATCTGCTTGAATGGCACACGTTTATCTGCAAAATCTCCACCGATAATCACAGCTTCTACCAGCTTTATTTGTTGCAGCATATGCGTGGAAATCCGCCGATTGTGGACATCCGAAATAAAGAACACCGCAAATTGATCTTCATTCCCCGTAGCTTGCACCGCATGTGTGCGAATATTATTTTCATGTGCTTCTTTCACCATATAGAGCACAAACAGAAGCAAGATGCAAAATACGCCATACATCCAGATCATCTAGCTTCCTCCCATTCATTAGAAAAAGACGACTCCACGTGCATGGGTCCGTCTTTTTCCATATTGTACTTTATGTACACATATCATATTATTTTACGGTAAAACAAGTGTTTGTCCAACATAAATGGATTCTGAATTTAAACCGTTTGCTTGTTTGATTTTTTCTACTGCACTTGGGTCATTATAATAATTCATCGCGATACGGTATAACGTCTCATTTGATTGGACTGTATGCGTTTTTTTCGATTTCGCCGCTTCCTTGGCTTGACGCTTCGCCTCTTCTTCGGCTTTCTTTTTTGCTTCTTCCTTTGCCTTTTGCTCAGCTGCTGCTTTTTCTTGCGCCGCTTTTGTTGCCTCAGCCGCCGCTGCTGCTTGAGCTGCTGCTAATTCTTTTTTCTGTTCTTCCGATACATCATCTAGCTTTTCAGAAGTTGCTTTCCCGTCTTTTTTCTCGTCTTCATCTTCCTCATCATCTGCTGCTTCAGCTACTACGGGCGGTTCATTTTTTTCTACTTGTACAACATCATTTGTTTGCTCTACTGTTTCTACTGGACTAGTAGGTTCATAAATAAATTGCGTATAAATAAGCACTAATAACGGAATAAATATGAAGATGACAAGTAAAGTAGGCATAAGTGGGCTTTTACGCTTTTTTATTTTACCTGTTGAGCGAGACATTCTAGATTTAGTCGTTTCAAGCTCAATTTCTTGACGATCTTCTTCGATTTTTTCGCGATAGTCTTCTTTCGTCATTTGCATACCCTCCAAACTTCGCTATCTATTTCATATTATGACGAAATTTACGAGAAAAGTAAACGGTCGAAATGGTTCAGTTACGCCCAAACAACAATTTTCGCAAACGTTCTTCCCACTGCATTGTTTTTTGCGGTTGAAGCAATTCACGAGATTCCGTTACATCGCCGATATGAAAGCCACAATTGCTACAGCAAATGGTGTGTACGGCAGTCAGTTTTTGTCCAAAATACTGCACGAGCTGCCGACGCATACAGTTCGATGTATCAATGATTTGAAGCATTTCTTGTACCGCCTGATATTTTGCAGCTTCCATTTGAGTTAGTCGTTTTTTGACCGCTTGCGGTGCTTCCTGCTGTATCCAATACGCCAACACTCGGTAAGCCGTTTCAGATATCTCCCCTGTTTCGAGCATCACTTTCGGATTTTGTTGCAGCTGTAGACGTTGGACATAGGCATCTACATGGGCAGATTTTGGTAAGTCTTCAATCGATACATAGTGCGCGTAATGCTCGTCCCCTTCTGCATAGAGTAAGATGGCTAACGCGTCTTCCCCATCGCGTCCTGCGCGTCCTATTTCTTGCATATAGTTCGATACATTGGCTGGCATAGACTCATGAATCACTTGTCGAATATTGTGCTTATGTACCCCCATGCCAAATGCATTGGTCGCTACAATCCATTCGACATCCCCTTGAATAAACTGTTGCTGAATAAATTGCCGATCCTCCGCTTCTTTTCCAGCGTGGTAGCTTACTGCAGAAATGCCTCGCTCAATTAACAATTGACTGAATTCATCACATTTTTTACGTGATGGCATATAAATAATACCCGGACCTTTCGTACTTGTGACGTGCTGTAAAATCCAATGTTGCTTCTCTTCTTTTAGAGAAAATGTATATTTGGCCAGTTTAATATTTTCTCGGTCTACATGATGAATAAATTGATACGGCTCTTTCATGTGTAAATACGTTTGAATATCGGCTAATACCGAATCCGTCGCTGTTGCTGTTAATGCTAAAATCGGTGGACGATTAGTCTGTAAAATTTCGCCTATACGTAAGTAATCTGGTCTAAAGTCAAACCCCCATTGCGAGATACAATGTGCCTCATCCGCTACAATAAGCGACAACTCCATCTCCATTAAACGTTCACGAACGGGCTGCTGCGTGAGCATTTCAGGGGATGTAAAAATAAAACGATATTCATGTAAAAAATGGAGTGCATATGCCTTTTCATTCGGTGATAGGAAAGAATTTAACGCCACAACCCGCTTTTCACCGCGTTGCTTTAACTGATCGACTTGGTCCTGCATTAAAGAAAGTAGCGGTGACACAATAAGCACTGGTTTTTCAAACATATAGCCTGGTAGCTGGTAACATAAAGATTTCCCCATCCCTGTCGGTAACAAGGCGATACAGTCACGTCCTTTGAGTAACTGCTCAATAATTTCCTTCTGTCCAGGTCGAAATGTATCGTAGCCAAAAACTTGTTGTAATGTTTGTTCTAACACACACTACACCTCCCCTTTCGCAAGGACTAAGCGAATTTGAAAATACGTTAAATGTGGCAGGACGGTATGTAATACTTTTAGCTTTCGTGTCGCATAGTCTTCTGCCGCGCTATGCACTTGTTGTTGCTCTTCACTCGTGACAAATGGCGTAATATCAAACGTTGGCTCATTCATCGCTAATTCAACTAAATGATCCTCAATGGTACTCGGTTTTAAACGTCTCATTCCACAAATTTGCTCTACAGAATAGCCCTGCTGATAGAGCTGTGCCGTTTGATACGCGGAACCAGTCAATACATTTTCAATGCGAATCTGTTCTGCCAGTTTCAATAAATATGGCCAGCGCGTTCCATCACGATTGATTGCATCAAGCCAGCGTTGAAGTCCACTTACAAATTGCAATTGACAATCTAACTCGGGCATCTGATATTCAAAGCTCAGTTGCTGCCACGGTATACCGATTACCCCAACACCTGTTAAGCGATTCATCAATAACTCCTTCTGTAAAGTTGGCATCGCTGATTGCTCTAAGCTACTGATGATTTCTTCATAAAGAGGCTGCTGAATGGCATTTGACTGATACTTAGTGTCCCGTAAAAATTGACGACACCATGCTTGAATTTGTTCCTCTCGCTGTACAGGTATAAAAGCGTGAATACCTGCAGATTGGTTGGACAAGCTTTGGACAACGAGCGATAGCCGCGCAAAAAAAATATGCTCATTTCCGCGGTAATGCCAGCCGTCAAAGTACGGAAGCTGTAATTGACTTGCCTGTTCCTCACCTGTTGCCGTTAACGTAAAATAGTCATTTTCGTCTACCGTTATATAATCGTTATCTCGTAATGTCTGCACCGCTTGCTCAAATGTTTGACGAGATAGCTTTCTTAACAAACCAAAATGCGGATACAGTTTAAAAATACCGACATCTTGAATCGTCTGACCCGAACGTTTTCCACGAAGCAAATGGTAGGCTGCATTGATCGTCCGTTCGTTATTCAATTTATGAAAAATATGCAAAAGAATTTGTTGTAAAATCAAAGCAAATCCCTCATTTTCGTAATGTATTGTTAAAAAGTATAACCGAATCATGCAAAAAAGCCTATTATATCAAGGATATTAAGGCTTTTTTATAGCAATTACAGTAATAATCACTATGGCTAATTTTATCAACAGTATAAAAGCATACATGCTAAAAGAAATGATTACTGGTAATAGGACTAACCACCAAGACCACGCAATCACTCCTGTTAGCTTTAATATAATGAATACAACCGTAACTATTTCAGCTATCCCATGTGATCACCTCAGCTACATTATAGTATAAAAACGACTTACTATTAGGTACAGGTTTCTTACTGTTTATTCCTATATTAATACATGTAATTTTTTTGTACCTCTCATCGCATAATATATCATTGGACGCTAGTATACGCTTGTTGAAGACAGGGCTCGAAATATATTTTTTTGAACACGGGTAATATGTTATAATGAAGCCCATTGACATCTGTCAATTGACAAAACCTTTATTTCACAAGGTTTTCACATCTCATACATTTGTATGAAATTCATGTTTTCACTGTTGAAAAGTATAGTAAACACCTTTAGAATAAGAAAGAAGCTTACGGAAGAGCAATGACAAAAGGAGAGGTAACAATGCCGAAATATACAATTGTAGATAAAGATACTTGTATCGCATGTGGCGCATGTGGCGCTGCTGCACCAGATATTTATGATTACGATGACGAAGGAATTGCTTTCGTTATTTTAGATGATAACATGGGTACTACAGAAGTGCCTGAAGACTTATTAGAAGATTTACAAGACGCTTTTGAAGGTTGCCCTACTGATTCCATTAAAGTAGCAGAAGAATCATTCGATGGCGATGCATTAAAATACGAATAGTATGCAAATTTAATTATAAAGATGTGCGAATCCCGCACATCTTTTTTTATAGATAAATATACGTTCATGCTACGCCGACATCCATAGCGGGCAACTATTCTAATTATGCTGCAGTTGAGACCACTCCTTTTAATACTTAGTCGTACTAAAAATTACAGTGAAATGAAAAGTAAGCACCTCTATTTTTACTTCCCGCAATTAAAATCGATTATTTTTAATGCCTAGTTGATGTCACATAGCGAAATCGAGATACAACTTAATTTAAAATAAGTGTCAAACCGGGACCATTTACCTAAATGGCATTTATCCTTAATTAAGTCGTATATCAAAATCGACAGTTGAAGATTTTGTTGTTTTTTAAATTGTGCAGCTAATTTTCTTATTAAAAAATTCTACAGCACTGTTTATTATTATCATGATAGAAAGAAATGTATTATTTTTATAGTTGCCCACAACCTAAAGACATGTATCCACCAGTTTGGATAGACGGTATATTTTTCGAAAAAAAGCATCATTCTTTTCATTTTTTAGCTAAAACGATGCTTTTTTCCTCTCGCTACATAAGCCCTCTTTTTAGTAATTTTCCCTCTTTTTTATCACAACAGCTATTCCTATCGGGGGATATTTTGAATAAAATCGTTCCTTTTTCAGCTAAAATGCACGTAAATAAGCTCCTATACATAAGGAGAGGACATCCAATGGCGCTATTTTAATGCGAGTTGCATTTTCTAATTGCCACCATAATTATTTAATGTTATAGTTAGTTTTAGTAGTTGGTACTAATAATAGACCGTATTGATAAAGGGGTATGAGCATGGATCTTTTACAATTAACTAATAAAAACATCGTCGTAATGGGCGTGGCAAATGAACGAAGCATCGCTTGGGGCGTCGCAAAACGATTATTGGAAATTGGCGCAAACGTTATTTTCACATATCGCAAAGATCGTTCAAAAGGGAAAATTGAAAAGCTTTTAACAGATTATAGCGATAAAAAAACAGCAGTCATTGAATGCGATGTCAATAATGATGAGTCAATCGCAAAAGCATTCGAACAAATCGGTACAGAGTTTGGTTCCATTCACGGAATTGTTCACTCAGTAGCATTTGCACATGCAGAAGATTTAAAAAATCGCTTCGTTGAAACAACGCGAGAAGGCTATGCATTTGCACAAGATACAAGTGCTTATTCGTTAGTAGCCGTAAGTAAAGCAGCGAAACCTTACTTAGCAGAAGGCGCTTCTATCGTGACAATGAGTTACTTAGGCGCTGAGCGTGTACTAGACGGCTATAATGTGATGGGTGTAGCAAAAGCAGCACTTGAAGCAGCTATGCGCTATTTAGCAGCAGATCTTGGCCGTGATGGTATTCGTGTCAATGCGATTTCAGCAGGTGCCATTCGCACACTAGCAGCAAAAGGTGTTCCAAGCTTCAATCAAATCTTACACAAAATTGAAGAAACATCTCCTCTAAAACGCAACACAAATCAAGAAGAAGTTGCGGATATGACAATTGGTATGTTAAGCCAGTTATCACGCGGTGTAACAGGTGAAACAATTTATGTAGACTGTGGTTATAATATTATGGGATAAAGCGAAAGGACTGAGCCATCACATTGTTAGCTCGGTCCTTTTACTATTCTACACAGTTTCTCAAATTAGACTTTTAAACCTTTTTTACTAACGCTTGTTTCACTTCCTCTATTTGACCAAGGTGACGTTCTTCATGGTAGCCAATTAGCTCTACCCATTGCTTCAATGACAATGTACCAAAACGGTGATGGGCAAACGCTTTCTCAGTTAACTCTTTATCGGAAACCTCTCCAACAATCTGCATTAACGTGTCTCTTGATGTAGTTAATTTACGTTTCAGTTCCAACAATGTTTGATGCTCATTAGAAGGCAGCACATACTGAGGAGCATCTACTTTTTGTGTTCGATTTGCTACTACATGTACGGGAAATGCCTCTGGTACATTCACATCCTCACTTATCAACGTTTTAGCGATTTGCCTTCCTACATTTTTCTCCAGTAAATATAAGTGTTCTAGTATTTGCGCAATACTCCACGTACCTTCTTCCACCACTGCATTTAATTGTTCATCCGTTAAACTATTAACACTTTCCCAAATCTTTTCTCGAATTTTCACATTATGCTCCATTATCCATCCCCCTTTAACTCTTACTATCTCATATTCAAATGATGTCCTATGTAGAACTAAACAATAGAATAAACAAAGAACAGCTGGACGAAGTGGTGAGGATGGAGAAATTTAAAGAAGGAAAACAAATGGTGAAAAGCCCTATTTATAACTATATAGTCGATTCTCTTTCACACTAACTTCCCTTTCGTAATACCATGTGTAAACATACAGTACGATACTTTCGAGCCTTTCTTTTTATTATTTCCCATTAACTGGATTAAACTACTTTTCTTCGGCTCAATATTATCACATCGGTCAAACGTACAGTTCTACTAAAAAAAATAGTAGCACAAACCATGGCCTTGGTTCGTACTACTAATGTTAGTATGGTTACTATGCTAGTTTTTCATAATCAGGAATGTCGTTTGCTTCTTGTTTCACATAATATTTACCTTTTGTGATCATCGCAATGACAATCGTTAAAGCAAAAGCTAGTAGCGCTGCAAAAAAAGCTGCAACACTTTGCAAAAAGCTTCCCATATATCCAAATGCGGCTATAGAACCAATGACAGAAGAAACCACTAGAGACACAATGCCCACAGGATTCCAAGCATATAAATAATGCTGACGATATTCGAAATACAATGGCCCAATTTTCATTAAACGCTTCACCACTAATGCATCGCTAATTAGAATGGCACCCCATGACAGTAAAAATACACCTTGGAATGTTAGTAAATTACCAATATGATTAATGACATCAAATAACATAAGAAAAATCGCTACAACCGATGTTACGATAACCCAAAACACTCGAGCCGGCTTGAATTTAAATACATTTTCAAAAAAATTCGCTAACGACAGTGAACTACTATATAAGTTTGTAATATTAATACGAAGCTGTGTTAATATTGTAAAAATCACACCACCGATGCCTAATAAGTGGACAAAATATATTCCCGGATTTTGCTCGTTCAATTGAACACCAAACCAAATACCAATAACGCCCATGACAAAGAAGCAAATAAATTGAGGCATAAAGCCAACCATAAATACGCCCATTTTAAATTCAGATGGTTTAATGAAACGAGCATAATCTGAGATTAATAGCGCCATAATTCCTACTAAGCCATTCATAATCCCAATACAAGCAAGTAAAGATGTTCCGCCGACTTCTACGCCCTCAGGTAAGAATGTCCAGATATTCCCTGTAAATGTTGTTTCCTTTGCCAACATGAAAAAACCAACTACAATAAAGAAAATAAAAATGGGCATAGTCCACTTTTGAAGCTTGTCTAATTGCTTAATACCAAACCAATTCAATGGAATCACAGCAAGACCGAAAAACACCATAAGCATCCAAACTGGAATGAATTGTACATATTCATGCACAGCATAGGCCATAATTGCCCCTTCGATTCCACAATACATTATGAAATTTAATGCATAAATGAGCGAAGTAATCGATGCACCTAAATAGCCAAATCCACCGCCACGAGCTAATAAGTTTACATTTAATCCAGTTTTTGCAGCTAAATAACTTATACCAACACCTATCGTTCCTCCAATAACCGTTGCATAAATAGCAGCTAATAAAGCATTCATCGCTCCAAAGCTCACAGCCATTAAACTTCCCATTTGTATGAAAAGCATTGCTGTTGCTACACCAAGTGTAATATTGGTGATGCTAGCCCAATTCATGGACCGCCCATCTCGAGGTACTTTCTCTAAGGCGAAATCATCCCGTTTCTCATTTTCTAAAACATCCGTTATCTCTTCGTCTCTTGGTATTACTACTTCCATCTGTGTTCCACTCCTTTACATTGGTTACGAGTTACACTAAGAAGAAGTTCCATATAACACCAAAACAATTAGTAGCCCTTCAACTCCCTGACTACGACCAGTAGGCTAAAGAGCGTTTTTTCATCGCTTCTCGATATTGCTCAGTCGAGATTGGTAATGCCTTATTCGTTTTGTAATCCATGATCACACCGTAACGACGAACTACATCCATTTGATTAATTTCTCCTGCATTATACATCTGCTCTACCTCATGAGGGTCTATTTCTAACCATTGATGACGATGATTGCGAATATATTCACGTTCTATGGAGGTAGCCTTATAATCAATTTCAAATGCATCGATATCACGATCAATTTCATAAATCACTACTCCGTAATCAAGCTTCGCACGTTCAATCGAAACATACTCATCAATCACATCTTCTAATACAGCGTTTACATCGCGTTCTAACGGATCACCCAGTCCCCCACCTCCTGCAGATGGACGTGTAAAGGAATCCCCTTTTTTAACCTCTACGTTTGAGAAAATCGTCCCTAAAAACTCCTCATCCTCTTGATTCGGATTTAAGATAGCACCTTGGGCAATAGACGGTAATCCCCCCATGATGCCCCATGTAATAGAGCGAGAGCGATCACAGCAATAAGACATGACTGTATGGTTTATGTCTGTTAACATGCCTCCCTTTTCAACACCACAGCCACCACGATATTTCCCTGGACCTGCAGAATCTGTAATGATTTCATGCTTCGTCGTAATGACCGGTGATAAGCGTTCTTGACCTTCACACGGCTGAACACTTAATCCCACTCCGAACACGGGTGAAGTTGTATTCGCACCATCCCGATCAACACGCCCACCATGACCACCTGCCATCCAGTCGTACCACATGAAATACTCATTACTATCTTGCCGTTTATCGTAGCCACCAATGAGTAAATACTCTAAGTTAAACGAACATGCAATGGCACGTTTAGGCATAATGTTTGACCATAATTCAAAGCACGCATTCATAATCTTTTCAAATGAACCTGAACAATAGCCTGATACAGCTACTGGACTAGGTGCATTAACAACCGAGTTTTCAGGAAGGTATATTTTCACTACACGATAGAAGCCCGAGTTTAGTGGAATTTCTGGGAAAAATGTCTTTGTTCCTGCATATGTTCCTGAAAGCGCCGAACCAAATCCAGCATTTAAGAAACAACTAATATAAGGGTGAGAACCACTTAAATCATATAAAATCTCATCCTCTGTAATGGTCATTTTCACACGAATTGGAATTAAACCATCCCCTAGTTGTGGATCCATATCAATATAATCAACTGTTTCCCATTCTCCTTTAGGCAATGATGTAATTTTTGCTCTCGTTAAGCGTTCTACGTAATTTTGTACTTCTTCGAAAGCTAATAAAACCGTATCAATACCATACTTCTCAATCATCTCTTTTAGTTGCTTTTCGCCGACTTTTGCTGCTTCTACTTGTGAACGTAAATCTCCAATACGTTCTTCTGGAATACGCATATTCATCACGATAATGTTCACGATATCTTTTAAATATTGCCCTTTACTATAAATACGTACTGGTGGAATACGCACCCCTTCCCCGTAATGTTCTTTCGCTGTAATATCAAAAGATCCAGGGTTTGAACCACCGACATCGGCCCAGTGTCCATTTGTTTGCATAAGCGCAATTAGCTTCTTATCATGGAATACTGGTAGAATGACCCTTACATCACTAAAATGTGTCCCACCACGGTATGGATCATTTACTAAAAATACATCGCCAGGGTGAATATCATCTGCAAAATCCTCTAATACAGCCTTAGCAGTTAAATGTAATGTCCCTACATGAACTGAAATGTCTTGCGTCCCTTGCATGATAGTGTTTCCCTGAGCATCACATAATGCACAACTAAAATCTCGGTTATAAATAACAAACGAATAACATGTACGTAACATTTGCTCTGCCATTTGATCGACCAAATTTACAAAACCGTTTTTTAACACTTCAAATGTTACAGGATCTAGATTTTGTACTTTATTGTTTTCTACTAATTTCATTGTACTCATAAATCTCATCCCCCTTATCGTGTATTAGTTCACCGTAATAATGATATTTTTATAAACATCTACTTCCGCTGTAAACCCTGGTGGAATCACCGTCGTCGTATCTAATTGATCTACAATTGCTGGACCCGGTAGTTGTGTGTAAACCGGGAGCTTGTCACGATTATATACTTCCGTTTCAACATATTTACCCTCAAAATAAACGGGACGTGTTTCTTTATAAGCATCATCAATCGAGCCTTCTGGTGCATATTGTGGAAAATCAGGTTTAGGTACTGTACCAATTGCTGTCACACGTAAGCCATATATTTCAACGACTTGTTCCTGATCAGAGAAAGCAAATTCTCGCTCATGTTCTCTGTGGAAGGCTGCTAATACATCATCCAATGACGTCAATTGATCTGGTACGACAACAGCTAATGAACGCCATTGCCCTTTATAACGAAGATCCATATAGTTCATCAATGTAGATGTCTCATCTGAAATACCTTCATCTTCTAATAGTGCTTTCGCCTCTATTCGTAGGTCATTAAACTGACTTGTGAGCTCCTCAATAGAAACGTCATTCGCTTTTTTTACATAGGTTTTAGAGATATCATGTCGTACATCTACTAGTAAGCATCCCATAGCTGCTGCTACTCCTGGATGAGAGGGAATAATAATTTTGGGGATATTTAAATCTTTCGCTAAATATGCTCCATGTAATGGCCCTGCCCCGCCAAATGCTACTAGAGCGAAATCACGTGGGTCGTATCCGCGACGTACAGAAATTAATCGAACTGCATCACTCATATTGGCGTTGGCAACTTCGATAATCGCATTCGCCGCTTCTTCGACAGAATGACCAAATTCATCTGCAATTTTCTTCACAGCTTGTATTGCTGCCTCTTTATCCAGTTGCATCGTCCCGTCTAATAAATTGACACCTAATCGCCCTAACACTAAATTAGCATCCGAGTTTGTTGGCTCTGTTCCCCCTCGCCCATAACAAGCTGGGCCCGGTACTGCCCCTGCACTTTGTGGTCCATTACGTAAGGAGCCGCCTGCATCTTTCCAAGCTAAGCTACCACCACCAGCACCAATCGTTAAAATTTCTATACTCGGGAATCCAATAGGATAGCCATATTCAATAGACCAATCTTTCGTTATACGAATATCACCATCATACATGAGTGAAATATCGGTACTCGTACCCCCCATATCTAAACCTATCGCATTATTAAATCCACATAACTTAGCAATATGTTTACTAGCAATCGCTCCAGCAGCAATACCAGAACTCGCTAACCTAGCAGCATAACGAGGAACTGTACTAGAAGTCATAACTCCACCACCAGAATGTAAAACTAAAATTTCCTCTTCGTAGCCTTTTTTCCGCATTTCATCGCTCAATTTGTTTATATAATTACTCATAATTGGACCAAGAACTGCATTAATAATCGTTGTACTCATACGTTCATGCTCAAAAATTTCCGGAAGTACCTCGCTTGATATACAAACATATACATCTGGTAGTTCCTCTTTTAAAATTTCTTTTACTTTTACTTCATTTTCACCATTCACATACGCATTAAGGAAACAAACTGCAATGGATTCTGTATTACGATGCTTTAGTTTCTTAGCTAATGCGCGAATCTCATCTTCTTGAATCGCTTCAACAATATTTCCTTCATAATCTATCCGTTCCGTGACTTCAAATCGATCACGCCGTTGAATATAAGGTTTTGCTGTATCTTTATACGTATCCCATATGTCTTCCTTCGTACCACGACGAATTTCAGTTACATCACGGAAGCCTTTTGTTGTAATGAGCGCTGTTTTCGGCAGCTTCCGTTCAATTAACGCATTTGTTCCCACTGTTGTGCCATGAGAGAAAATTTTAATGTCCTTCCCATTCAATTCAGCCTTCTCAATCCCATTTAAAATTCCTTGTTCAGGGTTCGAAGGTGTAGAAGACGTTTTCGTCACAAACACTTCTCCTGTAGTTTCGTTAAAAACAAATACATCTGTAAAAGTTCCACCAACATCAATTGCTAAACGAGTGTGTGTCATAGAGATACCTTCTTTCATTTAATAGTTTTAAAAGACGCATTATTACCTGAATATTCAGATAAATTATTAGAAAACTATATTTATAGCTACTAACTTCTATAGTAATCTTAGAACATATAACTGATTGCGCTTACATTTGAATGCAGCAAAGCATGAGCTCAATACTAATGTAGACATTTGCTCCTTCGCGACTTCGGCAATTTCTTCACGACCATGCCCAATATTTACATCCCATAAAGAAGACATACTATCAATGTATATATTGCCTTCTATATTTTTTAAATAAATACCTTTCTTTTCTATAAAAAATAGCAGCTAATCTTTGTGATTGTTTTTCAATGAACGTAGTTGGATGTGGAAAATGGTTCTAATCTAATATTTCTTAACGCTTCTTTTAATTGAATTGTCATAAATATCAACCTCTCTTCACTTAAAATTTCATACACTTTCCTAGTAGCAATTCTCATGCCAACTTCTTTAGAAAATAAAAAAAAGCATTTTTCCTTTTGAAAATGCTCATTCTGTCTTCCTAAATGTTTTAAATAGATCATTATTAGATATTTTGTTGAAAATCATTGATATATTTTTTTAATTTCATTGCAATGTGACACGAGAAAACATTGCTTTTTTGCAACTTTTCGTGCGCAAATACAATTATGATGTATAATTGCATCATTAATCTTCGTATAATATGTTTCGTGTTAATTGGTATTTTTGTATTTTCCGTACTAATGTAGATTGATTGCATCCGAGTGATTTTGTAGCTTGTCTTATACTTAGATGTTTAGACAACGCTTACTTCATCATTTGCTTGTCATACGCCACTATTTGCACCTTTAACGTGCCACTAAACATCATAGTTAAGATTTGCTCAGACACACTTTGCTTATGTTCTACATTTTCTATATTACGAACAACTTTGAGAATGCTCGTATTACTCAAAGTTTTGTAATACAAAAATATTTAATAAAACCTCACTTTGAGTGTGATAGCGAACCATATCGTTATTGGGTAAACAAAAATACCAAACCACTCTCAAGCAATTACTCAATAACAGAACAAAATACGTAACTTGTGTTTAGTCGCATAAAAAAGCTCCTCTCTCTTAGTTTAAATCACTAGAGAAGGAGCTAGAAAATCCTGTGATTTTTTATATGAAGGGTGCCGAATGTGCGCTATAGACTTTTAGAAACTCTAGTTTCTATTAACCCATTATTTAATTTTTAAACTTGAAAATTCAATAATTGATGTACTTTTTTAATTTCTTCAATACGTTCTTTTTGACTCGTAGTTAACTCTTCATAAGGAACGCCACTAAATGCATGAATAAATGGATCTTCTACATCTGTTTTAATGCCACTTAATTGCTCCACAATTGCATGTGAACAGAATGGAACATAAGCAGTGCTATATCCACCTTCATGGACCGCAACTAACTTTCCATCACAATGAGCATCTGCAAGTTGTAACATAAAGTCAGTCATTTTCTTGTACCCGTCCGCAGTAATCATCATTCTGCCAAGCGGATCAAATATGCTAGCATCTTGACCAGCAGAGATAAGGATAAGTTGTGGTTTGAATTTTTCTGTTGCAGGTTTAACGATCTCTTCAAGTGCATGCATATAACCGGCATTACCCGTACCAGCAGGAAGAGGAATATTAATTGTATATCCCTTCCCTTCACCTTCACCGATATCATCAATTAAGCCACGCCCCGCCGGAAATAAACCTTCTTGGTGTAAAGAAACAAATAATACGTTTGAATCTTGATAGAAAGCCGACTCCGTACCATTTCCATGATGTACATCCCAATCTATAATCATAACACGTTCTAAACCAAGTTCTTTTATAGCATAATGTGCAGCAATCGCTACATTATTAAATAAACAGAAACCCATTCCTAAATTTGCTTCAGCATGGTGTCCTGGAGGTCTAGATAATGAATAAGCATTATCACAATCACCTTTAACAACTGCTTCAACCGCGGTAAGTGCGCCACCCGCGGAAAGGAGAGCAATTTCATAGGAGCCTTTCCCGACCAAAGCAAGTTCACCAGCATCACCAAAACCAAGGTCACTTAAATCCTTAACTTTTTTTACGTATTCACTTGTATGATAATACTGAATTTGTTCTGCTGTAGCTGATTTAGGCTTAAGCTTTATTAATTGCTCAAATAATCCACTACGCTCCATTAAATTTTTAAATCGACGTTTTGTTTCAGGGTTTTCAGCATGCCCATCTGCTTGAATATATCCTCCTGGTGGTAAAAATAATGCTCCATTACCTGTGTCGTGCCAGAAATAACTTTCATCACTAATAAAAGCAGTTTTTTTCATATCTATATCCCTTCCTTCCTTAAAAGTTATTTCTATGATAATATCGTTTTAAGTAGAATAAAATTACACTAAAGTATAATTTTTCGTCGCGAGGTGAGGTTCTTGAGTTCCTTTTTACCAATAAAAGATTATGAAAAAATTATTCATTTTGCTTCCCAGATTACCAAATCAATCCCTAAAACAAGAAGCATTGTCCTAAAAGAATTAGAGAATATATTTGACTACAAGCACACATTATTTTGGTTATCTGATAAAGAAGGGAATTTAAGCAATCCTCTAAACAATAACATTTCAGATAAAATGTTAGCGGAATATTTAGATGAGATTTACATGCAAGATTTTTTATATCCCTCTTTAAATAAAGAACTATTTGAAAAAAGAAGTGCTTTAAAATTAATGGATGTTGTGACGACGGAACAATATGAGGAATCGGAATACTTTAAAAGATTTATGCTGAAGTACGGATTTTACGATGAAATGGTTATAACATTAAAGCATGAGGGACAAATTATTGGAGCAATTGGAGTGGCTAGTAAAGAAAGTTATAATCAATTTACTTCGCATGATGTACTAAGATTTAATTACTTATCACAAATTATTTCTTCAGTACTTCTTCATTGTAACGAAGAAAAAAAGTATCCCCTAACCTCAAGAGAAATTGAAATCATCGAATTAGTAAAAAAGGGTTATACAAATTCTCAAATAGGCGAGGAATTGTATATTTCAATTAATACTGTCAAAAAGCATTTATATAATATTTTCCAAAAATCAGGTGTTATGAATCGAATGGAATTAGTGAATAAATTATTTTAAACGGCAGTAAAAACATTCTATACTTTTTAGAAGTATTCATTTGATTCATACAATAACCTCGTATGTATGGAACTAAAATTTCATACATATGAGCACCTAGCAGTTGCTAATTCACTTTTAAGATTTAAGCTGAAGGATTAATTCAAGCAGGTTGTATTATCGCTTCTGTCAGTAGAATAGAGTCAAATGTGTTAATGGCAAAATTCTAGCTCTCAATTTAGAAGCAAAAAACAGGCTTTGTGAAGTGGACCTATGACGATATTCCAGCCAAATTACGGGCTGTTCACTCTCTTAGAAAAGCACTTCGAGATTATAGGTCATTGATTCTAATAATAAAAACGCCGGAGCATGATCACTCCGGCACTTTTTTAGTACATTTTCATATATTGGTCGCGTTCCCATTGATGAACCGTTGTACGGAACATATCGAACTCTACTTCTTTTGCTTCTTTAAAGTTTTCATAAATATGCCCACCAAGTGCCGCTTTAATGATGTCATTTTTCTCCAGTTCTTTTAATGCTGCATCAAGTGAAGCGGGTAAATTATCAATGCCATACTGCTTACGCTCTTCTGCATTCATCACGTAAATATTGCGATCTACGGGTGCTGGTGGCTCTAATTCATTTTTTATGCCATCTAAGCCAGCCGCTAAAATGACGGCCATTGCTAAATATGGGTTTGCCGATGGGTCTACCGAACGTAGCTCAATACGTGTCGATAACCCACGAGATGCGGGAATACGTACGAGTGGCGAACGGTTTTTCGGGGACCACGCTACATAACAAGGCGCTTCATACCCTGGTACTAGACGTTTATAGGAGTTCACAACCGGGTTCGTTACCGCTGTAAAACCTTGTACGTGCTTTAGTACACCTGCTAAGAAATGACGCGCCGTCTTCGATAATTGTAACTCCGCCCCTTCATCCCAAAACGCATTTTTCTCCCCTTGGAACAATGATAAGTTAAAGTGCATCCCTGAACCATTGACCCCAAATAGCGGTTTTGGCATAAATGTTGCATGTAAACCATGTTTACGGGCTACTGTTTTTACGACCAGCTTGAACGTTTGAATATTATCACATGCCTCTATCGCATTGGCATATTTGAAGTCAATTTCGTGCTGACCAGGC
Organism: Lysinibacillus sp. RU7; assembly: GCF_057837305.1. NCBI lineage: Bacteria > Bacillati > Bacillota > Bacilli > Caryophanales > Bacillaceae > Lysinibacillus > Lysinibacillus sp. RU7. The sequence goes on along the minus strand of NZ_JBYQFK010000001.1, from coordinate 142,837 downwards.
GCTACTTCATGGTGAGAAGCCTCCACTTCAAAGCCCATTTCTTCCAGTTCTAATACGATATCACGACGGCAATTTTCCCCAAGGTCTGTTGGCGCTAAGTCGAAATATCCGCCATCATCATTTAAATTGAGTGTCGGGTTCCCTTTTTCATCTAACTTGAATAAGAAGAATTCTGGCTCTGGCCCTAAGTTAAAGCCTGTAAAACCTAACTCTTCCATTTGTTTTAACATACGCTTTAAGTTCGAACGCGGATCTCCTTCAAAAGGCGTGCCATCCGGACGAGCAATATCACAAATGAATCGAGCTACTTTCCCTTTTTCCGCTGTCCACGGGAAAATCATGAATGTATCTAAATCCGGACGAAGGTACATATCTGATTCTTCAATACGCACAAAACCTTCGATGGAAGAACCATCAAACATCATTTTATTGTCTAACGCTTTATCTAATTGACTGACTGGGATTTCAACATTTTTAATCGTGCCTAAAATATCCGTAAACTGTAGACGAATAAACTTTACATTTTTGTCCTTCACAATTTCTTTAATCTTCTCTTTTGTATACTTGCTCGTTGAATTCGCAACTGTATTAAACATACTCATTCACTCTCCTATTTTATTATTCGTTTTTAAGATGGAAGAAACGCGATAGGTCACCTTGACGTAGCGAAGATTTTTGCATCCGTTGTGCCTGCAACATTTCTTCTCGTAAAATAGCACGAAGCTCTGCATCAGAAATCAAATTCACGTCATTTTTCCTGACATCTTTTACATTTCGCAGGTCAAATACTTTTTTGACCCCCGCCATATTAATTCCCTGGTCAAGCAGTTCTCGAATTTCTAATAATGCATCGATATCATCCAACGAAAACATACGTCGATTCCCTTCAGACCTTGCCGGGGCTATTAACTCATGTTCTTCATAATAACGGATTTGCCTTGCGGTTAGTTCCGTTAATTGCATGACCATGCTTATAGGGAGTAACGGCATCGCCCTTCGAAACTCTCGACTCATCATCATCCCCTCCATTTTCTAACTTCACTTTACATTATGTTATGTATTTTATCAATATTATGTTATAAAACTTAACATACAGAGTTTCGATTAATTTTATCGCAAGTTCAGATGAAATTACAACTTGCGACAAAATAGCATAAATACTTTTTAAGACACCTTAATTTCCCACAAAAAATACAGCTCAAGTAATCCACTTAAGCTGTAGGCTTCTTCATTATTTCATTTTCCGTACAACAGCACGTATAGGCGATGCATCTCCCCCTTGAATCGCAAGGGGTAAACCGATAAACTCATACATACCCGCATCAACATCTTTTAAAAATAAATTTTCAATAATATAAATACCCACTTGTTTACACGTATGATGTGCAACTAAGCTCACATCATCTAATGCATCAACTGACGGCGCATCGGTCCCAACAACACGCACTCCTCGATTGGCAAGAAAGCGAATCACCTCTGGAGCAATCGTTGTAAAACCTTCATCAAAATGGTATAAATCCTGTACGACTTTCGTTTTAAAAAATAGACGCTCCACGTTATGTAACTCGAGACTTTCCACATGTTCTAACTGAATGCACTTCACTCCTACAACATCCACTATTTTCACAGCGCCTATAAACAACTCTAGCGACAACGCATCAATCGCCTTCCCAAAATCATCGTAATGGTACGGTGCATCTACATGTGTCCCCGCGTGTAAGCTCATCGTAATTTGCCCGACATTCGCCCCGTCCTCTGTTAACGTCGCATCCTGCTTATATGAAAACGCTGTATCCCCTGGCCAAATGGGCATATTTTTATGTAACGGCATCGTAATATCAATCCACATATTCATTACTCCTTCTATCATTCATCGTTCCATACCAACGATACAATAGAACTACATAGCACGGAAGGAATTTATCCCGAGTTAAAACGCAAAAACGCAGCCACGAACGTGACTGCGTCTATTTTATGATAAATATTGTAAGCGTTGTTTAGAGATCCACGTCTTCATCGTACGGAATAATACCGTAATAATGACGATTAATAACACACCTTTAACTAAATTAAACGGTAAAATCCCTTTCACAATCGTTTCATATGATTCTAAATGGAAGTTTAAGAAGTATGCATACATCGGTAAGAACGCTACATAATTGAGCAACGCCATCCCTAACGACATGGAAATGGTACCGGCGATTAAGCCTACCATTAAACCTTTTGATGTCGTGAATTTTTTATAAATATAGTAAACAGGTAAAATGAATAACACACCCGTCGCAAAGTTTGCCATATGTCCCACTGGCACGCCTGTTGGTGCACCTGAGAAAATCCAGTCTAAAATATTTTTCACTAACTCTACTAAAATACCGGCAACAGGCCCCATCGTAATGACCGCGATTAATGCCGGTACATCACTGAAGTCAATTTGTAAAAAGGCTGGGAACCATGGTAGAGGAAAGTTAAATAACATTAATACGAAAGAAATGCTACTTAACATGGCAATGGTTACGAACGAGCGTAACTTTTTGTTTTGTTTTGTCATAGAAATCTTCTCCTTTGCTGATTCCATCTCGCAAGAAGAAAGGTATTTCGGTCGTCTCCATGAAAAAACCCTTACGTAACATAAACGTAAGGGAGAATAAGGCACACTGAAACAGGTGTTATCATATCATTTTTTTGTATCACAAATAAAGCTAGTTCCCATAGCTTTTTCGGTATACAAAAATAGACGATATTTTTTCAAATAACGACCGTACCTTCACCTTCTCCCATCCAGACTATACTGTCGGCTTTGGAATTTCACCAAATCCTGCACACTAAAAAGTGGCTCGCGGGCTGAAGAAGCACTGTTGCAATATCCTCCAAAATGGTCAGAAATCGCGGCTTCTATTACCGCCGGTCGGGAATTACACCCTGCCCCGAAGATGAATCAAATATGAAATTGTCTTACACCTATCATTATAGGTTATATTCTAAATTTGTAAAGTACTTTCCTTCGTTTTTCTCCGACTATCTTTGTAGGAATTCTATTGATAACCGATTTGCACCTACTGGCATTGGTAACACTTGCGTAAAATTAAATTCTTGCCACTCTGTCTGCATAACATTCTCAAAACGCACTTGCTTATCGAAGCTAGATGCCGTTAATAACATAGCCTCTATCATATACATCGCCTGTTGCGGATCAAATGCTTCTAAATCTAACGGTTGTGTGAATGTAACCGTCACAATATCCTCTTCCGTTACGGTATAATCCACACCTGATAAAATAGCCGATTGATAAATATCATTATTTTCCGTTTTCATAAACTGCAATGCTTCTGTTACCGTATCGAATGTTTGACGGAAATTTGGTGATAAATAAATGCCACCTGATTGTTCATCAATAAAATAACTATAGCGCTTCTTCTCCGTTAATAGTAATGGCTTACTCGACTCTCCTACTTCACTAAACGTCATTGCTGAGCCTTCCTCACTTACGATTTCCACCGTGTCATAACTTTCCCCAAATGTATCGACAAGCATCCCGATATACATAGACATCGTACCAGAAGCGGTATCATAGCCATGGTTTTGTGGTAATGTATGCACAACTGTTAACCCTTGCTCTTCCACGATTCCTTTCACCGGATGATAATCATGAAAGCCCGCCGCTTGTTCGTCAATTAGCGCTGCATACTTCTGATACATCGCCACTTGTGACGGGGAATCCGTGCCGAAATCCTCTATTAGTTTGTCATTTGGAATAATGATTGTCACAGGTACACTCTCTGCATCATCACCCGCTAAACCGATATAAAAAGCTTTACTACTTTCTAACTGTTCGGGATAAACAGCTGTACGCATATCTTCAAGCACAAAGTTCCGTATCATCATCGGGCTTCCGCTCGTCATTTCTCCTTCAGCTTCTTTTGTTGCCATATCTGCATTTTCCATTGAAGTAGAGGCTATGTCTTGCGACTTATTACCAGATATATAGTACACACCACCAAATGCAAATAACAATAAAGCAGCTGTTAATCCATATATACCAAACAAGCTTCGTTTTTTCTTTATGACTTTTTGTACGGGTACTTCTTCTTCAAAAGCTCCTGCTTCTTTTAATTTTGCGAAGACGTCTTCTTTCGAACGATTATCTTGAATTTTTGGTGCTTGCGATAATAACTTTTCGATTTCTTGCTCGCCCCATTTTTCATCCTTCATATCGAATTCGCCTCCTTTTCTTGTTGAATCATTTTCTCGCGCAGTGCTTTAATGGCCCGATGTTGTGTTGTTTTTACTTTCCCTTCTGTCCACCCTAAAATACCGGCTGTTTCAGCGATGGAAAGCTCTTGAAAATACCGCATCACAATCACCATTTTTTGATCACCCGTGCATAGTTCTAACACCTCAAGTAAACGATTCATCTCATCATCTAATTCAACAAATTGCTCTGGCGATTTGACCGGAGAAATCAGCTGTTCTTGTTCCCAATCAAATGCATCAAATGTATGGCGATCCCGTACATTAGCATTCCTAAAATAATCAATCGCAACATTTTTAGCAATCGAAAATAGCCATGTCTTTTCAGAACTTTTGCCTTCAAAACGCTCATATGCTTTTAGTACACGCACATATACTTCATGCGATAAATCTTCTGCTACTGTCCTATTTTTGACTAAGTAGATTAAAAACTGAAAGACATCTTGGTGATAGTTATCATACAATCGATGGAAAATGGATTCCTTCATCCACTCCACCCCCGTTCTTATAGAATTAGTCGTATGTACATCATGAAAGTTTCAAACGGCTCGTCATCCAAACACCTAATCTCTTGCCAGTAAAAAGGAGGTGTTCTGAAAGCTCTTACTTTCTGGACACCCCCTTTTACTATATTACATCGGTAAATAAAACGTAAATACTGTCCCTTGCTTTTCGACACTCTCTACTTTTATATTTCCTCCATGTGCTTCTACAATATTTCGGGTAATGGCAAGCCCAAGACCTGTACCACCTTTTGAACGAGTACGCGCCTTATCTGCTTTATAGAAACGTTCAAATACATAAGGAAGATCGTCTTGTGGTATACCTATTCCTGTATCACTTACCGAAATTTTCGCGTACGATAATTCATTTGTGAGTGCTACGGTTACCGTTCCTTCTGCTGGTGTATGACGAATTGCATTATCAATTAAATTCGTTAATACTTGCTCAATGCGATCTTCATCTAATGAAATGAGCACATCCTCTGGTAGCTCTGAAGCAAACTGCAAATGAATGTGGTTTTCTTTGGCGACTTGCATAAACTTTTGCGTCATGCGTTCGAGTACTACTGCGATGGGTACTTGCTCTTTATATAAGCGCAAATGTCCCGATTCCATACGAGCAAGGTCAAGTAAATCGGTCACAAGACGACCCATCCGCTGCGATTCATCGTAAATAATACGAATCATTTCGTTGCGCTCTTCTTCTGACTGTACAACACCATCTAAAATAGCCTCAGAGTATCCTTGCAACATCGCAATTGGTGTACGCAATTCATGCGATACATTGGCGATAAAGTCTGAACGCAACTTTTCTAAGCGATGCTGGTCGGTTTTATCTCGTATCACCGCCACCGCCCCCCGAATAGACTCACCACTATATAAAGGGGAAATCGTAATGCTATAGTAAGAGCCAGCAATGTCGAGATCTTCCTCAATCTTATCCTCTAAATCAAGCACATGATCCAGCATATGATAAATTTCAGCTGGCATCGGTCGTGCACTTTGGCTCCCTTTACTAATAAACCACTTTTGTAATAACTTTTCTGCAGGTGGGTTACTAACTAAAATGGTACGATCCCGATTAAATGTAATGACAGCATCCGTCATCGATGTCAAAATGCTCGATAATTGCTCTTTTTCTTGGTTAATCACTTCTAAATGATGCTTTAACTGACGGCCCATTTGATTAAACGCGACAGCAAGTTGACCGATTTCATCACCACTTTGTTTCGTTGGCACTTGTGAATCAAATCGCCCTTTCGATAATTGAAACGCATGCTCTCGCATTTGGCGAAGCGGATACGTAATACGGCTTGATAAGAAAAAAGCAAAAAAGGTTGTTAATAAAAAGGCAATGAATGCGGCAATAAAGACTAGCTTTGTTGTTTGCTGACTCGTTTCATGCATCGCTGCAGGGTTTTGATAAATAAAGACTGCCCCGTGCAACTCATCTTCTGATTTTAGCGGAAAGCCCAACACCACATACGACTCCATCTTCTCTTCTTCTGTTTGTGACGGCAAAATGATTTCCTTTAAAATCGGGTCATCTGTTTCATAGATGTCTTGAAATGCTTCATTTTCTAAAATCGAATGTTGAATTTGTTCTTGATTAATCCCTTCTTGAATCGCATACTCGATTTTACCAGGAGGATTCACAATTAATGCATTTGTATGATAATCGAGTATATCTTTAATAATTTGCGTTGGGGATTGCACAGCCCCATGCTGATCTACGATACTAGCAATGGCAGATGCCGTTTGTCGAAGTGAACTTTCCGCTTGCTCACTATGGTAATTTTCTAAAAACTCTAGCATAAATACCGTGAAAATAAAAAGGACAAATGAAACGAGAAGCAATATGGTTACCCATAGCTTCCCGACAATACTATTCCATATTCTATTCATTCACGACCTCGAATTTATAGCCGACACCCCAAACTGTTACGATCATTTTTGCCGCATTTTCAGATACGCGGTTTAACTTTTCACGTAAACGCTTTACATGCGTGTCCACTGTACGTAAGTCACCGAAGAAGTCATAATGCCAAACCTCTTTTAGTAATTGTTCACGGTCAAATACTTTATCAGGAGATTTCGCTAGGAAGTACAGTAACTCATACTCTTTCGGCGTCAAATTGACCTCTGTCCCTTCCGCTGTTACGCGGTGTGCATCATGGTCAATTGTAAGATGCGGGAACACCACTAAATCTTTTGATGTCGTCGGATTGGATACGGGTGAGAATGCAGCCGAACGACGCAAAATCGCCTTAACACGTAATACGACTTCACGTGGGCTGAACGGTTTCACAATATAATCATCCGCGCCTAGTTCGAACCCTTGTACACGGTTTGCTTCTTCACCTTTTGCTGTTAATAAAATAATCGGTGTTGTTTTCTTTTCACGAATTTCTTCACAAACTTGCAAGCCGTCTTTTTCCGGCATCATAATATCTAAAAGAATACAATGATAGTCATTTTCAAATACTTTTTCGATTGCTTCTTCTCCATTTTCCGCTTCATCTACCATGTATCCTTCACGTTCAAGATACATTTTTAATAGGCGGCGAATACGATCTTCGTCATCTACCACTAATACAGAAATATTTTCAGACACTAGTACGAATCCCCTTTCAATCTTTCTCTATTCTCTATTGTACATTTTCAGGTAGGAAATGAAAAGAAAAGGAGCAGCAAACGCGGCCCCTTGTCCTTTATTTACGCTACATTATGCATAAGAGTGTAAACCAGCGATGATTAAGTTCACAGCGACAAGGTTAAACATTACGATGGCAAAACCAACAATCGCTAACCAAGCAGACTTTTTACCTTCCCAACCTTTCGACAGGCGCAGGTGAAGGAACGCTGCATAAAATAACCATGTAATTAGAGCCCATACTTCTTTCGGGTCCCAGCCCCAATAGCGTCCCCATGCAATTTGTGCCCACATCATTGCAAAAATTAATGCACCCAGTGTGAAGACAGGGAAACCAATTAACACGGAGCGGTAGCCAATTTCATCAACTAATGTTAAATCAACCCGTCTCACAAGCGGCTGCACCATACTTGTAATGCTGCGGCGACCAATTAAACGGAGTAATCCATAAAGTACGGAACCAAATAAAATAGACCATGATACAATTGTAAATTGACGTGAATCAAATAGCGGTGGTAATTGAATGACACCTAGATTTTGTTCCGTTGTTTCAACATACTGACCTTCCGCATTTTTTTCCACTTGCACGGCATCTTCAAACATAAATAATGTTGGCATATTGTACGTTTCCGTTGTGACACTGCCTTCATTATTCACAAATTGGTACGTTCTTTCCACGCCCATGCCATTAAATGTTACCGATGCAATAACGAAGCCGACAACGAGTACACAAACATACATGACTACTTCTAACCATAAGCGCTCTTTTGATGTTGCAGATTTATCAACCGCTTTTAATAAGTAAAGAATCCCTGCTACAGCAGAAATAGATAAAATCGATTGGCCAAGCGCTGCTGTAATAACGTGAACTGCTAAAAAGTCAGATTGTAATGATGGTACAAGCGGGCTTGTTTCTGACGGGAACATCGCTGCATAACCGATAATTAAAATCGCAATCGGTAATGCGACAACACCTAACGCCGATACTTTATACATGAAATAAATAATAATAAATGAAAATACTAAGAACATGCCGAATGCTGTTGTAAATTCAAACATATTACTTACAGGTGCGTGACCTGTGTACATCCAACGCGTAATAAAGTAACCTAAATGCGATAAGAAACCGATTATCGTAATCGCAATCGCTAATGTACCTAATTTACTAGCACCCTTTGGCACATTTTCTTTTGCTGGCTTAATCGCACCACCAAATAAAAATGTTGCGATTAAATAACACATAAATGCGACATATAAGAGCTTATCACTCACCTCGATTAAACTCATAAGATGTTGTCACCTTCCTTTTCTTTTTCCTTCTCTTTCTCTAAATCCACCTGATCCACATATGCTGGAAGATGCGCAAACTCCGTTAAGGCATCTAGCTCTTTCTTAATACCAAACCAGTTTTTGTTTGTATGCGCAGCAAGACGAATTGTGCCATCTTCAAGTTCTTCAATCCAAACACGGCGATGTGCCCAGTACGAACCAATCACTACACCGAGCATAAAGATAAAACCACCGACAAATAAAACCGGAATCGTACTATCTTTACGAATCGTTAAACCTGTTTTATCGCGCGTTTCAATACCCTGGAAGCTCATCTTGTATGTATTCTCCCCAAGCGGCTCTAATGTATTTTTAATCGCAACAAAACTCGTCTCTCCTTCTGTTGTTTCAGGTGTATACATACGGAAAATAAACGCCGGATTATTCGGTGATGGAGAAGCTGTTTGCGGTTCACCATCTTTAAAGCCAGCAAAATCCGGTACATATGAAAGTATTTCTACTTTTGTATTTTCATCGATTTCATAGACTGTGTCAGGATTCGTTAAATCAATAACAATATCCCCCAATGATTCTCCTGTCGCTTTATTCGTTAAAGCAAATTTCATTTTATGCAATTCATTTAAACTGTAATCCATTTGATAAAATGCATATCCCTCATGCTTTAAAGGATGATTTACACGAATTTCAGATGATTTGACTTCTTCCAAATTATCAATTTGCCCTGGTAATGAACCTTCTGCTTGCTTATACAGAATGGCATCTGTCTGGAAGTTTTTCGCAACAACGTTGACACCTTGTTTCAGTTGTTCACCTTGCGCTTGCCCCTCATGTGTTTCTAAAATAAAGTTTTCATTATAGATGAAATATCCGTCCATTCCAGGAACAGCACGTAATTCTCCTTCTGCCACCCAAATCGATTCATCGACGTGGAAACCCGGTACTAAACGCAACATCACAGCAACTAAAAAAATAATTAAACCTAAATGATTAATATAAGGACCATAACGTGAGAAACGATTTTTCTCCGCCATTAATGCATTGCCTTCGCGATGCACATTATAACGAAGCGCTTTTAATTTTTGCTCTGCTAATTCAAGCGTATTAGCTTGTGCTACAGTTGGTGTCCCTTCAGCAATGACACGCTGACGCTTCATAAAGCTCGCATGTCGTTTCACACGCTGATTTTTAAGAGACTTATGTAAAGGCACCCCGCGGTCAATACTCGCGATAATAATTGATACACCGAGCATTGCCACTAAAATTTGGAACCACCAGGAAGAATACACATCTGATAGTCCTAAATTATAATACAGTGTCCCAAACGTACCATAAAGATCTGTATAATAAATCTTCTTCGCTTCTTCTGTCGCCGCATCAATATAAAACTCTTGCGGCAAAATCGTACCAATGGAAGCCGCAATTAAATTAATAATAATTAACGTAATTCCAACCTTTACGCTCGAGAAAAAGTTCCAGATTTTATCAATAATTGATTTGTTATATGTTTTTGAACGAATGGCGATCCCATCGTAACGCATATCTGCAAGTTTCTTTTGCTGTTCTTCTTCGGTTAATGCGCGTCCACATAACGCACAGAGTTTCGTACCAATAGGATTTTCGTGGCCACATTCACACCTTATTTTTTCCTTTTCCATGTCGTAAAACTCCTATTCCGGTTTTATCGATTCCATATGAGCCACGATTTGCGACTCCGACATCTCTCCCGTAATAATTTGCTCTACCTTGCCGTCCGAATTAATTAAAATCGTCGCTGGTAATATTGTCACGTTATAAGCTGTCATGACACTTTTCGTCTTATCAATTGCTACAGGGAATGTCATGCCCATATTCTTGACATAATTTTTCACTTCTAAGTTAGACTGCGCAATATTCAAAGCTAACACATGAACACCTTGCTCTTCAAAAGCTTTATATTGTCGTTCAATTGCAGGGAATTCACGCTTACATGGCTCACACCATGTGCCCCAGAAGTTTAAAACGACTCCTTGTCCTTTATAATCCGATAAGCGATGGATATTGCCTTCTAAATCAACCACTTCAAAGTCTGGTGCATCCATACCCCTTTGCAGTACGTCTACTTTGTCTTTTGTTACTGATGCATAAATCGTATAGCCAATAGCTACTGCTAATAGGGCCAAAATAATACCTCGTGTCATGGAACGCTTTTGCTTCTTGTCCATTTCCGCAATTCCTCCCTAATCGATTACGCCTCGGCGTAATGGCATCCGCCAGAGACTTTAACCCTTATCCATTATACCAAAGAAAGCGTAGACGCCTTCTTCGGTTTTTGAAGGATTTATGAACGTTTCCACTAACTGTTTAGTGTAAATCTACATGCCCTGTTTCAGCTAGTACACGTAACCATTTCACCTCTTGCTTTGTCAGTGGACGGTATTCCCCTGGGTTTAAATCACCTAATGTTAAAAAGGCGAATTGCTCACGTTTTAATTTCACAACTGGCGTACCAATCGCTTCGAACATACGGCGTACTTGACGATTACGACCTTCATGGATAGTAATTTCACAGATTGCCTTGCCCGCTTTTTCGTCAAATGAAGTCATGCTTACTTTCGCAGGAGCTGTTTTCCCATCTTCTAGCTTAATGCCGCGCTGTAATTTTTTTAACCCTTCAATCGTCGGTACACCTTTGACACGTGCAATGTACGTTTTATCGATTTTGAATTTAGGGTGTGTTAACTGATATGAAAACTCCCCGTCATTTGTTAATAATAACAAGCCTGTCGTATCATAATCTAAACGCCCAACAGGGAAAACGCGCTCTGGTACGCGTTTTTTCAAAATATCCACGACCGTTTTACGTCCTTTATCGTCCGTTACCGCAGAAATATAGCCTTTTGGTTTATAAAGTAGGAAGTATACTTTATCTTCTTTTTCAAGCTTTACACCTTCTACTTCAATTGTGTCTGAATTGGAAACTTTTGTTCCAAGCTCACGCACAACCTTGCCGTTTACTTTAACCTTCCCTTCTGTAATTAATTGTTCTGCTTTACGACGAGACGCAATACCTGCGTACGCAATGACTTTTTGTAGTCTTTCCATAAGTTCACCTCATTGATTTTTACGCCACACGTTAGACGTGGGACTAGACTAATTTGTTCCCTCTAATCTGTTGAAAATTATGTCACATTTTGACGGAAACATAAAGAGAAATAGCTTTCATCATTCATTTACCAAAATTTCACTAAAGAAAAAGACAAAGCCCAAAACCCGACTTTGCCTCCCTTTATCTATTTTTGTATAGGTTAAACTTAAACATTCAGTAAGTTTACTTCATTGTTGTTTTAATAACTGCCATGCCGTTATCCCTTGTCTTCTTTAATCGACACTCTTGTTGAAAACAGAATGTCATTGTTTAATTTAACGTGCCATATTGCTCTTTTATAGTCACGCTGTGCGATCAGCATATGCTCAATATGACCACGTTCTTGTGCGGTAAGTAACAGTGTAATGGGTTTTTCGATTGTAATGGTCGCATTCGGAATAAGATATTCCCCTTTTTCTACAAGTGTATACGATTCGTAACGTTGATCAATCGCATCAGCGATAAATTTATGCGTTTCCCAATCGTTTGATTCGTTGATCGTCACAACGACAAACGCTTTGTCACCACGTTCAAAATAGGTAGCCAGTGTACGACCTGCCACTTTCGTATACCCTGTTTTCCCTGCCACCGCACCGACGTTTTGCGATAATAGTTTATGCTTATTTTGCCACGTCGTTTTACTGCCTTTATATATAACCGTTGAGGCAATTTTACGGAACGTCTCATTTTTCATAGCGATTTGTAGCATCCTCGCCGTATCAGCAGCTGTCGCCAAATGTTCCTCATGGTGGAGCCCTGATGGATTAGTAAACACCGTGCCACTTAAACCATGTAATACCGCTTTATCATTCATCAGTTTCACAAAGCCTTCTACCGAACCACCAACATGTTCAGCAATGGCTGTCGCTGCATCATTCCCTGAACGTAGCATTAAACCGTACAGTAATTCTTCTAACGTGATTTGTTGCCCCTCTTCTAAATAAATCGAAGACCCTTCGCTATAAACGGCCCGCTTGGACACTGTGACCATGTCGTCTAAATGCCCTTCCTCAATGGCCACAAGGGCTGTCCACATTTTTGTCAAACTCGCAATGGGGAACCGCTCATTTTCTGCTTCTCCCATTAGCACGCGGCCCGTTTCCGCATCCACTACGGCATAACTAGACGCTGCTTCTACACTGACTGGCACAAACAACAAGAATAAAACAAACAAAAGTTTTTTCAACTTACCGCTCCTTATTTTATTCGTTAAATGCTTCTTGGAATTTCGTCATAAATAAATCTGTCGTTTCCTCTTCTTCTGATTCCTCCGTTGGTAGAGGAGGTAGCTCAGAAATATTTTTTAAGCCAAAGTAGTTTAAAAACTCCTTCGTCGTACCGTAAAGAATAGCCCGTCCTGTTCCTTCCGCACGCCCTACTTCTTGCACGAGTGCTTTTGATACGAGCGTTTGAATGGGACGTTCACTCTTCACTCCACGTAAATCTTCCACTTCTGCACGTGTAATTGGCTGCTTATATGCTATAATCGCAAGTACTTCCAGAGAGGCTGATGTTAACACTTGACTCGTCGGATTTTCCACAAGTTTTTGAAGTGTTTCCGCAACCGACTGCTTTGTCGTCAATTGGTATGTACCTGCAAGTTGTTTAATTGTAATCCCATGCTCTTCTGCTTCATTATATTTCGTCTCAAGCTCACTTAATCCTGCTTCAATATCCATCACCTCTACTTCTAAATATTGTGCAAGTTGGCGCGCTGTTATACCATCATCTCCCGCAACAAATAATAATGCTTCAATTCTACTCATCAAGTTCTTCGAGTCCATCGCCAATTTCCTCCTTTTGTAGTAATACGGTTAGTTCTTCGAAATTATTGGATTGCTCTACAAAAACGACTTGGCGTTTCATCAATTCAAGTAATGACAAAAATGTGACGATTAATGTTTGTTTATCCTCATACGGGAATAATTGCGTAAATGTCATACGACCACCGCTGACCTTCAACCGATTCACGACTGCAAACATATGATCCTTAATAGAAATTTCTTGTCTCGCTACACGCGTTGTTAATGGTTTTTTTAATTGCTTACGACGTAGTAGTTTTTGAAACGCTGATAACATGTCATACACATTGACATCTGTTTCAAATAGTATAGATGATTCAGTCGGAGTGTATTCTGAAAGATCTGCTGGTGGACGAGTATACACTTGTGCACGTTGTTCTTCTAATGTTTGTAAGGTAGACGCTGCTTCCTTATACTTTTTATACTCGATTAAGCGTGATACAAGCTCTTCACGAGGGTCAGGACCATCTTCTATAAAGTCCGTCTCTTCGATTTCACCTTCATGAATGGGTAGCAACATACGACTTTTAATCGCAAGTAACGTCGCGGCCATCACTAAGTATTCACTTGCTTCATTTAATTCTAATTCCTGCATAGCATGTATATGTTCAATGTATTGTGCTGTGAGCTCAGCCATTGGGATATCGTATATATCAATTTCCAATCGGTGAATTAAATGTAATAATAAATCGAGTGGACCTGTAAATGCTTCTAGTTTTACTTCATAGCTCATCTGTATGCCACCTGTCATTTTCATTAAAAATACAATTCACGCACAAATAGCGCGAGTTGTCAGCATATTTTTGTGGATTTCCTTAAAAGCTTTTACTTTCGAATCCACTAAAATAGCTCATCAATAGTATAGAGGAAAGGTGATTCATTTGCCATATATGCACCCACTGTTTGTTGATTATTGTACATATTTTAACGGTAATCACGATTATTTTGAATGTCATGAAGTATTAGAAGAATATTGGAAAGACATTGCTCCTGGCGATAAAGAACATGTACTCGTCGGACTTGTCCAATTGGCAACAGGTATGTATCACTGGCGCCGTCATAACTTGAATGGTGCAACAAAAATTTTACGAAAAGCACAAAAAAATTTACTAACCAATCAAGCATCCGCCTTCTTGCACCCGTTCCACTTTCCATTATTAGCAGAGCGAATCTCACAATCTATTTCGCAAATTGAACAAGAACAGCCTTTTCAATCTTTTCCACTTCCATTGATCGATGAAGCGTTTGAACGAATGATTGCAGAAAAGATCGCGACATTGACGAAGAAGGATGCGCATTTTCTTCTTCATAAGCATATGCTACGTGACCGCTCCGACATACTTGAAGCACGTGCACAAAAAATAGTAAAAAATAAAAAGAAAAGAAGCTGAGTGCTAATTACACTCAGCTTCTTTTATGATTGGTATGCATTTTTCTAAAAAAGGTGCTGTTTCTTCATTCGGTTGAATATGCGTAAACATTTCTAAATCGTAAAGTTCTTGTAGCATACCAAGCGCTACACCTTCCCCACGATACGATGGAATAACCGTAATATGTTGAATTGTTGCAACTGTTTCTTCAGCTAAAACCCCAACAATCCCCACATATTCTTCATCCTTTTTCCATAAATAAAGCATCCAATGATCTAATTGTTCATACTGCTGAATTGTTTCCATTAGGCGCTTCACATCTTTTTCTTGAGGCATAAAAGATAGTAACCCCATTGCGATTTTCTCTAGCGCCTTTTTATACCGTACTAGCATTGTCACATTCCCTCAATTCTACCATTGCACATCCTACCAAAACCGCTTCTGAAATGCAATAACACAATTTCCCAAGACAAGTCTGTAGTGTTGATTACAATATAAAGGCCTATTCACCGTTAAACATTGCAATTAATGGACTAATGACGTAGATGAATAAAAGTGCCCAAGCTAAAACCCCAAATAACAATCCAAGACCCCACTTAGCCTGTTTCGATATTTTCAAAGATTACTCACCCTTTTTTAAAACTAACGGGAGATCATTTACAACGATGTCATCATAGCTTTCGCGCTTGATAGCTAATTGATGCTCACCTGCTTCTACAAATACAACGGCCGGGCGTGGTACACGATTGTAATTTGACGCCATGGAATATCCGTATGCACCTGTGCAGAACATCGCTAAAACATCACCAGATTCAGCTTTTTGTAGTGCTGCATCAATCATCAACTTATCACCAGATTCACAAAGCTTTCCTGCAACTGTATACGTTGCATCCTTCGCTTCATCGGCCTTATTTGCGATGATTGCTTCATATTTCGCATCGTACAACGCAGGACGAATATTATCACTCATTCCCCCATCAACAGCGATATACTCACGCACACCTGGCACTGTTTTGTGTGAACCAACTGTATAAAGTGATGTACCTGCATCCCCTACAAGCGAACGACCTGGCTCAATCCAAATCTCCGGCATCGCTAATTTTACCGCTTCTGCCTCCGCTTGTACAGATTTAATCATCTCTTCTACGTACACATGCGGCTCAAGTGGCTTATCTTCTTCTGTATAGCGAATACCAAAACCACCGCCAAGATTAAGTACTGAGCACTCGAAGCCATGTTCCTGTTTCCAAGTACCCATTTTATTCATTACTTTACTAGCGGCTAATGTAAAGCCATCTGTTTCAAAAATTTGCGATCCAATATGGCAGTGTAACCCTAGTAAATTTAAGTATGCATGGTCTTTTACTTGCGCAAAAGCCTCATCCGTCTGTCCATTATTCAAATCAAAACCAAACTTTGAATCCGCTTGACCTGTCGTGATGAAATCATGTGTATGTGCTTCTACTCCTGGTGTTACACGAAGTAAAATATTCATTTTTTGTTGTTTTGCTTCAGCAATTTCTTTTAATAAAGCAATTTCATAAAAGTTATCCACAACGATGCAACCGATTTTTGTGTCAAACGCCATTTCTAGCTCCGCCACCGACTTATTATTGCCATGGAAATGAATGCGTTCTGCCGGGAACCCTGCTTTAATCGCGGTATATAACTCGCCACCAGACACAACATCTAACGAAAGATTTTCTTGCGCTGCTAATTGATACGCAGCCACACACGCAAACGCTTTCGATGCATACGCAACTTGTGCTGTTACACCTAAGTTTTCAAACGTATCTTTAAAACCGCGTGCACGCTTGCGAATTAACGCCGTATCATACACAAATAGTGGTGTACCATACTGTTTTGCTAACTCAACTGTATCGACACCACCAATTGTTAAATGACCGTTTTCAATTTGCTGTGTTCCATATAAATGCATTGCGCTCTCTCCTCTACTACTTGAAAAAAAGCATTCGCTCATTTTCATAAAAGTCTCAAAATATTATACGAGAACTTTAACATAGCAAAGGACGGACTGCAACGTATGTTTATGCATTTTTTTAATTTTTACGAATAAAAATACGCAATTAAACTATATTTATTCACCCACGCTTACGATTTTTAGCCCCAACAATATATGGTCTAAGCGCTTCATCGGCCATCGGGAACCTGATGATGATACGTTTAAACGCATTTGGGAAAAATGGTACTACCGGCCATAAATACGGAATATTCATCGGGCGTAAAGTGCATAAATACACAAAAATTAGAAAACTCATAATAAAGAACCCATTCGCAGCAAATAAAGCCGTAGCAGCCAGTAAAATTTGTCGGAATACCTTCACCGAAATACTTAACTCATAATGAGGAATGGCGAACGTAAATACGGCTGCAATGGAGCTATATAAAATAGCTTCCGGTGAAAACAGTCCAACATTAATCGCAATATCCCCGATCATAATACCAGCAATTAACCCCATTGCTGTCGATAACGGTGTCGGCGTATGAATGGCGGCAATCCTTAAAAATTCAATCCCTATATCCACGAGCACGAGTTGTAAATAAAGCGGAACTTCTGACGCTTCCTTTACCCCAATGAACGATATTTTCTCCGGTAGATTTTCCGTATTGGTCGCTAGTAAATACCAAAGCGGTATTAAGAATAAGCTAAACAGGGCGGCAAAATAACGGAGTCCACGCATCACGGTGCCAATTAATGGCGCTTGACGATACTCCTCTGCATGCATCAATAAATGGAACATTGAGACCGGAAGTAAAATAACAGATGGTGAAGTATCGACAATAATCGCAATATGTCCTTCTAATAAATGGGCTGCTACAATATCCGGTCGTTCGGAATACCTGACAAACGGAACGGGGTGAAATTTTTGTTTGAACATCCATTCCTCTAACGATTTATCTGCCATTGTCAGTCCATCGTGATGAATTTGTTCAAGACGTTTTTTCACCCATTCCAAGTGCTCTCCGTTTACGATATCTTCCATATAACAGATCGCAACGTCTGTTTCCCCTAATGTCGAGATTTTTTGCATTTCGAGTCGTAGTTTCGGACTCCGAATGCGTCGTCGCACAAGTGCTGCATTGATAATAATATTTTCAGCAAACCCATCACGTGCTCCACGAATGACTCGCTCATTCGCAGGTTCTTCCGGATTGCGTCCAGGGTAGTTCCTAAATTCCGTAATAAAGCAATAACCGCTTTTTGTGATGAATCCAACTTGCCCGCTTAATACTCCCGTAATAAAGGCATCTCTTTCTTCCATTGGCGTCATGCCTTGAAAGTTGAAATGATCATAAAAATATTCATTTTCATCTTTTGCTTCATGCAGATGCGCTGTTCCTTCATGCTGCAGATGGGTTAATAAGTTCGCGACACTATCATTGTTCACAAGTCCACTCACGTAAACAATTAACACCGCTAAATCACGAATATGCACTCGTTGAATCACAATATCAAACGTCTTGCCTTTTCCTAATATATCTTCGCAATATTGACGTCCATCTTCTAAGGAAGTAAATAACTTATTGCTCATTTATACACCGTCTTTTTTGTAGTCGCCTCCATCCAAACTTTGAGCTGAGCCAATATTTTCTTCTCGAGGCGCGATACTTGTACTTGTGATATTCCTAAACGCTCAGCAATTTCCGTCTGCGTTAAATCTACAAAATAACGCAAATAAATGATGGATTGTTCACGCTTTCCTAAGCGTTTTAGCACCTCCTTCAACGGAATATAATCGAATGGCAACTGTGATTTCTCGTCTCGCATTTGATCCATTAAGGTAACAGAATCACCGTCATTTTCATACAACTGTTCGTGAAGAGAAGCTGGATCACGCATCGCATCCGTTGCCATAATAATGTCATCAACTGACACTTGTAGTATGTCCGCTAATTCTGCCATTGATGGCGGTTTTTCATTCGTTTTCATATAATTTTCTGTCGCATGACGAATTTTAAAATTGAGCTCACGAATGGAACGGCTCACTTTCACCATGCCGTCATCTCGCAAAAAACGCTGAATTTCGCCAATAATCATTGGCACTGCATATGTTGAAAATTTCACTTCATATTTCAAGTCAAATTTATCAACCGATTTCATAAGACCTATACAACCAATCTGAAATAAATCATCCAATTCAATCCCACGAGAAGAAAAGCGTTGCACGATGGACCAAACAAGCCGTGTATTGCCTTCAATCATTTTTTTACGTGCCTCGTCGTCTCCTGCCTGTGCCCGCGCAATTAACTCTCGCATTTCCTCCTGTGTTAATAATGTTTCTGACGGCTGTTCGATTGTCTTCATCCCCCTATTTCGTCACATCGCAACCGCCTGCACGGGCGAAAATTTTTTTGTAAACGTAATCGTTGTACCATGGCCTACATGCGACTCAATATGAAGCTCATCCGAGAAGCTTTCCATAATTGTAAAGCCCATACCCGAACGCTCTTCATGCCCTTTTGTCGTAAATAATGGCTCCCTCGCTGACGCAATATCAGGAATACCACGTCCTTCATCTTTAATCGATACAGTTAACATATCTCCGTCTAATACGGCACGAACTGTTACAACACCATCTGCCCCGTCATAGCCATGAATAATCGCATTGGACACCGCTTCCGATACAATCGTTTTACACTCTGCTAATTCATCGATCGTTGGGTCAATTTGTGCGATAAAACTTGTAATCGCCAGTCGCGCTAAACTTTCATTTTGACTTTTCGCTAAAAATGAAAGTGTCATTTCGTTATCCATTCACAATCCCCCTTGCTTGTGAAATTGCCATATCTTCTCCTCCATGCATCATATAAGCTGCTAATCCCGAAAAACGGAAAATTTTCTCCATAGTTGGCGAGGGATTTAAAATAATAGTGCGCCCATTCACAGCGTGTAATTCACGCATGCGCCCTAAAATTAAACCAACGCCCGCACTATCCATAAACTGTAAATATTCTAAATTCCAAATAAGTGTTTTTAAGTTTCCTTGTAAAATGGTCATTGAAATTTGCGAACGCACTTTTTCTACTTCATGATGATCAAGCTCTCCATACAATTTAATGACTGCTACTTCGTTTGGATACATTGTGATTTTACATTTCATCGCTTCTCCTCCTTCGCCCCATATAACTTCTAGAGCAAGGGTAAATATCCTTTCCATACGACAAAACTAGTGTTCATTCTGCGAAAGTAGTGCTTAATAGACAAAGGGTGTACGTTCAGTATAGGAATTATATGCATTTTTTAAACGCCAAAACTTATACTTATCTAGACAAAAATGCTAACCTTCGACAAGCGTGTTGGTCGTACATAGGGAGGTATCAGGAAACGACTCTTTTTCAACAATTGTTACCTTCCTTTATAATTGCCTACACAACAAAAAAGCAAGGCCCCTATAGACCTTGCTAGTTGATTGCTTCCACATAATTCACTTTTATTTCTGACGGTTCTCCAATAGAGAGCTTTGTACATTCTTTAAAGGCAAAGTGTTTGCACCCTAAACATTGCTCATAATGAATATGCCCAATCGCCTCTTCAATCGCATCACCTGTATTATAGAAGAAATGGTCTTTTCCGATTTTCTTGGCCAGCCCATTCGCATCTAAAATGGCCCTTAGTGTTGGGTGTACACCCGTTACCAATAATGTCCCGCCTGATGTTTGGAAGCTTCGCACAACATTTCGGAAATATTCCTCCCCTGTCGTATCAATAAACGGCACTTTTCGCATCCGTAAAATCAGTACTTGTGGTTTAGGCTGAAGTGATGACAAAATAGCACGTTCAAACGTTTGTGCCGCCCCAAAAAAGAGCGGTCCCTCAATTGTATAAATACTAATTTGCGGACAATCATGCGTATCCGTTACAACATGGGGGACTACTTTCCCTTGCTTCGTACTGTGATCTGGAAGTACTTTTTTCACGACTAAAATATCACTCATCCGTTTTGCAAATAACACAATCGCAATCCCTAAGCCAATCTCAACAGCTAGCGTTAAACTTGTTAACACCGTTAATAAAAACGTAGTCACAAGTACAAGTGAGTCCCCAGATTTTAACTTTAAAATATGGGCAAAATGATGGCGTTCACTCATATTCCAAGCAACAACCATTAATACAGGTGCAAGACTTGCTAATGGAATATGTACCGCATATGGAGCCAGCACAAGCAGTGTTAATAAGACAAATACGCCGTGAATGACACCTGACATAGGCGACGTTGCCCCTGAACGAATATTCGTCGCTGTTCGGGCAATTGCGCCAGTTGCAGGAATCCCTCCAAAAAACGGTGTTACGATATTGGCAATCCCTTGTCCAATTAACTCCCGATTACTATTATGTTTGCTATTCGTCATACCGTCTGCTACAACAGCTGAAAGAAGTGACTCAATACCACCGAGCATCGCTATGACAAACGCTGGTCCAAGCAACACATAAATGCGGTCCCATGTGATTTCAGGCATACGGAACTCCGGTAATGTATTCGGAATCGCTCCGTATGTTGAACCAATTGTAGCGACTTGTCCATTAAAGAACATCGCTGTCACTACCGTCGACACAATGATGCCGACTAACGCACCTGGGACTTTTGGTGCTACTTTCGGCGTTACTAAAATAAGCGCTAAACTAAGTCCCGCTATGAACATACTTTTTAGCTGAAACGTGTCTAGATGAGTAGCAATCTCTTTTACATTTGCTAAAAAATACTCATGCTGCTCGAGACCTGTTAACCCGAGAAAATTGCCTATTTGACCAGTAAAAATAATGACTGCGATCCCTGCCGTAAATCCAACCGTCACAGGGCGCGGAATAAATTTAATGAGCGATCCTAATTTGAATACCCCCATTAATACAAGCATAATCCCGGCCATCAATCCGGCAATTAATAAATTTTCATACCCATACACGAGTACGATACCAAGTAAGATAGGAACGAATGCGCCAGTAGGGCCACCAATCTGATATTTCGAGCCACCTAGTAGCGAAATTAAAATACCCGCAATAATTGCTGTATAAATTCCGTACTCTGGCTTCACGCCTGAAGCAATCGCGAAAGACATGGCGAGCGGTACTGCGACAATCCCTACAATCGTACCTGATAATACATCCTTTTTAAAATGATTGAAAGAATATCCTTCAAATCGTCCTGACCAAAAACCCATACAATCCCTTCTTTTTAAGTATTTACAAACTTTCTGCATTTTCGATAGAATTCAATTCATATTATACCATATTTATCACAACAAAAAGAAGAGGTCATGTATAAAAATATACGTGACCTCTTCGCTTATATAATTATTGAATAGTAAATGCAGAAACTGCTTTTTCTTTCATTTCATCTGTTACAGGAATGTTGGCATAAACAACAGCTAATGTGTCACCTGTTTGTACTGTGTCGCCTTGTTTTGCGACAATTTTAATGCCGGCATCAAAATCAAGCTTTGACTCTTTCGTTAAACGACCCGCACCTAACATGACGGATAGTTCGCCAATCGCTAGTGCGTCCACACTTGCGATTGTTCCAGCAGCATTCGCCGTCATTTCTACTGTGTATGCTGTTGCATTTGTTTTGAGATCTGCTACCTGTCCGCCCTGCGCTTGCACAAACTCTAAAAATTTGTCCCGCGCTTGGCCGTTCACCATAACTGCCTTTACTTTTTCCATTGCGACTTCTTTTGTGCAGTCTGTTGCGAGCATATACATCAATGAAGCTACTTCCACACAATCATCGATTAAGTCAGCATGTGTATTCGCTACATTTCCACTTAACACATCAAGTGCCTCGACAACCTCTACTTTATTGCCAATATAGCGACCAAGTGGATTGTTCATATCGCTTAGTGTATACACCACTTTACGACCAAATCGTCGCCCGATTTCACACATTTTCTCAGCCAGTACTTTCGCATCTTCCTGTGTCTTCATAAACGCGCCGTTCCCGTATTTCACATCTAACACGATGCCGTCAGAGCCACTCGCAATTTTTTTACTAATAATAGAAGAAGCGATTAAAGGGATTGAATCGACTGTACCTGTGACATCACGTAATGCATATAATTTTTTATCTGCTGGGCATAAATTGCCTGTTTGACCCGCAACCGCAATATGATGCTTTTTCACATTGTCAATAAAATCTTGTTGGCTTAACTCTACGTTAAACCCTTGAATGGACTCTAGCTTATCCACTGTGCCACCTGTAATCCCTAAACCGCGCCCACTAAATTTTGCCACCGGAATATTCAAGGCTGCGAGGATTGGGGCTACGATTAATGTTACTTTATCGCCCACGCCCCCTGTCGAATGCTTATCTACTTTGAAGCCTTCAATCTCCGATAAATGAATGACATCGCCAGAGTTGACCATTGCTTCTGTTAAATAAAACATTTCTTCATCGTCCATACCGTTTAAACGAATGGCCATCAGCAATGAGGAGATTTGATAATCCGGGATTTCTTCTTTTGTATAACCGCTCACAAAAAATTGAATTTCTTCTTTTGTTAATGGTTGTTGATGTTTCTTTTTTTCAATAATAGATAAAATATTCATCTTTCCCACTCCCCGTCAATTTGTACTTATTTTAAGCTCGCTAAAAAACTCGTGCCGAATGCAGGTCGTTTTACGTCGAAGTTTTCTGCTACTGTTGCCGCAATATCCGCAAATGTTTGACGAAGTGGTAATGGTCCACCTACTTCAAAACGCGGCGAGTAAACAATTAATGGCACGTATTCACGTGTATGGTCTGTACCTGGGAATGTCGGGTCATTACCATGGTCTGCTGTAATAATTAATAGCTCATCCTCTGACATAGCTTCCATTACTTCTGGTAAACGACGGTCAAATTCTTCTAACGCTTCCCCGTAACCAATTGGATCACGACGGTGACCAAAACTTGCATCAAAATCCACTAAATTTAAAAAGCTTAACCCATGGAAATCACGTCGTACAATTTCATTTAGTCGATCCATGCCATCCGTATTACTTTTCGTACGAACGGCTTCTGTTACACCTTCACCGTTATAAATATCTGAAATTTTCCCAATCGCAATGACATCCAAACCTGCATCTTTTAATTCGTTCATCGTTGTGCGACCAAACGGCGATAATGCATAATCATGACGATTCGGAGTACGTGTGAAATTCCCTACCTCACCAACGAAAGGACGCGCAATCACGCGACCTACTAAATATTGCGGGTCTAATGTGAGCTCACGTGCAATTTCGCAAATGTTATACAATTCCTCAAGTGGAATAACTTCTTCATGTGCCGCAATTTGCAGTACAGGATCCGCTGATGTATAAACGATAATGGCACCCATTTCCATATGCTCCTTACCGTAGTCATCGATCACCGCTGTCCCACTATACGGCTTATTGCAAAGCACTTTACGACCCGTCCGTTTTTCAAGCTCTTCGATTAATGATTGCGGGAAGCCTTCTGGGTACACTTTAAACGGCTTATCAATATTCAGCCCCATAATCTCCCAATGACCTGTCATCGTATCTTTGCCGACAGACGCTTCTTGCATCATCCCGTAGTACGCTTTTGGCGTATCTGTAGGCGTAATTCCTTTTATTTCACGAATATTTGCTAAGCCTAACGAAGACATATTTGGCATATGAAGTCCGTTCATTTTTTCTGCAATATGCCCCAGTGTATCTGATCCAACGTCACCGAACTGGGCTGCATCTGGCGCTTCTCCAATGCCAACCGAATCCATGACGATTAAATGTATTTTTTTAAATGGTTTCATCTTATATACGTCCTCCTCTTTACTACTAGTATATTTTATCAAAAATACAAAATAAATAAAGGTCAGACATCCGACACAGTGTATCTTTTTCGCTAAGTTACACCTAAATTCCATTACGCTCTTGGATGGAATTGTTTATATACCTCGGATAAACGTGTTTTACTCACATGTGTGTAAATTTGCGTTGTCGAAATATCTGCATGACCTAGCATCTCTTGAACAGCACGTAAATCAGCACCATTTTCAATTAAATGTGTCGCAAAGGAATGTCTTAATACGTGCGGTGTTAATTCTTTTTGGATATGAGCCGCCTGTGCATGCTGCTTCAACAATTTCCAGCAGCCTTGCCGCGTCAGCCGTTTTCCTCTTCGATTAATAAACAACGCATCTGTTTTTGGATAGCTACCTTGTAGCTCATAGCGTGCACGCTCTAAATACTTACTGACGGCATGTAATGCACCGCGTCCGAGCGGAATAATGCGCTCCTTGCCGCCTTTCCCAAACACCCGTACAAAGCCCATTGTTAAATGGATATCTTCTAAGTTTAACTCAATTAACTCCGAAATACGCATACCTGATGCATATAACAGCTCTAACATGGCCACATCACGAATGCCCTGTGGTTTGGAACGGTCTGGTGCGGAGATTAACGCATCGATTTCCTCAATAGACAATACTTTCGGTAGCTTTTGCTCCAATTGTGGCATTTCAAGATGGACAGTCGGATCGGTAGTCGTCACCTTTTCGCGCAATAAAAACTGGTGAAACGACCTAATAGAAGAAATATGACGTGCTACTGTACGCGCCGTTTTTCCTTCTGTCCGCAAATTTTGCAGGTGCAATAAAATATGCGCCCGTGTCACGTCATTAAAGCTCTTTACTTGCTGCACCTCTTGTAAATGCTGTGCATACGCCACTAAATCACGTCGATAGGATGCTAACGTATTATTCGATAACTGCCTTTCCACACGAATAAAATGAATATAATCTTCAATTGGATATGTAAATGCTTCCATAAAACGTCTCCTTTTATACGAAAAACCTTGTAGTATGTATTATACTGGATTCGAAACGCAAACAGTAGCAACATCTATATGAGCATTGTATAGAATCGGCTTTTCTTGGACTTTCTTTATTTGCAACTCACAGCGAGCAAATCCACAAACATATATTACCATTAACTTCATTTGTATTTGAAATGACCGATACTTATCGTAGTTTAAGGAAGTCAAAGTTCATAGTTTAAAAATATTGAGGTGAAATAATGTTTAACCCAAAAACTGATTATGATTTCAGGATTATTTCAAATAATAAATCTTTTCATATGACCTTTACACTTGTCGAATATATACATAAACGACTATCAAGTTTGTCTTGTACAATTGAGGTCATAGATAATGAATTTATTGGATGGAATACGGATGTATGGTTTTCACTTTCTGATTTACATTCATTTATTGAGGCTTTGGAAGAGTTAGAAAAAACGAGACAAGGTAAGGCTTGTTTAAGTGCGATGACTTACGAAGATTTCAACATTACGTTTGAAAGCTACAATAAAAAAGGAGATATTGTCGCCTTTTACTCCCTATCAAATTCTAAATTTAATAGCGAAGTATCCATAATCAATACATTGACTGGTGGATTTCAAATTGACTCAGAATTCCTCTTCAAATTAATACGAGATTTCAAAAAATTCACCTCAGTTTCTGAACAAAAAAGACATGTTGAGTTCTATTAAGATTCGCTAATCAAGGTTGAAATTTAATAGAGCCTAATTTAAAGAAATCCAACAACTATTTAACCACCGTTTTATAGACAAACTCAAAGCCCTGCTCAAATCAAGAAAACAGTGCAAAGTTTTTAACCGAAGCCGAGCTAAATCTATTGCTAAATGATGGACAAAAAAGCGAAAACATCACATACAGTATACTGTTTCACGTTTTAGCATTTACAGGTGCACGAAAAGGTGCATTGCTAGGTCTTCAATCTTCAATGGCAGGATATTCATTTCGCTAACAACACTATTACAATTCAAATGAAATTTTGACAAAATAAAAAAGGAACAGCCCCCTCAAGCTGTTCCTTTTTTAGTACTACTCCTCGTCGTTATCTTGACAACGATGACAAATACCGTGGAAAGTTAATCGGTGATCTTTGATGATAAACTTCCAACGTTTTTCTACAATTTGTTCTACATCTTCCAGTAAGTCTTCCTGGATTTCATCCACTGCACCACATTCGATACAAACTAAATGATGATGGAAGTGTGTCGCGCCCTCTTGACGTAAATCATAGCGTGATACACCATCACCAAAATTAATTTTATCGACAACCTTCAGCTCTGTTAGCAGCTCTAATGTACGATACACGGTTGCCAAACCAATTTCTGGAGCTTTCTCTTTTACTAATAAGTAAACATCTTCTGCGCTCAAATGGTCTTCTTCATGCTCGAGTAAAACTGCTACCGTTGCTTCTCGCTGTGGCGTCAGCTTATAGCTAGCACTATGTAATTGCTTTTTAATTCGATCAATACGGCTCTCCATGCGACGCCCTCCTAAACTCTTTTCATTATACCAAATGAGCGAAACTTATTACAAGATAATGATTCATTTAAAAACGTACGAAATGACGACGATTTCTACAAAAAATAGCAAACTAATAAGTATAAAAACCGTGACGCTAATCTTGAGTGAAGAGCGCTCTTTATTTTTTGCGAATTTAGGAGCGGATGCTATAAATTCACATAGTAAAACAAGTACGACAATATATAAAAACTGAAACGGAAACCACCATATGCCATATGCGAGTAACTCATTTTTTTGAGCGAGTAAATACACGGAACTAAAGCCAAAAAAGCATGTTTTTATGGCAATCGCAATTTTAGCTAGACCAAAAAAATATGGATGTGTGGCAAATAATAGCACAATGCTCACTGTAATGGCTAATGGTAACATGGATTGCCATATAGTCGGTGTTTTCTCCAGTAGTATTCGCTTGTCCATTATATTTATGACTTGAGTCGCTTGCTCAAGTGAAAATAATTGAAAAAATGCAACGCCCGCTATAAAGCTGACGGCAATCATTGCTGTATTTTGCCATAACGTACTTTTACGCATCTCGTCCCCCCTTGTCCTACACTGTATGCACGGATATGGGGGATATGACTATCCATTTATAGAGAACATGCTCTACATTTTTAGACGATTCATATAACGATTTACTATCGTAATAGCCTCTATTCGACAAAGTTTATGCTTGCATTTTCAACCATAAAATAGCGAATGCTGTTTTAGCATCAAAGATTTTTTGACTGGCTACCATTTGCTCGCCCTCTTCGATTGTAATCTCCATTAACTCTACAAACTCATCTTCATCCATTGCCGCGCGATTCTCGATTTGATATAAACCACGCGCGACAAATAAATGAATAATCTCATCTGCAAATCCAGGAGATGTTGCAAATGATTGTAAATATGTAAGTTCCTTGCACCCATATCCCGTCTCTTCTTCTAGTTCGCGAACAGCCGTCACCTCGGGAAGTTCCCCAGGCTCCAATTTCCCTGCTGGAATTTCAATAATCGAACGTTCTAACGCTTTTCGGTACTGCTCTACAACGACTAATTTTCCTTCCTCCGTTATCGCAATAACCGCTACTGCCCCTGGATGATTGACAATCTCACGCTTACTCGTTTCACCATTTGGCAATGTCACGTCATCTACTTTTAAGGAAATCACTTTGCCATGATAAATCGGTTGTGAATGAATCGTTTTTTCTTCAAACTTTTTCATTTATGTGCCCCCCACTTGTCGTTTTCATTGATTTCATTGTAACATTAACAAAGGCACATCTCGACTAAAACGGACTCAAATGATATGTTGCGTGTATCGAACGAAAAAAACGAACAAGTCATTGAGGGGGCAAAGGAAATGAAAAAAAGAACATTAGGAAATAGTCCGCTTGAAGTATCAGAGGTAAGTTTAGGCTGTATGTCACTACCACCAACGATAGATGAGGCACGTCCCATTATCGAAGCCGCGCTTGAGGTAGGCATGAACTATTTTGACACAGCTGACCTTTATGATAAAGGCATGAATGAAGAAATCATTGGGACGGTGTTACAGCCCGTTCGCCAAGACATTATACTAGCTACAAAAGTCGGTAATCGCTGGGAGGCAGGAACAGATCGTTGGACATGGGATCCGTCACCCGCACATATTAAAGACGGCTTAAAGGACAGTTTACGTCGTCTAAAAACTGACTATATTGATGTATACCAACTGCACGGTGGTACAATTGAGGATCCGTGGGAAGAAATAATTGAAACATTTGAGGGATTAAAAAAAGAAGGGCTTATTCGAGAATATGGTATTTCTTCTATTCGTCCAAACGTCTTTGTACCATTTTTGCAAAACAGTGATGCGGTGAGCAATATGATGCAATTTAGCTTACTAGACCGCCGTCCTGAAGAATGGTTTGAACCAATTCACAACGCTGGTGCATCGGTTGTGACACGCGGTTCCATTGCAAAAGGATTATTAACAGCCGAATGGCGCCAACGACTAACACCGTATATGAATTTTCATGAACAAGAATTACAGCAAGTGCTTGAACAATTAGAATATGAGTACAACAACATCCACGCACTTGCATTCGCATTTAATTTACATTTTAGTACAATCGCTTCTACCGTCATCGGTGCACGAACGAAAGAACAGCTACTTCAGTCGGTTGCAGCCTATAAGGAAGCACAAACAATGGATGACTTATCTAAAGCCATGACCATTGGAAAGCAACATTTCTATACAGATCACCTGTGAAAAAATATCTTTTCCTTGTTGTACTCGCTTTAACTATCGTTGGCATTATGTCCAATATGACATATGAACAACAAACGATCGTACCCGAATTGAGAGAAATTTTAGCAGATGAACCATTTAAGGAACAATTAAGTCAAATTGAAATTACGTATTGGAATAGACCGATTTCTGTAGAAACGCGCGGCTATGTCTACTTCATTGAATTTCTTATTCGAAAAGCAACCCATTTTGCAGGATACGGGATCATTGGTGTTCTATTTTTCTTACTGTATCGTAAATTAAACTGGCGATTCCCTACACTATTTGCAATCCTTTCAATTTTCTTCATTGCTTCTCTCGATGAAATTCGTCAAACATTCCTTCCTGGTCGTACAGGGATATTTGACGATGTGATGATTGATACAGTAGGAGCTATCGTCTTTGTCTCCTTAGCTAAAATAAGCTTTATCATAATAAAACGAGTTTCCTCATCCTAGAGGGAACTCGTTTTACTCTAGGGCTGTCATTTCTTCATACTGAAACATAAGCTCACAACCACGATCATCATACACATGAAGTACCGTTTCCTTTGTCACATTGTAAATAAACACATCTGGTGAGAAATAGGCTGCCCCTCTTTTAAAATACGGATGTATCCGGTAATCTGCATGAGCACAGGCATATAATAATTTTCTTAAATATAAATCCTTTACTTGACATGTCAGTTGAAATTGCACCGCTATGTATCGTTCCTCATCGAATGTAAATTCTGTTTCATTTGTCGTCATCGTATATTTTAACGCTTTATTTTTTAAAAACCGTTCAAGCAGCCGTGGACTTTTTTGCCCTTTTCTCTGTGATGGAAATATGTTGACTACAACGATTAGCTCATCTTTGTCATGAAAAATTTGCTCGATGATTTGATCGATTTGCGTATACATGTCATCAAATTCAATATGTAATGTAAACGGCCATGTATGATAAAAACCTGGTACTAACTGTCTTGGATTAAATGTGTGCAAATTGTTCCCTCCAAAAAAGGCATGAGATCCTTTCCCATGCCTAGCTGTTAATACTTTGAACCTTGATCGCCATACTTTTCAAATAACTCTTCAAAGCTCATATTTTTCTCGCGTTGCTTTCGTTCAAAGGCTAGACGTGCTGTACGCTCTTCTTCCTTCTTTTGCTCTTCCGCCGCAAGCGATTGTTTTGCCTCTTTTAGTTTTGCAAGCACATCCCCACCAAGTTGATCTGCTAATGTTAAGCTTTCTTTTTCTTGTTTTGGTTGGCCCGCTTGCTTTTGTCCTTTATTTTTTGCCAATGCGATTCACCTTCTTTATGCACTTTCCACTAAATTATAGCATTTTTCGCCGTTTGAAGCATCATTAGCCTAAAATTTTACCGTTATCTAATTGTAACTATGTCTTACCTGTCCACCACCGAAATAGCAACAAACACTATAGCTACTTCCGTTGTCTCTGTCAGGTCCTCCTGCTCACTTTACCAAATAATTCTTGTGTTTTCGAGATAGCGAGAAATTTGATATTTTTTTCACGACAAATGTAGAGGAATTTATAATCCTTCACATAATATAGAGAGAGGTGAAAAAGAATGAGGAAGAAAGCACTATTTATATCTAGTATTGTAGCGACAGTAACGACGATATCCGGTATTATCCTTTCCAATAAACTGATGTACATTAAACAAAAGGATCATGACTTTATTTTAGAACGTGAAACAAAGGCGCAACGCTTTGACGAAGCTTGGTTTAATAGCGTCACAAAAGTAGAGCTCTCCATTGCCTCACCAAATGGTTACGATATAAAAGGCTATTTCTTTAAGCCACTTGCAACGAAAAATACGATGATTATTTGTCATGGTGTCACCGAAAATAAGTTGAACTCGACAAAGTATGCGCGGATGTTCGAGCGGCTCGGCTTCAATACGGTCGTTTATGATCATAGACGTCACGGGGATTCAGGGGGCAAAACGACAAGCTATGGCTACTACGAAAAAATAGATTTACAAGCGGTCGTCCATTTCATTCGTGGGCTCATCGGCGAAGAGGCAACGCTTGGTA
This sequence comes from Lysinibacillus sp. RU7, assembly GCF_057837305.1. Lineage (NCBI taxonomy): Bacteria > Bacillati > Bacillota > Bacilli > Caryophanales > Bacillaceae > Lysinibacillus > Lysinibacillus sp. RU7. The sequence continues at coordinate 111,202 of NZ_JBYQFK010000001.1, read as the reverse complement.
TTCACGGCGAATCAATGGGTGCTGCCACAACGCTATTATATGCAGGCATTATCGAAGATCAAGCTGACTTTTATATTTCAGATTGCGCATTTTCTGACTTTAAACAATTGCTATACTCCATTGTCAAAAGCTCAATTTCCATTGAGTTAAAATGGGCGGTACACCTGACAGATTTATTTATGCGCTTGCGGGATGGCTATTGGACAAAAAACATCGTCCCAAAAGACGCCGTAAAAAACATCGAAAAACCTGTGTTATTTATTCACAATTTACACGATACATTTATCCCGTGTGCCATGACGATTGACTTATATAAAGCGAAGGAAGGACCGAAGATGTTGCGATTATTTGAAAAAGGCGATCATGCACAAGCCTTTAATGAGGAACCCATAAAATATGAAGCAACGGTACGTGAATTTTTAGATCAATATGTACCACATACACTACTTTGCACATCATAAAAAGTCGAGCGATAGGCTTCTCCCTCACGACTCGACTTTTCTTTTTTATCATTTACTATGCAAATACAATATGCCATTCCGCACGTTTATCTAAAAATTCTTTTGCTAAGCGTTGCGCTCCTTCTAAACTATGGCTAGCCGCCCAACCGCATTGTACTTCATTACAAGCTGGCACTGCCTCCGCCGCTAATACATCCTTTAATGTTTTCTCTAACACGTCTAAAATCCCATCATAATTATCATGATTAATCACAGATAAATAAAAGCCTGTTTGACAACCCATTGGTGATAAATCAATAACATGATTTGTATGATTACGAATACGATCCGCCATTAAATGCTCTAAAGAGTGAAGTGCTGGCATTTCCATATGTGCCTTATTCGGCTGTTTAAAGCGAATATCATATTTCACCACAACATCGCCATATACACCTTGTTTTTTTCCCGCTAAGCGTACATACGGTGCCGCTACTTTTGTATGATCTAAATCAAAGCTTTCTACATTCGTTTTTTCTTTTCCCATTATTTTACCTCCTGAGACTTACTATGTTTTGATAGTAGACTAGATACTCAATGAAAGCAATAAAATATGTGAATTTTCATTGTTGATTTATTGTAAAAATACAACTCATACTCTATCAGTTGATGTCCCTTCTTAGCTAGATGCACTAATCATTTTCCACTAACAAAAAAAGCTGCCCTACAAAATGTAAGACAACCTTCCTCATTATTTATCTTGGAACTTGTTCATTTGAGACATCATTTGACGCACTTGCTTTTCAGATGGTTTACGTCCCATTTGTGCCATCATCACACGAATCATTTGTTCATTAATTGGTGGATTTTCTTTCAAATACTTCATCATATATTGACGAGCCGCGTAGAAACCGATTGCTACGCCCCCGATTAAAGCGACGATGATAAGTACAATACCAAGCCATAAATTCATTTTGAATCCAACCTCCTCCACTATACGAAATCCCGAGAAAACTCTCCAAAGAGGATTATACACTAATTCTAAAAGTGTTGCTATAGAATTCATTGTACAAGCCTTAGAAATATATGATTTATCGCTTTTTTCCATATTCTGAACTTCCTAGTTCATCATAGCATCCCTATTCATAATAAGGTAAAATTTAGAAAAGGAGGCGACTAATATGGATTTTACATATACAAGTTTTACAATCGACCCTACATTTACTGTATGGCAGCCTATTTTCCGAACAATATTTATTTTCAGCGTGATTTTTTTAGCCATCGTCATTGCAAAAATCATTCCGACTTGGATTACAGTGTTATATGCAGCTTTTTCTAGTATCATTGCGGGACAATTATTATATAGTGCCGGCATCATTATCGATGCATTCGTACTGAACGGCAATTCTTCCGATACAACTATTTTTATCGCCATATGTATCACAAATATAATCTCGATTTTCGTTTCCATATCGAAAAAACCAAAAGAGAGGTAGCTTCAAGCTACCTCCCTTTTTACGTTTGCTCCTGCGGTTACTCGTCGCAGAAATTAAGTGTTTTATATCGAATATATCGATTCCAGAGAAGCTGTTATACTTTCTTGAATTATAGTGCTTTTACTTTTGCTACTACGTTTTCGACTGTGAAACCGTATTTCTCCATCACTAACTCACCTGGCGCTGATGCACCGAATTGATCGATTGCTAATACATCGCCGTCAAAGCCTGTATATTTGTGCCAGCCTAAAGACGCACCCATCTCGATCGCAAGACGTTTTGTCACTGCTTTTGGAAGAACAGATTCTTTATAAGCTGCTGATTGCTTTTCGAAGCGATCTACTGAAGGCATAGATACGACAGACACATCGATACCGTCTGCTAATAATGCTTTTTGCGCTTCTACCGCTAATGAAACCTCTGAGCCAGTTGCAATTAAAATCGCATCTGGTGTTTCTTTTGTAGCTGGTGAAAGGACATAAGCACCTTTTTGTACACCTTCACGTACTGTTTCGATTGGTGCATCAAGAACCGGTAAGTTTTGACGAGATAATACTAAAACAGTTGGTGTAGACTCGCTTGTTAAGGCTACCTTCCAAGCTTCCGCTGATTCGTTTGCATCAGCTGGACGAATGACAGAAAGGTTTGGCATTGCACGTAATGATGCTAAGTGCTCGATTGGCTCATGTGTTGGACCATCTTCACCAACAGCGATTGAATCGTGCGTGAATACATACGTTACTGGTAAGCCCATTAATGCAGACAAACGAACAGCTGGACGTACATAATCAGAGAACACGAAGAATGTACCACCGAATACGTTTACGCCACCGTGTAAAGCCATACCGTTTAGTGCAGCACCCATCGCAAATTCACGTACACCGAACCAAATATTACGGCCAGCATAGTTCTCTGCTGAGAAGTCGCCTGCACCCTTCATTGTTGTTTTGTTCGATCCCGCTAAGTCCGCTGAACCACCAAAGAATGAAGGTACTTTTTTCGCAAGCGCGTTGATCGCATCTCCTGAAGATGAACGTGTTGCAACAGATTTACCTACTTCATATACAGGAATTTCTGCATCGTAGTCCGCTGGAATTTCACCGTTCATTGCATTTTCAAACTGCGCTGCTAATTCTGGGAATTGTGCTTTGTAGCTTTCAAATGTTTCATTCCAAGCTGCTTCTGCTTGTACACCTTGTACTTCTGCCGCTGCTTTAAATGTATCGTACACGTCTTGTGGAATTTGGAATGGCTCATGTGCCCAGCTGTACGCTTCTTTTGTTAAGACAACTTCATCTGTTCCAAGTGGCGCACCGTGAGAATCCGCTTTTCCTGATTTATTTGGCGAACCGAAACCAATGACTGTTTTCACTTCGATTAATGTCGGACCACCCGTGTTCTTTTTCGCTTGTTCAATCGCATTGTTGATTGCTTCAACATCGTTGCCATCATCTACTCGTAAGTAGTTCCAGCCGTATGATTCAAAACGCTTTTTAACATTTTCAGAAAACGATTTTCCTAAATCTCCGTCTAATGAAATATCATTTGAATCGTATAGGACAATTAGTTTTTCTAGTTGTAAGTGACCTGCTAATGAAATCGCCTCTGCCGCAACGCCTTCCATTAAGTCCCCGTCGCCACATAATGCAACTGTATAGTGGTCTACAATTTCATAACCTGGTTTATTGTAAGTGGCAGCAAGGTGACGTTCAGCCATTGCCATCCCGACTGTCATCGCAATGCCTTGACCAAGTGGACCAGTTGTTGCTTCTACCCCTACCGTATGACCATACTCTGGGTGACCTGGCGTTTTTGAATCCCATTGACGGAAGTTTTTGATTTCTTCCATGTCTAACCCATAACCACCTAAGTGCAGTAAGCTATATAATAGCATCGAGCCATGACCTGCTGATAATACGAAACGGTCGCGGTTAAACCATTTAGGATTTTGTGGGTTGTGGCGTAATTGCTTTGTCCATAATGTATACGCCATTGGAGCTGCACCCATTGGTAAACCCGGGTGACCAGAGTTGGCTTTTTCAATTGCATCAATTGATAATGTTCGGATAGCGTTAATCGCTAACTGATCCATATGTTGTGTCATATTATGACATCCTTTCTCGCACGAATATTGTTCTTATATAGTTTAGTCATATTTGTTAAATAAAACAATGCTTTTCAAGTAAATATGTTATACTTTTTTGTTAAATGTGACACATCATTGTTTTGATAAAATATTTATTAAAACTCCTTATCAAAACATGAAATTATCAATCCGTTCCACTACGGGCGGACGCTTTCCGCGGGCGAGGCCAAGCCTCCTCGTCACTACGTTCCTGCGGGGTCTCGGCTGTCTCGCTTTTCCCGCTGGAAGCTTTGCTCTGTAGCGAAAGGCGAATGCCGTCAGCTACACTCGCCACCCTTCGTTCCACTTGCTTTTAATATGTGTCTTTTTAATCAAGGTAATATTTCCAAATCGAGCATTTATTAATTTAAGAACTTTTTCTCTTGTGCTTGCTTCACTTTTTCAGGCGTTACATCATTTCCTGCTGCGTCAACGATTTTTACATTTTCAATTGTATCGCGCATCGTGTTGCGGAATGTGTCTAAGTATTCTTTTCGTAACTGCGATTGTTCCTTTGCTTCCGCTTCTGTTAATGTTCCCGCTTTTTTCTTTTTAGATAGCTCATTAATGCGAGCAATTTTTTCTTTTGATAGCATACATGTCTCACCTTTCTACACTAACTATTACAAAGGTATGAAAAAATAAGCGGAAGTGCAAGTGATTGTGCTTTATTCTGGCTATTTCGACAAATTTCTATCTTGCACTTTTCCAATAAAAAAAGAGCACCAGAACTTATTCTGGTGACTCTGTTGATTGTTCTTGTTGCTCAGTATATTCGATGTAGCGGCGATTTACCGTCGCTTTACTTACTTGAAACCCTAGTCCTTGTAATGTACTAGCAATTTCTTTAAATGTCATGCCTCTGTCTCGAAGCTTCACGATTTCTTCAATCGGAACTTCAATTCGTTCACGTCCCTCTAAGTTACCGCGCTCTGTTAAATTTAACTCGGGACGATAGCCATTTTCTACAGCGCGCCTCATGCCTCGTCGGATTTTAGCATTATGCAATTTCCGCTGATATTCTTCTACAATCGCCAATATTTCTAACAGCATTGTATCCATCTCATTTAATGATAGTGGTCCCGCTTCATTCAAGGAATAAACCGTTACCTCTTGCTTTAACAGTAAATGCAACACGGCCATCCGAGCATTCCCACGCCCTAACCGGGTTTCATCCTGAATGAAAAGCGTTTGAATACGTTTCGCTTTCATGAAATCGAGCATTTCAAGTAAGCCATCTCGGTCAACATCATAACCGCTTTGTTGATCTTCGAAAACAGCTGCTACGGTAAATTGTAACTGCTGGGCGTAACGTGTTAATTCTTCACGCTGCCTGACTAAAGATGTTTCTTGTGTTTCTTTCACTGTGCTTACACGGCAATAAACGACAGCTTGTTTTTGTTGTGTCATCGTTGTTCACTCGCTACTTTAATGGAATCAGTCTCTTCTTGTGTTGAAAGTCTAACAACATATACGGAGTCTTTTTCAACAGGAATTATAATCGTTTGACCTGCAGTTAACAGTTGATTAAATAAATAATTCTCCTTTTGTACAAAAGAAACCCAGTCTTGCGTAGACATTTTACCACGATATTCATCGGCTAACGACCATAAAGTATCGCCATGCTGCACTGTAATCTGTTCGTATTGCTCAATTTTTTCATCTGTTATGTATAAGTATGTCACAAATGCTACTGTAACCCCTAAAAGTAGAGCTACATAGTTATTTTTCTTTAACCAATTCATTGATAAATCCCCCTCGAATACTTGTTCGGAATATACGTTCTCATTTTAATACAGCTGTTCGTTTTTTGTCAATATTTTTTCGAACTTACGTTTGCTTTTCTGTTCGTATATGTTATACTGAGTGTAAATAATAAGGAAGAACTCTTACAGAGAGGTGAAAAAACATGACAAAAGTATCTAAACGACAGGAAGCAATTTTAGCATTCATCAAAGAAGAAGTACGCTCTAAAGGCTATCCACCGTCCGTTCGTGAAATAGGGGAAGCTGTCGGACTGGCTTCTAGTTCAACCGTTCATGGTCATTTAGCTCGTCTTGAAAGCAAGGGGTTAATTCGTCGCGATCCTACGAAGCCACGTGCTATTGAAATATTAAATCAAGAAGATACGCTCACAACTAAAGTAGACGTTATTCATGTTCCTTTAATCGGCAAAGTAACAGCCGGGCTACCGATTACGGCCATTGAAAATACAGAGGAATATTTCCCACTACCAAACACATATGGCACAAGTGAGGATCAAATTTTCATGTTGGAAATTATGGGCGAGTCGATGATTGAAGCAGGCATTTTAGATGGGGATTACGTCATCGTCAAACAACAATCTACAGCAAACAACGGGGATATTGTTGTAGCGATGACCGAAGATGATGAAGCAACAGTGAAGCGCTTCTATAAGGAAAAAACACATTTCCGCTTACAACCTGAAAACTCTTCAATGGATCCGATTTTAGTAGACCAAGTGAAGATTTTAGGGAAAGTCGTTGGTTTATACCGAAATATTCATTAATAAAAACGTGTAGGCAAAGTCACACTTCGCCTACACCGTTTTTTATTTTTGACACGTATCCACAAACGCTTTAAATAACGTAAGCGATGCATCATCTTGTTTCATAGCTAGCTCTTCTGGATGCCACTGTATCCCTAAACAAAATGTATAATCTGGATGTTCAATCGCTTCAATCACCCCATCACTCGTAGACGCCGTCACCATTAAGCCGTCCCCTACTTCTTTAATCGCTTGATGATGGAAGGAATTCGTCCACACTTCATTGCCAATTAACTCGAATAGCTTTGTTCCCTCTTTTACGACGACACGATGAATTTTTTCATGACGTGCTGATTTTTGGGCATGTTGTATAGCGCCATTTACTTGTGACGGAATGTCTTGATACAGCGAGCCACCAAACGCCACATTCAACACTTGATGGCCGCGACAAACCGCAAAAACAGGTAAGTCGCGCTTTAATGCGGCCTGTAATACTTGAAAATCACTTTCGTCGCGTTGTTCAATGACCATCCCTTGCATCGGAATTGGATCTTCTCCAAAAAATTTCGGATGAATATCATGGCCCCCAATTAAAAGTAACCCGTCTACTTTGGAGATAAATTCCTCAATGCCCGTTGTAATATGCGGGAAGCAAAGCGGAATGCCCCCTGCCTGTAAAACCGCTTGAATATACGTCTCATTAATTTCAAATTTTCTCTCTGATGAATGCATGGTCACACCAATAATCGGTTTCATCTAAATTCCCCCTAAGTTGATCCATTCGATATATGAAGCAAAAATCCTACTAGCTCACTATCATCTCTTATGAAGGTAGCGGTGTACTTGCTTTATTTTCAATTTTACTTGCCTAATCCACAGAAAAAAAGGCAAATTCCGCAGAATTCACCTTGTTTCATTTAAAATAATTGCCAGTACCATTCAATCAGCTGTGCACCATAAAAATAAGTAATCAGGGCACCAATCGCAATCGATGGCCCAAACGGTACAGGCGTTTTCCTTCCTTGGCCACGCACTTTTAATAGTATCAGCCCCATCACCATCCCAATAACAGATGCTAAAAACAAGGTTAACAGCGCATTGACGGTACCGAGCACGAGACCAATTAAAAAGAACAGCTTAATATCGCCGCCCCCCATACCACCTTTTGAGACAACCGCTATGAGTAGCAATATACTAAACCCAACACTAGCCCCAAGCAAGCTATCCCACCACGGTTCAAGTGGGGATAAAATACGCCCAATGACTAAAAATGGTAAGAAAAATAATAAGATTTTATTCGGAATCAGCATATACGCGATATCTGAAACATTAATAATGACGAGTAATGAAACAAACAGTAACGCCACAAAAAGCTCCGCACTCAAGCCAAACACCGTATAGCTCAGTGCAAAAAGGACCGCCGTCACGATTTCTGTTAATAAGTAGATCGGTGACACTTTGACACCACACCCGCGGCACTTCCCTCCCTGCATGACATAAGAAAGCACAGGAATTAGCTCCAATGCCGTTAACCTTTTGCTACAGTTTGTACAATGGGAAGGCGGGGTCACAATCGATTCCCCTTTTGGCACCCGTAAACCTACCACATTGTAAAATGAACCGAATACGAGACCAAATACCCCGAAAACAATCGTATACATCATGTCCATACTGGGTCCCCTTATTCGTAATAAAATGTTGTGATTTGAATGATTGCTGCTGCGATTTCCGAACGATCCTCTGCTAGTAACTCTGCTTCACCAGGTAATTGGTAATCAATTTTATCAATGTGCATCACACGTTCTAATCGCTCAATTTCTTTAATAAATAACTGTAATTTTTCAAAGTTTGGCGATTCCACATCCACTTCAAATGTCACTAATTTTAAATTAGTCGGTACATTTGCTGTGGCAATCGTTGAAACCGGGTTTTGTTCCGTCTCAGCAACTTCGCCTTGCGCTGTTTCCTCTGTCGTCTCCTCTGTAGCATTTGGGTCGGTTAAGGCTGATTCTGATACAAGCGAATCATAATTATTAAACTTTATCCCTAACACCGTTGAGCCTGATACGTATTCTACCTCTTCCATATTTAATAAAATCCGATCAATTTCTCGACTAGCTGGCACTTTTTTACGTAAGGCAAATTCATTTGGAATGTCGCCAGATTGCTCCTCTTTTAGTAAGGTAATCTGGTCTTGAATCGACGTGATTTCACTATTCAGGCTACTAACCGAACTCTCTAGACTAGTAGCCTCCTCTTGCTTCGGTTTCACCACATAATAATAAACAGCAAACAATAAAGCTAAGACAAGTGCTGAAAGAAGCAGCACTTCAGAATTTTTGCCACTTGAAAGTTGCATTAATTTACACCTCCAGTAGCTAAATACAGATCATTAATATGTAACACAACTGTTGCTGAATAACGAGGCACTTCCGTAAAACGGTCAACCTCAGCTTCTTCTTCATTCGTTGGATTTACATCAAAGTTTGCAATGGATTCTACTTGTACATCTAAAAAGTACGGATTTTGCTCCAATCGTTCTACATATGCTGAAATCATATTTAACGTCTCAAAATCAATATCAATCGACACACTCGATTGCTCAAACGTATAATTACGCAAATATGTATTCGATGGCAGTAAAGCTTTAGTTGTATCAATTATTGGTGATACATCATATGACACAAGCTCCGCAAAGGCTACCGATTCCTCCAGTGAGCCTTGATTAGCTCCTTGTAAATTCGTGAGCTCCACTTGCAACGCGTCACGCTCTACTTGTAACGATTGTTCTTCTGCTGCGAGGCTCACGACATCTACACGAGCAGAAAAATAAAGCCACGACATAACAGCTAACAAAAGAAGCGTGATAATACCGATTAAAATAAAAATGGTCTTGGAGCTGCCCTCATCTTGGTCGACTTTCGGTAAGAGGTTAATATCTGGAATCATCCCTTAACCTCCTTTAACGCTAAGCCGAGTAAAGAGGCATGCTTTGCTTTGAAGCCTGGAAATTTCTTTTCAATAATTGCATCATTGATTACTTGAATCGGCGTTGTAAAGTTTTCTGATAAAAATTCAGAAATCGTCGTTAATAATGGGTTGTCGCCTAAAATCATAATTTCATCTACCGATTTTTCTCCTTTATGTAAGGAGAATCGAAAGAAGTTCATCATCCGGTCCAGCTCTAACACTTGATCCGTAATAATCATCCGGTAGTCTTGAATATCACCATCATAGCTAAATTCTACATTTGCTTCATCGACCACACGATGTTGCCACTTCGTTAAATCGGTATCAATCGATTGGAAACGTAAAAATTCCACATTTCCTGCTGAATATATACAAATAGACACCTCATTAATGGACCAGTCCGCAATTAAGTACGTTCGATCGGCGTTCACCATGTCTAAATGTTCAAGTAAGCGCAGATTGGCTAATGCTCGAATGTCCGCGACTTGCGGCTTTAAATGATTGTCGAGTAAAATCCCCGTCCATTTACGGACCTCTTCTGGTGGCGCTGCAAAGATAACCGCTTTGCCGTCACCCGGTACCGGGTCATACACATCGACTAACGGCTCTTGGAACGGCAAATGAATGGAATGCCCAATCTCCATTTCCACATAACCACGCAAATCCTTTGACTCTACATCAATTGGATGCTCAATCGCTTTTAATAGAACAGAAGTATCCGGGACAAAAAAACGGACATTTTGATTTTTGCCCCCCCATTTCGGTGCGTATTCTTTTACGATTTCATATAAAGCCATTTCATCCTCTAACATCGCGTCCTGCATAAGCCCTTGTGGCAATGGAATTTCATAGCATTGCGGCTGTACTAAATTCGGCCCTTTCGATACAAGAGCCCGCAACACATAATCATTCAGCTCAATGCTAACATGTGATTTTTTCTTCACTTTGAACATAGCAGGGCCCCCTTTTTTTCAATTACTCTCTCTATATAGTGAACTCGTTAGTCACTCAATGGAACACCCAATATGGTATTGGGTGTTCTTTGAAAGACTACTAGTTAGCCATATTCAAATTTAAATTACTTTCTGTAAATCCAGTTCCTGTTAAAGTATTAAACTTAGTAGCATTCTTACCTTTGAACGATGTACCAGCAGCAAAAACAACTGTAATAGTTGGATCTGCAGTATTGGTTGCAAAGCTAACTGTACCTGAAGTAACTTTAGTTGATGAAAAATCTAATTCATTAGTAGTTCCACCATATTGACAAATATTATCTGAACCACAAGAACCGTCTGCAAAGGCAATCTTAGCTGATGAAACCATATTTGAAATATCAGCTAAAATAGCTTTATCCCGTTGATTATTAATAATATTCCCAATCGCTGGAATCGCAATCGCTGCCACAATCGCTAAAATAACAATTACTGCTAAAAGCTCGACTAATGTTAAACCTTTTTCATTTTTAATACGTTTTTTTAGTTGTTGAAACATGTTAAAACCTCCTCTTAAAAATTTTTATATTTTTTGTACGGGCGTCACTTCCTTTAATGCCTCCTTACAAAACGCCCTACCTTCACTTACTATTATACTTATAGTAGCTTAAATTTACATATTTTTACACAAAATTCTACATTTGTTCATACAAACTAAACATTGGTAATAAAATCGCTGCCACAATGACGCCGACTGTTAGCGCTAAAAATAAAATCATTAGCGGTTCAATTAACGATTTTAATGTATCGACTGCACGGTCTACTTCATCTTCGTAAAAGTCTGAAACCTTTTCTAGCATATAATCGAGCGAGCCTGTCGATTCACCGATTTTCACCATACTCGTTACCATCGGGGGGAATAGCCAGCTTTGCTCAAGAGGTTCGGATAATGTGCTCCCTTGTTCTAAGCTTTTCCGCGCCTCAATCATGACCTCACTAATTACCGGGTTGCCACTTACCCGTTCTGAAATCGTTAATGCTTGTAAAATTGGGACGGCACTGCTAAATAGTGAAGACAATGTTCGTAGCAAACGAGCAAGTGCTGTTTTCTGTAATATAGGACCAAAGCCCGGTATTCGAAGCAATATATAGCTCACCATGTATTTAAACTGCTCATTTTTCTTGTATAAAAAATTAAATAACACAACGACACCGATAAGAAGGGCTATTACCACCCACCAAAATTGCGTGAGCCAATTACTAATCGCTACCGTGATGACCGTAATCGTTGGTAATTCCGCTCCCATCTCTTCAAACGATTTGACGAACTGTGGGACGATGACGACCATCAAAAAAATGACAACGCCAATCGTCAGTGTTAACAAAATGGCTGGGTACGCCATCGTGGATTGCACTTTTTTCTTTAATTTAAATTGCTTTTCAAATGTATCGGCTAAGCGTTCTAATGTATCGTCGATATTCCCTGTTGCTTCCCCGGATCTCATTAAGTTGATGAACAGTTCCGGAAAGACTTTTGGGTGTTTTGCGACTGCTTGCGATAAAGGGATACCTGTTCGAATATCGTCCTCCACGATTTCAAGCGCTTTTTTTAACGCTTTACTCGTGGATTGACGCGCTAAAATATTAGTCGATTCCACAATTGACACACCTGCTCGTACTAATGTGGCAAATTGGCGACAATACAAGACGAAATCCTCGGTTTTCACCTTGCCACCTAAAGGAATGTCCTTATGTAAAATACTTGTTGACTCCTCTAACTGGCGTGGGTTAATCCCTTGTTCTCGTAATCTTGTTAACGCGCTATTTTTGTTCGTAGCATTAATCGTGCCTTTTTTTATTTCCCCCGTTTTGCTACGACCTGTGTATTTGAAAACGGTCATTAATATTCACCAACATTCATATATGGGCGCACTTCTTGTAAAGAGACGGTGCCGTTCGATACGAGTGACTGAATCGATGACTCCAATGTGTGCATGCCAAGTGCCCGGCTTGTCTGCATGACACTCGGAATTTGATGGACCTTTTCATTACGAATTAAGTTCGTGACAGCTGGCACACCGACTAAAATTTCGGTTGCCGCTACACGTCCTTGTCCACCCTTTCGCACGAATAAACGCTGCGAAATAATCCCTTGCAATACGTTCGCAAGCTGAATACGAATTTGCCCTTGCTGATGTGGTGGGAAGACGTCAATAATACGATCAATTGTTGTCGGCGCACTGGATGTATGTAATGTACCGAACACTAAGTGACCCGTTTCAGCAGCCGTAATGGCTGTTGAAATCGTTTCTAAATCGCGCATCTCACCGACAAGAATAATATCCGGGTCTTGACGTAATGAGGCACGCAACCCATTCGCGAAGCTGCCTGTATCGATACCGATTTCACGTTGATTAATAATCGATTGTTTATGATGGTGTACATACTCGATCGGGTCTTCCAGTGTAATAATGTGCTTTGCTTTATTTTCATTAATATAATCAATCATCGCTGCTAGTGTAGTCGATTTCCCTGAACCAGTTGGCCCTGTTACTAAAATAAGGCCTTGTGGTTTATCGGCTAATTCATACAACACTTGCGGCATGTTAAGCTTTTCAATCGTTGGAATTTCACTTGAAATTAAACGCGCTGCAATCGCACCGGCATTTCGTTGATGATAAGCATTCACACGAAAACGACAATAGCCTTCGAGTGTGTAGTTGAAATCTGTTTCACCTTTTTCATCAAATTCCGCTACTTTAAAATCAGGTAAAATTTCACGAACCATTTCATGGACGACTTCAGGTGTCACTACCTCATCTCCGTAATGAGACAGCTTGCCGTTCACACGATACACAGGTGGCACGCCAACCGTTAAATGTAAATCCGACGCCTTTTGGTTATACGCATGGAGTAATAACTCTTTAATATTTAAGTTCATTTGTTTCACTCCCTATTCTGTCATAGCTACACGTAATACTTCTTCGGTCGTTGTAATGCCGCTTAGCACTTTCAGTAACCCGTCTTGTAATAATGTGTCATAGCCTTTTTGCTTCATATAATCACGAAGCACGGTACCACTTACTTGAGAAATGATTAAATCTTTTAAGTCACGGTCAATCGGTAAAATCTCGTGAATAGCGACACGGCCACGATAACCTGTCTGACCGCATGCCCCACAACCGCGGCCACGCGTAACGTTCTCCACCTTCATGCCGTTTTCTGCAAAGATTTCTTTTTCTCGTTCCGTTGCAGGGACGACGGTTGCACAATCGCGGCATATACGACGTACGAGACGCTGTGCCATGGAACCGACTAATGAAGACGAGATTAAAAACGGCTCAATCCCCATGTCCTTTAAGCGAGAAATCGATTCAACCGCACTATTTGTATGCAATGTACTTAGTACTAAGTGACCTGTTAAAGAGGCACGAATCGCAATTTGCGCTGTTTCTAAGTCACGAATTTCCCCAATCATCACGATGTCTGGATCTTGACGTAAAATAGAACGAAGCCCTGTTGCAAACGTTAACCCAACTTCTTCTTTCACTTGAATTTGGTTCACGCCCATCATTTGATACTCTACCGGATCTTCAACTGTGATAATGTTAACATCTTCTTTATTTAACTCAGAAAGTGCCGCATATAACGTAGATGACTTCCCTGAACCAGTAGGCCCTGTAATTAATACAATGCCATTTGGCCGAGCAATCATTTTCCCAAACAGCTCTTCATTTTTTGGTGAAAAGCCAATTTGACTAATATCATTGGGCGCATTACTTAAATCTAAAATACGCATTACAATTTTTTCACCGTAGACAGTCGGTAATGTCGATAAACGAATATCGACTGGTTTGAAATTTACCGTAATTTTAATACGTCCATCTTGCGGGGTACGATTTTCGGTAATATTTAAGTTCCCCATAATTTTTACACGAGCTGTCATAATATTTTGCATATGCTTCGGTAGTGAGCGCTCCGTACGTAATACCCCGTCCACACGATAACGGACTTTAAATCCTGTTTCCTGTGGATCAAAATGGATATCCGATGCACGCTGAGCAACACCGTTTGCAATAATTTGATTCACCAGACGTACCATCGGTGAATCTTCATCGACAATCTCCTGCTGTGTTTCTTGCGTGCCCGCTTGAATATCAGACAATGCTGCTTCCATCGATTCCTGCAAATCGTAGTATTTTGTAATCGTCCGATATAAATCATCTTTCGCCGCAATACTCGTCTCAATTTGACAGCCTGTCGCCATACGCACTTCTTCAATAGCGAAGTAATCCATCGGGTCAGCCATCGCAATAAACAATTTATTTTTCTCACGGCGTAGCGGAATTAAGTTCGCCCGCTTTGCTAGCTCAACAGGCACTAATTGAAGTAGTTCAGGGTCAATCGTAAACTGATTTAACGAAACATGCGGAATGCCTAATTGAAACTCTAGTACTTCAATCAGCTGCTGTTCCGTTAGTATATTTTCCTTAATAAAGAAGTCACCTAGTCGCTTACGTGTTGTAGCTCTCATGTAGGCTTCTCCTCTCTTACGGTGTAATTAAGTTACCACCCTTATCATAATGACTGCCTGGTGGTAAGACACGGTTACCATTTTCATCAACTTTCACTTGATCCTCGGTCTTATTTGTACTATCTACATCCGCTAATCCGTCCCCATCTAAATCTATTTGTAAATCAGGGTCTTTCTGAGTAGATGGCTCACGTGATGATTTAAGTAAAATGCGGTTAATTGGTGCATAATAATCACGGCTGATTAGTTCTTCCGCTCCGTGAATCGTTCGGTACACCGACACACGTAAGCCTTGTACACCTTTTTGCACTTCCTGTGTTTGCCCTATAGCAAGTTGATCCGTATAACGCGTAATCGTACGAGGTGAAATCGCTTCATCACGCACTACTTTCATCGTGACATCTACTTCTTTATGGGTCGTATACACTTCCGCTTTTAATTGTTGATTTTCAACTGTCATTTTCAGTTTCATCGGGTTCGCTGTACGGTTCACAAATTTCAAATCTTTTGGTGCCTTTATATCAATCGCTACTTCTACACCTGGTTCTAAATAATTCGGCACTTGCTTTTGAGAATGACGTTCTAAAATATCCGTATCCATATGAAGGGCATTATGATAAAGCATGGACGCGACAAAGTTTAACGCTTCGCTATTCGCTTCCTCTATAGTTGCCCCTAGCGCTTCAATGAAAGAAAATGTTTCTCCCGTATTGACAATCGTTTCGTTTATAACATTCGCAATATCGTACACACCCAATGCCGTTACGGGAATTTCCTCAATGGCTAGGGCTAGGCGATCAGTTTCCACATCTGTTAAACCTGCGACTACTGCTTCAACCGGCTCTGTTTTTAAATAACCTGCTGCCGTCATGACACGAGCATACGTCTCGTCTGTTTCCCACGTAGCCACTTTCGCAATCTCATCTTTTAACACTTGGCTATCCAATGTAGTAATTGGTAAATGGACGATGCGATCATTTTGCCAAAAGGCATACCAATCCTTTTTTATTAATGATTTATATGTAGCAATCGTACTATCTATATCAAACGCAATCGTTGCACGGTTTAATGACAGTGAACTCCCCCCGCCAGATACAATCCCTGCCTCATTCGTCCATTGATTGATCGCTTCAGACAAAACTTCCTTTAATTCGTCATCCTTTAAATCGCCTACTTCTATGCCAGCGATGGTAGATTGCGTTTCATCCCCCTTAGCAAGCGCGGGTTGTCCAACGATGAAATTCGGCAACCATGTGGCTAGTAATATAGTTGTTAATATACCTAGAATCATAATTTTAAATTTCACTTTCATCATTTCACCCCTCTTATATATCATTAAATAGTTTGACTTTTACAGAAATTGATGATTTCACATTACTTATTGTCTATAATAGGGATAATAGTAGAAAAAAACAAGGTATATCGCAAACTATGAAGACTATTTTTTGTAACTAAACAACCCATTATCCAGCAAATAATGGGTTACAAACATAACATTTAATACCAATAAAATAACACTTAAAGGAAAATGCTGTAACCACATTAAACTATTTTTTAAGGCTTTTCTTTCTACACCAATAGAATAAGTGACTCATAATTACAAATTCAAAACCATATACCTAACAAAATGTACACTTCAACATCCGCTTACATGCCATAAAGTCTATTAAATTCTTAAAATTCTTTTTCATTACCTTACTCGCATACCTATAGTAATAGATAAAGTTTAAACTTAGATTAAAAAATAAAATAAAATTAGTAAATTTTCAAAACTATGGATTTTATTATTTAAAATAGATATTCTTTATATATACATTAGAATAGGAGGTTCTTAATATAGATGAACAGGTTGTTATAAAATAAGCAGGGGCTGTCTTTAATTTTTGTAAATAACCTAACATTGATTAAATAATATAAACCTTTAACACTCGATATAAACAACCATACTTCTATAACAGTCTAGATATTTATAAGATGCAAAAAAGGAAGATAATGGTCGGATATTATTTTTCATATTTTAACAATAATCAATAGATTTGTAAGCAAGCAGATTGAGGGAGGAAATGATTCTAAATAAAAGTATACATTTACATTTTTCAATTAACTTCTTAATAATATGAGGTGATTATATTATGCAATACTTGAAAAATAATAAAGGGTTAACATTAATTGAGATAGTAGCGGCAATAGTGATTTTAGGGATTGTATTAATTACCTTTTTCAACTTTTTTACCAATGCTGCTTTATTTAATAATAAAAACGATGAAAACATAAAAGCTATGAATATAACTAGAGAACAAATCGTAAATTTTAATAGTACATATAATTTAAAATCTTGGAATAATATAAAAACTGACTTCACAGCTGACTTAACTAGTCCAGGTATTTATAAGAAGGAATTACATGAAGGGAATTATATCATTGAAATATCTATTAATAGCACTCCAGAAACAGGTGACTACTACCACGAATTACGAAAAGTTCAAGTGAAAGTTTGGAAAGGTGTTAAAAGCGGACCTCCTTTAAGCGAATCTTTCACTTATCACGAAGGGGGAGTTTAACTATTAGAAGCAAATATTACATTATAAACAATAGGGGGTTCACACTCATTGAAATATTAGCTGTTATAGTAATTCTCTCTATCATATCTATAACTATAATATCAACCCTCACCAATGGACTACAGTTTTCCGATAAAGAATCTACTAAATCGCAATTACAACAACAATGTAATTATATTTTTACAGTTCTTCGTGAAATACACGAAAATGGTGAACAATACGAAATTATTGTGGATAGTAACAAGCAAAAAATAACACTAATTACTTATAATACAAGCCCAAGCGCCCCACCAATTATTACCAACACCGAAGTAATTGAAAATAGTAATTTCAATTACTACTTATACGCTTTTAATAATACAAACCCAATAAATTCATTGACAATTGATCCTAGTTCCAATAAAACTGTTGAAATTGAAATATTAATTACAAATCCTAAAAACGAAAGTGAGAATTACAAATTAAAAACAACTCTCTCAAGATTGTAGGTGACTAATTTGAAAATAATTAAAAACTCTAATGGAATGGCATTAGTTACTGTTTTGTTAATAATTGTAATTTTTTCAGTGTTAGGGATGATGCTATTCAAATTTACAATTTCTAATGCAAAACAGATAAATAAAACTGAACAAGATATGCAAGCTGTGGACATTGCTGAAATGGGGATAGTACGATACAAAAACGAATTAATTCCTCATATTAATAATTTACTTGAAAATGGCATTAAACAAGCCATAGCATCAATCGAACATAAGAATTCTCTCGGCGGTTCTATTCCAATTAAAGGAAATACTATTTTAAATGAAATGCAAGCTAACGGATGGCTGGCTTCTAGTAATGATTTTTTATTAGGCATTTCTGCTACAGACAAATTCTCAGTTTCTGATAAC
The DNA here is from genome assembly GCF_057837305.1 of Lysinibacillus sp. RU7. Lineage (NCBI taxonomy): Bacteria > Bacillati > Bacillota > Bacilli > Caryophanales > Bacillaceae > Lysinibacillus > Lysinibacillus sp. RU7. The sequence goes on along the minus strand of NZ_JBYQFK010000001.1, from coordinate 92,748 downwards.
AATGCTTTTTATTACACAATCGAAGAACAAACACCTATTACAATAAACTATCCTTCTGAAATACAATTAGTTTTTGATAGCATCGGTAATTCATTAAATGACAACGCAAAATTAAATGGGCTTGTTACAATTGAAATCGAAAAACTTATTGACAAGAGTTTAATACCTGGGACACCCGATAATTCTAGCCTTGGCTCGCTTGTGACTAAACCTAGTGTTACAGTTGAAATCCCAAATACGACAAAGGTATGTACAGCCTCTAATACTTTAGGAGATAAATGTATTTATAATGAAAATATATCTATATCTAATATTTCAGGAAAAGAGGCAATAGTTAAAGGAAATTTAAATTTTATAAACGACTTAAAAGATGTGAATAATTTACATTTATATGTGGATGGTGATTTTAATTCTGGTAATCTAGAAAAAGCAAGTAACTTTAAAATCTTTATTCAAGGTAAAGCATACTTAGGTAACCTTGCAAACGGTGGAATTAAGAACGCGATTATTTACTCGAAAAATGATATTCATTTCCAAAATACAAATAGCAAAGCTAGTATTGCAAATACTGTAATTTATACTGAGGGTACGGGCTACTTCCAAGATATGAACGCCCAAATTCATAATGCGGAACTATACTCCAAAAATGGGTTCTCCTTCGGTAATTTCAATAGCGGAGCTAATCATTCCAACTCAGTAATTTACTCTGAAGGCTCTGGAAAATTTGGTATAATAAACGATTCTTTCACGAATATGAAAATGTTTTTTGGCGATAACGTTACCTTTAATCATTTCAATAGTAAAGCTGATATAAAAAATTCTCATTTTTATTTCGATAAAGATGTTTCTATAGGTGGAATTGATAGTAAATTTGATAACTCTGAGTTTCATGTACTAGGTAATTTATCTATTAATAATATAAATGGAAAAATAGCTTCAAATACAAAGATTTGTGTTGGCGGTACTATTTATGGCAAACTGGCATCTTTAGAAAATGGGGTAAACATTATTTCTCAAAAAAAATATCCAGTTGAGTACCAAAAAAATTGTTCACCTACATCTGGAGGAGGCACATCCACATCATTATCTCATTTAGTCCCTAAAATAGCTGACACTCTTGATAAAATGAAAGTTGACTATAATTAAATTTTTTGAGCTAGCTGATTTCCAAAGAATAGCTAGCTTTTTTATTTTATCAATATTTATATTAACCTGATTACTTAATGATATACCTGTTTCTCACTATTCGTTAATCCCCCTATTATTAATAAATAAAGCAAATATCCCACTCCTACTCACGCAATACTATAGAACTATCACCTCTCTTCCAATGTCACAAGCAGGTATCACTCCTCCCACCCAGCCCACCCTCCACACCCTAACCAACATATACTGAACTAATCATCCACGAAAGGAGCATTTAGAGCTTGGCTAGAAATAATAGTGGGAAAAACAATGATTCACTAAACGAGCTTCTACAAGGGAATGAAAACAGCGCGGCTAAACTAGCTGTCATCGCTGGTCTCGTGACTACCTTGGGGGATGCATTGGCTACAATGGCCGCCGTTCTTGCGTTAGAAGAAGCACAATCACAAGACAGCGGTAGCAACAACGGGGTTAGTGTGGAACGCTTTAAAGAACTAGAAAAGCAGGTTCACTACTTAACAAAAGAAATAAATAAACTAAAATACCCTAGAAAATAATGTGGTGACGTGCTAGGGCCAATCCAGTATACGCTTATTACTTTTTTAATCATACGGCAGCCTGTACATAATACTCTGCATACTACAATCACCCGATTCAGTTCAATATACAGTAAATTAAGCCACAAACGGAAAAATAGGCCGGTCAGTCAGACTCTACTGACTACCGCCCCATTTTGTGTTGCTTTATTTTTCGATGCCTACGTTCAAAAAGTACTCCCCGATTTCCTTCCAATTCCGTACGCGCACATAGCCTTCTATATGCTCGTTGTATGGCATAGCGTAAAGGATTCCTTGCCCACGAAATGCTTCGAGCTGACGTGGATTATCATCGATTAAATAATCCGTATGAATGACTGCCTTATTACCACAAAACACAAAGTTTTGCGTGTTTAGGAATGGAAAATGTTCGCGTAACCATTCATATTTCGCATGAAATGAGCCGGGCACATCCATTGCTGCTGTTGCAATATAGACATCAAACTGATTATTTAATTGTCGTACCACTTCAATCGAATCAGGGTCAAGCACTTCAAAATCTCTGAAAAAAGACGGTTCATTTAATAGTTCGAAAAATCGCTTTTCTTTCGATGAATCGAGACTTTGTCTTGTGCCATGTAAAAATTCTTCTTCCGTTAAAGATTCGCCAAATGTCTCATTATACGCCACGACCATTTTCTTGTAACTATTCGCTAACACTTGGTCCATATCGATCGCAATGCTTTTTCTCATCATTTCCCCTCCACATCCATTCGATACTTATAGTCTAGTGAACTTTTTCACATGTTACAAGCATCGCTCTTTTAGTATTTTGTTAAGCGTACGTAAATTTATGCTATTCATATAATTTTTTCGTATGTATTACGATGAAAAAGCATCGAATTTACGCCGAAAACGAGTAAAAAACGATGGACAATCGCCTTAAATCGCCTCACTTTTTCCGTTAACCTTCAAAACAACTAGGATAATCGACTTATCATTAGGCGCGTCTACTACACGGAAAAATCGATATTTTTTAGCCATTTTCATTCAAAAACCAGCGTGATTTGTATTCTAAGTTGCGAAGGTTTTCCCCATGTCACAGTTTCCAAACCCCTTCCCACCGCCCTATCGCTGAAAAAATGTGCGCCTTCTTTTTTATCCACCCTCCAAAAAACAGCGATTATGCAAATGACCGATTTTGATATACAACTTATCTCAAAATAAGTGCAAATCGGGACTTTTCACCCTTATGTTGTCACATATTTTTAATTAAGTTGTATATGCATTTTGCCAATTCGCCTTTTTCACGCTTAAACACTATACTAAAATTCCCTCCCCCCAAAAAATTATCCGAGGTTTTTAAGTTTACTTGCTTAATTTCCCCCTTTACTTGCCATTTCCCAATCAAAAATAAAACCGTGGCAAAAAAATCGCCACGGTTACATTTATTTTCGTAACAATCGATTCGATAGCAGTAGCCCGACGCCACCAATCACAATAAATAATGCAGAGCGAACGAGTAAATCGAGTGCCGATAGATCAAAGAAGATCAGCTTAAAGATACCAATACCAAGTAATACAAAGCCCATGATTTTCACATCTCGCCAGCTTCTTTTTGCACCAAGCATGAGCGTAATGCTGGCAACCGCAAAAATCGTCATCGTATTTCCTGTCACCGCAACGGCATAGTCTACTAAACTACTATTATACAATAATGAAAACACACTCATGATTAATACAATAAATAATGCAATGCCCCCATTCATCAGCTGCTCGATTTTTTCAGCAAGAGCCCCTTCCCATCGCTTATAAATGCGACCACTACTATAAAAGTCGGCCAGCACCGCCAGTAGTACCGCTATATACACACCTCTTGTCAGGAAATTCAATTGCCAAACCGCCTCATAATAATAGCCCGTCAGCAATACGACCATGACCGCCATCAAATTTCCGAATACAAGCGCGATGACAAAAAATCGACCCATCCATTTTTCCGACATAAAGAAGGATGCCACAAGCAACAAAGCAAGCGCTATAAAAGCGACATAAGGTACGTTTCCGACTGTCGACATATAGGCATAATCTAGATTGATTACATAACTTATAAAATACACGGTTATCACGACCGGCAAAATATCGACAACATGCGCCTTCTCCATCCACACTTCAAAACGAGTCAGATTGTGCTTTGGCTGTTTGACATACATATAGATGGCGATTAAATAGAGCAATAGCATAACAAGCGACAAATGACTTAATGTAAAAAATGGATCTACGTCACTCATTGCCATTGTCATCATCGTCACGATGAAAAACGCAAAGCTGTACGTCACTTTCATGATCGTTGCCCGTAATCGTAACGCGAGCATCATCCCAACAAATGTGATTAAACCATGTAAAAGCATATCAATTTCATAAGACAAACTAAACGTAAACAGCGTAAAAGTTAGTGAAAGAAATGCTACGGTCGCTGCCACATCGACTACTTGTGGACGTTGCTCCTTATACGCAACAACAGCCGTCACAGCAAAAATAGTCAGCATAATGAGGAAAATTACCGTATCAAATACATGCTCATTTATTACGACCCATAATAGGAGTAACACAAATACATTATAGCTAAATAACAACCCTTCATGTGTCGCCTTCCATTTACTTTCTGTATCATATAATCTCCACCAGCTATAGAGAAATATCGTGACAATGAAAAGCATCCCCACCGCAAAATACATGTCGACCTGTTCACTTAGTCCCCATAATCCTAAAGCCGATAACAAGGTAAAGGTCGTTGTAACATATAGCGCGATTTGCTGGCTATGCTTCACAATAACGAATTGAATGACTGCAAATAAAATAACAACAAATTGAATAATGAGTAGCTCGCTAAAGTCCATATATTCTAGTAAATAAGGTAGTAAGAGCGACGTAAAAATGACAAAAATCGTTAATACTTCATTCGCCTTGTAATAACTAATAACAATTCCATAAACAATGTAAAGAATAGCAATGACAAGCGCTGTAGACAGACCGATGATTTCATACAAAATCGCGCCTGCTGCCGTCGTTAATATCCCAATCATAAATGCGCCACCGTAGAGCGAAATAATAACCGCTGGTGAACTCTTTTGCTTTTTTTCTAGCACATAAGGTAACACGATTAATCCAATAGACAAAGCATACGCAAGAAGAATTTTTACACCGTCCGATAAATAACCGTATTCACTTACTAATTTTAATCCCCAAAGTACCCCAAGCACAAGGATAACCATAAATACTTTCGGGAGTGCCCATGTAATGGTTTCCTCTAAAGAACGTTTCGGCTTTGCTGGTGGCCGTTCTTTTTCTAGCGTAGGAGCAGATTCATTTCGTTCTATTGGCATCATTGATTGCTCAAATATCGCCTTTTTTAACTGGGACACGGTACTCTTTAATTCAGAAGGCCTATACGATGTTTCGTTCGTTGCCTGTTTTAATTGAGAGAGCTCTTGCTTTAAACTTCTGACCTCCTCCTCCAACATTTCCACACGCCGTTCTAACTCTCTATCCATCCTGTCACCTACAATCCATTTGAATTTTATTACATTATACCAAATGTCTTCAAAAGTGTAAATTTACACTTTTATAATCATTCATCGCAGTTTAAATACCATCATATGAACGATAAAACTTTTCATGAACGGTTATTTTTAATTTTTGTATTCTCATCCAGATATTTTTCTGATATAATAGAAAAGACGCAATCAAAGGGTTGCCTAAATCATAGCTACGGTTACCGCCGTAGCTTTTCTTTTTTATGTCTAAACTACAATAAAAAGCGTTGAAGCCCTAGAGCCTCAACGCTTTTCTTATTAGTACATTTTCATGTACATGTCACGTTCCCATTGGTGTACTTGTGTACGGAACATTTCACATTCGATTTCTTTTGCTTCTTTGAAGTTTTCGTAAATGTGTTCGCCTAAAGCATTTTTTACAACTTCATCTTCAGCTAGTAATTTTAATGCTTCATCTAAAGATACTGGTAAGTTGTCGATTCCGTTTGCTTTACGCTCTTCTTCGCTCATTACATAAATGTTACGGTTGATCGCTGCTGGTGGTGTCATTTTTTGACGGATTCCTTCAAGACCCGCTTCTAAAATAACAGCCATTGCTAAGTACGGGTTAGCAGATGGATCCACTGAGCGTACCTCTACACGTGTTGATACACCGCGAGAAGATGGAATACGAATAAGTGGTGAACGGTTTTGCGCTGACCATGCTACGTAACATGGTGCTTCATAACCTGGTACTAAACGTTTATAAGAGTTAATTGTTGGGTTAATAACAGCTGTAAAGCCTTTCACGTGTGCAAGCACACCTGCCATAAATTGCGTCGCTGTTTCAGATAAACCAAGCTCTGTCGCTTCATCATAGAACGCATTTTCTTTCCCTTTAAATAGAGATACGTTGAAGTGCATTCCTGAACCCGCTTCGCCGAATAACGGTTTTGGCATAAACGTTGCATGTAAGCCGTGCTTGCGCGCAATTGTTTTTACAACAAGCTTGAACGTTTGGATATTGTCACATGCTGATACAGCGTCTGCATACTTAAAGTCGATTTCGTGTTGTCCCGGTGCTACTTCATGGTGAGATGCTTCGATTTCAAAGCCCATTTCTTCTAGCTCTAATACGATATCACGACGACAGTTTTCACCAAGGTCAGTCGGTGCTAAGTCGAAGTAACCGCCATGGTCGTTTACTTCTAAAGTTGGCTCACCTTTTTCATCTAATTTGAATAAGAAGAACTCTGGCTCAGGCCCTAAGTTAAAGTTTGTAAAACCTAATTCTTCCATTTCTTTTAACAGACGTTTTAAGTTTGAACGTGGATCCCCAGCAAATGGTGTGCCGTCCGGACGTGCGATGTCACAAATAAGACGTGCTACTTTGCCTTTTGTAGCAGTCCATGGGAAAATCATAAATGTATCATAATCAGGGAATAAATACATATCTGATTCTTCAATACGTACAAAACCTTCGATTGAAGAGCCATCGAACATCATTTTATTCTCTAATGCTTTGTCTAGTTGGCTTACTGGAATCTCAACGTTTTTGATTGTCCCTAAAATGTCTGTAAACTGTAAACGAATGAATTTTACTTCTTGTTCTTGTACAAGACGTTTAATGTCTTCTTTTGTGTATTTACCCACAATTCCACTCTCCTAAAAATGTTTAGCCTTTGAGGATATCCCTCATGTATAATTCACACACTTTATTGATAAAAGCGTGATAAATTCCCTTGTCGTAGAGAAGCTTTTTGCATGCGCTGTGCTTGACGCATCTCTTCTCGTAAAATTTTTCGCAATTCGGCATCTGAAATTTCTTTTGCCGCCCCTTGTACAGTAGGGTCATTTTTCATAGCAAACACTTTTTTAATGCCCGCCATGTTCACGCCTTGCTCAAGCATATCTTTAATTTCAAGTAAAGTATCGACATCATTTAAACTAAACATGCGTCGATTTCCTTCAGTACGGTGCGGCTGGATTAAATCATGCTCTTCGTAATAGCGAATTTGACGCGCTGTTAAATCCGTTAATTGCATCACAATACTAATCGGTAAAAGCGGCATTGTTCTACGAATTTCACTACTCATTTCATCCACCTCCCTTACCGCTATATTACTCCCTGTGATGAACGATGTCAACGGTATGTCAGAAAAACTAACACTAATAAGAAAACACACCTAAAAAGGTGCATAAAATAGAAAATTATTTGCATTGTTCCTATATATTTCACCCATAAAAAAAATGCATCCACAATAGATGCATTGAATGATAATGTTCTTCTATAGAAGGATACAAGCGTGACAGTTAAAGCGAATTTCTAACATCTTTACAATTGCCCTACATACAAATCTAGCATCGTTTCATCAATCGAACCGTTAATCTTCATTTGAATAATACCAGCTTCATCTAAAAAATATGTACTTGGAATAGTGATGACTTCATACGCTTTTGACACATCACCGATTTCATCCAGTAAAATCGGGAATGTTAAACCGTAGTCATCGACAAACTGGGCGATTTTTTCAACCTTGACGTCTTTATTTGTTATATTCACAGCTAACACAATGACATCTTCATGTTCGGCATCGTACGCTTCAAATACAGGCATCTCTTCGCGGCAAGGATCACACCACGTAGCCCAGAAATTCAAAATTACTTTTTTCCCTTTGACATCTTCTAAGCTTAACGGCTCCCCGTTTAATGTCTCCAGTTTAAATTGAGGCGGTGTATCCCCTTTTTCCAGACCTGTTCCTTCATCTGTCAAACCAAACTCAGCAGACCCTTTTAAGTTATTCCATGCCACTGCACCAATTAATATGATAACAATGACTAGTCCAATCCATTTTTTCAAAATAAAACACCTCCGCCTTTAGCATAGCACGGGACGAAGGTGGATTTGTGAACAATACGTGAAATGTATTGAACGGATTATTTTAATGCTTGCACAGCGCTACAAATCGCATATTTCACATGCTCATATGTCAATCCGCCTTGGATGAATGCCGTAAATGGAGGGCGAATTGGACCATCCGCTGTTAATTCAATACTAGAGCCTTGCACAAATGTACCCGCTGCCATAATGACATCATCCTCATATCCAGGCATATACGCTGGTTCTGGCGCATAGTGGGCATTAATTGGTGATGCGGCCTGTATCTCACGACAAAACGCAACCATCTGATCCGCCGTTTGGAATGATACCGATTGAATTAAATCTGTACGCACATCTGTATAATGCGGCGATGTCGTCATCCCTACTTGCTCCAGCATAGCCGATGTGAAAATCGCCCCTTTCAACGCTTGTGCCACCGTATGTGGTGCCATAAAAAATCCTTGATAGAAATCGGCTAACGTATTTAACGTTGCCCCTGCTTCTGCGCCAATCCCTGGTGACGTCATACGATACGCACATTTTTCCACTAAATCTGCACGGCCTGCAATATAACCACCGATTTTAGCTAAGCCCCCACCAGGATTTTTAATGAGTGAGCCCGCCATTAAATCTGCGCCTACTTCTGTCGGCTCATATTGCTCAACGAATTCTCCGTAACAGTTATCCACAAAAATAACAGCTTGCGGAGCGATTTCGCGAATGCGCTTTGTCATCTCCGCAATTTGTTCAATTGTAAAGGATGGGCGTGTTGCATACCCTTTTGAGCGCTGAATAGCAATCATTTTTGTGTTTTCATTTACTGCCTCTTGTACGCCAGCCCAGTCAATGTCTGTATTGTCGATTAAATCCATATGGCAATACTGAATGCCAAAATCCTTCAAGGAACCCGTATCTTTTTCCCCGCCATCTACAATCGATTGCAATGTATCATATGGTTTTCCTGTAATATACACAAGCTCATCTCCTGGGCGTAACACCCCAAATAAGCTGAGTGTAATCGCATGTGTACCTGAAATAATTTGCGGGCGTACAATCGCCGCCTCTGCACCAAATACTTCTGCATATACACGCTCTAAATTGTCTCGCCCTTCGTCATCATAACCGTAACCACTTGACGGATGTAGATGATAGTCACTTACTTGATGCTTCCGAAATGCGGCTAACACTTTTTGTTGATTGTAAAAGGCCATATCATCACATTTTTTATGATACGGGCGAACAAGCTCCTCTACTTTTTCTGCTAATGCGAGTGTATCGTTTGTTAAAACCGTCTGAAATGCCACAATAATTACTCCTATCTTTTCTTAATATCCTTTACCATCTTATCAATTCACAAAAATGCGTCAACTATTTCATATTGCTCATCTATGTAAAAACTGCTATTCTCATAAAGGATGTTTAGGGGGTGTATTTGGTGGCTTGGGATGTGTTTAGTATAATTGGTACAGTCGCATTCGCTTTATCTGGTGCCATTGTTGCCATGGAAGAAGAGTATGATTTATTTGGTGTATATATTTTAGGCATTGTAACGGCATTTGGTGGGGGGGCGATCCGAAATGTCCTCATTGGCTTACCGGTTTCAACATTGTGGAATCAAGAAACGTTATTTCAAATAACGCTCGTGGCAATTACGTTATTTTTTATTATGCCGCATCATTTAATTAACCATTGGAACCGCTGGGGAAATATTACCGATGCCATTGGTCTCGCCGCATTTGCCATCCAAGGGGCGATGCATGCAGTAAAACTTGGACTTCCGCTCAGTGCGGTGATCGTTGCAGCGATTTTGACAGGTTGCGGTGGCGGGATTGTTCGCGACTTATTAGCAGGCCGTAAACCACTTGTGTTACGCGATGAAATTTATGCATTATGGGCAGCGATTGCGGGACTCTTAATCGGTTTACAAGTTGGCACAAGCGATTGGTTCTTGTACGGATTATTTGTAGGGGTTATTTTCTTCCGTTTTCTTTCTTATTCAAGAAGGTGGCAGTTGCCTCGTAAAAAGCTATATTACTAGGGTTTCCGTTATCGACGGAAATCCTTTTTGTTTTGTAGGCAGGATTTATCAGCGAATCCCTCAATCATAAAAAGCGCAACGGATGCTCCGCTACGCCCTCATGATTATTTAAATTCCAATTCTCCGTCGTATGCTAGCATGCCGCCTTCTAAGTTTGTCACATCGAAGCCTTGCTCAGCTAAATATTCGCACGCATTGGCACTGCGTACGCCGCCTTTACATACAACAATATACGCTTTTGATTGATCTAATTCGGCTGTGCGTGCTGGAACCTCGCCAAGCGGAATATTGATGGCACCTGGAATCATCCCGTGCTCTACTTCAAAATCTTCACGTACATCGATAATGTGTAAATCTTCATTTGCATCTAGTAAATTTAATAGTTCATCTGTTGTCATTGATTTCATGACGATAGCTCCCCTCAATCAGCATTCCTTGTTATTATAAGGGAAATGCCTAGCAGTTGCTAGTAGTTCACATCTATTATTCATCGTTTAATGTTACCTGTTTTCCAGGGACAAATGTTGAAATGGCATGTTTATAAATTAAATGTTGCTTTCCTTCTGCTTCTAGTAACACCGTAAAATTATCGTACGATTTCACTAATCCTTTCAGCTGGAAACCATTTAATAGGAATACCGTTACAAAAACATTGTTTTTTCTTAAATGATTTAAAAATGTGTCTTGTAAGTTAATCGATTTCACGAGAGCGCCTCCTGATACTTTATATTTCTATAGATATGACTATTCTCCACTAAAATCAATATTCCTTCCATTTTATTGAATAAATTAGAAAAAACTTTTAATTTCATCGAAATCATTTGAAACCCACTGTACATCCATTTTATTTCGGAAGTACGTCAGTTGACGTTTAGCATAGCGTCTAGAATTTTGCTTAATTTGCTCAATGGCTTCCTCTAACGTACAAAGCCCGTCAAAATGAGCAAATAATTCTTTATACCCAATGGCTTTGACAGCTTGTGTATCACGAATCCCCGCATCATATAGCGCCCTTGCTTCTGCTAGTAGCCCCTTTTCCATCATGACATCCACACGCCTATTAATACGTTCATACAATTTCTCACGGTCCATATCCAAGCCCAAAATGAGATGATGATATAATGGGATATCCCCGCGCTGATGTTCTTCATTTGCCTTTGATGTATCGCTTAGCTCTACCATTTCTAGCGCTCGAATGACGCGGCGAGTATTATTTGGATGAATTGTTTGTGCCGTCTGTGGATCAAGGGCAGCAAGACGCGCATGCATCGCTTCTGGCCCTATTTTTTCAAGCTCGGTATAGTATGCTTTTCTTGCTTCCTCATTCACTTCTTCTTTTGTAAACTGGAAATCATACAAGACAGACTGCACATATAAACCCGTGCCACCGACAATGATGGGCATCTTGCCACGTGCTTGTATTTCGCCAATTTTCGCTCGTACAAGCTGTTGATACTCCGCGACGGAAAAATTGTCTGTCGGTTCTTTTATATCGAGTAAATGATGCGGAACACCTTGCATTTCTTGTTGTGTAATTTTAGCTGTCCCGATATCAAGCCCTCGGTATACTTGCATCGAATCTCCATTAATCACTTCTCCGTCCAACCATTTCGCCAATTGAATGCTTAATGCTGTCTTACCGGATGCAGTAGGACCAATAATAGCCACTACGTCATAGTCTTTGCTCATGTTTTAACCACCGTTTGATTACTTCGTATACTTGTTCTTTATTTGTTTCGTTTAAAATTTCATGGCGCATCCCTTCAAATAAATAGACACACACATTTTCGAGTCCTGCTTCTGTCAATTGTTCTGCTACTTTAAACACTCCGGCACCATAATCACCCACCGGGTCCTCACTACCGCTAATAAGCAGGACCGGTAAATCATGTCTGATACGGGCTATTTCTTCTTTTTTACTAATTAGCCTAATCCCATATGTGACATCCGCAAAAAATTGATGTGTGCCAATAAACCCACATTTCGGATCATCGATATATTTTTGTACTTCTTGCGGATCACGACTAAGCCAATCAAACACCGTATTTGGATTTAGTACCGATTTATTAAAGCTACCGAAACTCAAGTCATTCATCAGCTCACTCGCTATATCTTTCCCCTTTGTCTGAGCAAGAATAGTAGCTAAACGATTCCCGATTTCATGTAACCGAGTCCCTGCACCTGTCCCACATAAAATCAGCGCTTTAATGGTCGTGCTAAAAAGTTGCACATACCGACGGGCAATAAAGGACCCCATCGAGTGGCCGAATAAAATCATCGGTGGGAGTTCACGATTTTTACGGATGTATTGGGTCACTTCAAAGACATCTCGCACAACCCGGTCAAACCCTTTATGCTCCGCAAAAAAACCAAGCTTGCCGTTTCGATCACTCGTTTGGCCGTGCCCACGATGGTCGTGCATCGACACAAAATACCCCATATTGGCTAATTGCTTTGCATACGTATCGTATCGCCCGCAATGTTCCGCCATCCCATGCAAAATATGAATATGCCCGCGAAGGAAGTTTGTTGGCTCATAGCAAGCAACAAATACTTCTTGTCCATCACTCATCTTTAAAAATTGTTCTACCTTTTCCAACCCAATCCCCCCTCCTATTACATGACACGTTTAAACATTTTTTCTACTTCATACGTCGAAAAATGCACAAGTACAGGGCGACCGTGCGGACATGTAAATGGATTATGTGCCGCGCGCAAATCATCCAGTAAGCGAACCATTTGCTCCTTCGTTAAATAATAATTCGCTTTAATCGACTTTTTACAACTCATCATAATCGCCGCTTCTTCACGTAGCTTTTTCACATCCGCTTTTTTCGTCGTGAGCACTTGCTCAATTAACTCTTCGATAATCTCTTGCTCAAATCCTTTCGGGAACCACGTCGGATATTCCCGCACAACGAATGAACCGTGCCCAAACTCTTCTAAAAATACACCTACTTGTTCAAGTGCTTCCCTATGCTCTTTTAAAATCAGTGCCTCATCCGCTGCATAATGGAAGGTTAACGGTAACAGTAACGCTTGTCGTTCATTTGGATTCACATCGCCCACTTTTTCGCGGAAATATTCGTATTTAATCCGTTCCTGAGCCGCATGCTGGTCGATTAAATAAAATCCATCCTCCATTTGCGCGACGATGTATGTTCCATGAATTTGTCCAACGACTTCAAGCTGTGGGAACGGCTCTTTGCGTTCTTCTTGATCAGTCAGTACGTTTGGTGCAACGACTTCTTTTTCTACCCCTGAGACAGTTTCTACTATTTCAACAGGCTCTTCTACTATTAATGGCTGCTCCGAAATCGGTGATTCAAATGTAGATTCCCGCACTACAGGCTGTTGTTCATTTAGCCGGCTCACAATATGGTCCATCTTTTGTGTGTTCAGTGATGGCTGTTTCCATAAATTCATTTGCTCTGACGGAAGCTTTGTAGGCTTTTCCTTCTTCTCTACTTGTGGCACACGAATCGTCTGACGAATCGCCGCACGCACCGTGTCTTCAATGAGACTGAGCAATTCAGGCTCTTTACTTAACCGGACTTGATGCTTCGCCGGATGGACGTTGACATCGGTTAACTGTGGGTCCCCTTCAATATAAAGGACAGCAATCGGATAGCGCTCAATCGGTAAATACGTATGGTACGCATCGACAATCGCCTTTTGCACAAGATAATGCTTGACCCAGCGACCGTTTACAAATATGGACAGATAGTTTTTAGAAGCACGTGTTACTTCAGGTAGTGTTGCATAGCCATACACTTTATAGTCATTTGAGCTTCCTTCAAAGGCGAGCATTTTTTTTGCATTGTGTACCCCGTAAATCGCTGCTAGCACTTGTTGCACATTGCCGCGCCCATTTGTATGCAGCAGGGTTTGACCGTTATGCACAAGCTTAAATGAAATCGTTGGATAGCCGAGTGCTAAACGATTGATTAAATCGATCGTGTGTCCTAGTTCGGTTTGAATCGTTTTTAAATACTTTAGACGTGCGGGTGTATTATAAAAAAGCTGCGCTACTGTCATATCTGTTCCTTTTCGAAACGCAGTGGGTTTTTGCTCTTTTACATGTCCCCCTTCTAAATACACTTCAACGCCACTATTTGTACCATCTGATGTTTTTAACGTCACTTTCGAGACAGACGCAATCGATGCTAATGCCTCCCCGCGGAACCCCAGTGTACGGATACGAAACAAATCTTGCTCTTTTTCGATTTTGGATGTAGCATGGCGAGCAAATGACTTGAGCGCATCGTCTTCATCCATTCCACTTCCATTATCGACAACTTGAATGCTCATCAGACCTGCTTCTTCTAAAAACACTTCAATGGAGGTACTGCCTGCATCAATTGCATTTTCAACCAATTCTTTCACAACAGAGGCGGGGCGCTCAACTACTTCACCGGCTGCAATTTTATTGGATAAAAATTCATCCATTATTTGAATATGGCCCATGCGCTCACCCCCTTACTTTCCGTTCACTAGTTTTTGTTGCAGTTCATACAGTAAATTCATTGCCTGCATTGGCGTCGTGCCCATGACATTGCATTTTGACAGCGCCTCTAATACTTCTTTTTCCTGTGGCGACATCTCTTCCATTGGTGCAAATAATGACAACTGTAACTCTTCTGTTGGCTCAGGTTGTACAACCATTTCAATAGCCGTTCCTTGTGTGACGGGCTTGTCTTGTGCTTCAAATTGCGCGAGTAAAATCCGTGCACGGTCAATAATGGAAGCGGGCATTTCCGCAAGCTCTGCTACATGCACTCCATAGCTTTTATCTGCTGCTCCTGCTTTTACTTTATGCAAAAACACGACACGTCCATTTTGCTCCGTTGCGGATACATGCACATTTACTAAGCGAGCTAGCTGCTGTTCTAAATCGGTTAATTCATGATAGTGTGTTGAAAATAAAGTATTCGCCCCAATTTCCGTATGAATATACTCCATCATTGCCTGCGCTAAACTCATCCCGTCATACGTTGACGTACCACGGCCAATTTCATCGAATAGCAGTAAGCTGTTTTTAGTCGCATGTGTAATCGCATGCTGTGATTCCATCATTTCGACCATAAATGTCGATTGTCCTGCTGCTAAATCATCTGCTGCACCGATGCGTGTAAAAATTTGATCAGTAATCGGTAAACTAGCTTCTACCGCCGGTACGTAGCATCCCATTTGCGCAAGAATGACAATTAGGGCAACTTGGCGCATATACGTACTTTTCCCGGACATATTTGGCCCTGTAATGAGCATCATATTTTTCTCTTCGGTTAATACACAATCATTTGGTACATACATTTGCTTACCAAGCATTTTTTCCACAACAGGGTGACGTCCATCCATAATTTTCAGCGCACGTCCCTCATGGAATGTTGGTTTTGTAAAGCGATATTTTTCCGTCACAACAGCAAAACTCATATAAACATCCAGCTCACTAATTGCCGCCGCTAACGCTTGTACGCGCGGAATATACACTTTTAGCTCTTCACGTAGCGCTACAAATAAATCATATTCAAGTGCTAAGCTTTGTTCCTCTGCGTTTAAAATAAGTGCTTCTTTTTCTTTTAATTCTTCTGTAATGTAGCGCTCTGCATTCGCCAGTGTTTGTTTCCGTTCATAGCGCGTTAAATCTGCTTTCCCGATATGCGATTTTGTAATTTCGATATAATAGCCAAATACGCGATTGTAGCCGATTTTCAAGTTATTAATGCCCGTTAATTGACGTTCTTTTTGCTCTAACTGCATAATCCAATCTTTCCCGTTACGAGAGGCATAACGAAGCTCATCCAACTTTTCATTGTAGCCATCACGAATGACATCGCCTTCTTTAATCGTAATGGGTGGGTGATCTGTAATACTGTGAGCAAGTAGCGCTTCAATATCCTCACATGTATCAAGTGACTCCCCTAAACGTACCAATGTGTCCTTCCCGCTTTCAAGCAGCTGCGCTTTAATCGCTGGTACTTGACGAAGCGATTCACGAAGCTGGGCTAAATCACGTCCCCCTACATTGCCAAACGCAACACGACCGGCTAAACGCTCTAAGTCATACACTTGCTTTAGTAGCTCACGCAGTTCGCCGCGCACGAAAAATTCCTCTAGTAAATCTGTCACAATGGCAAGACGCGCTTCAATCGCACTACGCGAAGCAAGTGGTTGATGTAGCCATTGTTTTAATTTGCGCCCCCCCATTGCTGTCACAGTTTCATCTAGTAACCAAAGGAGCGTCCCCTTTTGATCGCCACCTCGAATCGATTGGATCAGCTCTAAATTGCGTTTAGAGTTCGTATCAATGCGTAAATATTGTTGCATTTCCGTAAAGGTAAATGCTTGTAAATGCGAGAGGGAACGCATTTGTGTTCGTTCAATATATTGTAGTAAACGACATGCAGCAGGCTTTAACGCTGGAGGTAAATGTTCAATGTAACTATTCGCTTTCTGTCCATCCATTTCTCCTTGCTCAAGCGATAAAACAATGCCTGTTGCTTCCGCCATTTCTACCATTTCAAGCTGCATTTCTTGTGTGACGATGACCTCCCGAATATTGAAGCTTTGCAGTTGCTGAATACACTCTTTCGCACCGCCTTCTACGATTTGCGCGTTTGCTTCACCTGTGGAAATATCTAAATAAACAAAAGCGATTTCATTATTCGGTAGTTGCTCGGCAGCTGCTAAAAAGTGGTTTGTTTTACTATCGATTGATTTGCCGTCCATAATCGTACCCGGCGTAATAAGCTGTACAACTTCGCGCTTTACAACGCCTTTTGCTTGCTTCGGGTCTTCTGTTTGCTCACACACTGCCACTTTATACCCTTTTGACACAAGTGTTTCAATATAGTTTTTGGCAGAATGATGCGGCACGCCACACATCGGAATACGCTCTTTGCCGCCCGCGTCGCGACTCGTTAACGTAATTTCAAGAATTTGCGATGCACGAACAGCATCGTCAAAAAACATTTCATAAAAGTCACCTAATCGGAAAAATAGAAAGGCATCCTTGTAATCTTCTTTTATTAATAAATATTGTTGCATCATCGGAGTATACATACATCTAACCTCTTTACTTTCTTTAGTACTCTTCATTATAACAATTAAAGAGCCTTCCCAAAAGTGTTTGAGAAGACTCCTTTCAATTAGTGAAATGATGATGATTCAAGCCCAGGGCCGCTACTTGAGCTAGAGCTTGAACTGCTTGAACTTGAAGAAGTACTTTCATCTCCAAATGCCCATTCTTCTTCAAAATCAAGTGAATGAACATGCACACAAACTGTCGTCTCACCGATTACTTCCACTAAAAATTCACGTTCTACTAACACTTTAATCTTTTCTCCACATGGCGTAATGACCGCTTCAATACAGTTTGGTTGCTGTAGGACACGTACATGCACATCATTCGAATCGCCAACTTGATTATCACGGTAATGTAGCTTTATGCGGTCACGATAAGGCACCGTTTCTGTATATACGGCTGTTTTAGAGTGATTGTTAAATGCATACCAAATATTCACATCGAATTTTCCGGATACATCAACATAATTTCCAACTTTCTTCGCTTGATATTGATGGTTGATGACCCAGCAGCCTAGTATATTAGTCGGTGTATTCGGTGGCTTTAATAGCTCCTCTTGTTCTGTTCGCTTTTTACCCTTTGCAATGACCGCTTTCGTCACGATTTGACGTAGCTTTTTCACCGACACCTCTCCCTTCCTGATTCTCGCCTTATCATATGCGGCTGGTGCCTAATATGTTCACATTAGAAAAAAACACACCTCGACCAAAATTAGTCAAAATGTGTTTTGATTATTTCATATTAGAACGATGAAGTTTAGATTAAGAACAGCTGCCAGGTACGCTATTACGTACTTTCGAGCCTGTTTCACCACGAAGTAAATCGCCGTCAGTTGATTCAATAATTTCGTTTGTCACGTTATTAGCAATCGCGTTTGATACAAGTTGTAGTAGCTCATTTACTTCAACTTGAGATTGCTTAAATTGTTGCACAACTGGAATTCCGTCGATTTCCTCTTCGATTGCTTCGATTTTGCCTTCAATCATTTTTAGCGCTTTTTCTTTTCCTAAGTGCTGAAAGTTAACAGCTTGCTTTTGTAATGTTTTTAATGAAGCAATTTTTTCACGTACTTTTTGGTTTTCGTTAATTTGCTCTTCTGCTTTTTTGAAAAATTCCACTTCTTCTGTGTTCGCAATCATATGTGCGATTTCTTTTGCTTTTTCAACAATCTCATCTTTTGTATAGATTTTTGTCATTAAATTTGCACCTCTTCTTGTTTTACCACTTCTACAAATTCACCACGTAATGAATAGGCAGCTGCAGAAGTAATTTTTACTTTTACTAGTTGGCCAACTAAGTCTTTATCGCCAGCAAAGTTCACTAATTTATTGCGACGTGTATAGCCAGCTAATACGTCATCGCGTTTTTTACTGCTGCCTTCTACTAATACTTCGACAATTTGGTCTTCGTACTTTTTCAATGCAGCCGCTGAAAGCTCTTCTACAACCGCATTTAAGCGTTGCAGACGCTCTTTTTTCACCTCTTGCGGTACATTATCGACCATTTTCGCAGCCGGTGTGCCTTCACGTGGTGAGTAAATATATGTGAACGCCATTTCAAAGCCGACTTCACGGTACAGATCAATCGTTTCTTGGAATTGCTCTTCCGTTTCGTTCGGATATCCAACAATAATATCCGTTGTCAACGCCACATCTGGCATCGCTGCTTTAATTTTGCGTACTAACTCTAGGAAGTGTTCGCGTGTATATTTACGCGCCATAATTTTTAAAATATCATTAGAACCCGATTGTACTGGTAAATGAATATGCTCTACTAAATTACCTTTTTTCGCTAACACTTCGATTAAGTAATCATCAAAATCGCGCGGGTGAGATGTGGTAAAACGAATACGCGGGATATCAATTTTACGTAACTCGTCCATTAAATCCCCTAGACGGTATTCAGTATCTGCGAAATCTTTACCATAAGCATTTACGTTTTGACCTAACAGCATAATTTCTTTATACCCTTGTGCCGCTAGCTCACGTACTTCTTGAATGATTTCTTCTGGACGACGAGAACGCTCTTTACCACGTGTGTACGGTACGATACAGTACGTACAGAATTTATCACAGCCGTACATAATATTGACCCACGCTTTAATAGAGCCAAGGCGTTTCTTTGGAAGGTTCTCAATAACGTCTCCTTCTTTAGACCACACTTCGACAACCATTTCTTTTGAAAGGTAAGCTTCTTTTAAAATATGTGGGAGGCGGTGAATATTGTGCGTACCGAATACCATATCTACGTGCTGATAAGTTGTTAAAATTTTATTAACAACCGATTCTTCTTGCGACATACAGCCACAAACCCCGATGAGCATTTCAGGGTTTTGACGCTTGTATTTCATAAGGAAACCAAGCTCGCCAAATACTTTATTTTCTGCATTTTCACGGATGGCACAAGTGTTTAGTAAGACAACGTCTGCTTCTTCGATTAACTCTGTCGGTTGGTAGCCAAGTTGCATAAAGATTCCAGCCATTACTTCCGTATCATGCTCGTTCATTTGACAGCCGTACGTACGGATATAAAATTTACGTCCTTGCCCCATACCTAAAAATTCTTCATCAATGGAGAAATCTTTATGATAGTTTACTTCTTCTTTTCCACGTTTTTTTGCATCTTTAAGTGATGGCGCTGTAAATACGCGCTCGAAATATTTACTATAATCTTTTTCTTCTTTTTTTGGTTGATTTACTTGCTGACTAGCTAGTCGTTGTTCTTCGTTCATCGACTGTGTTAGCTCCTTTCATTCAAATACCCATTTGCTTATTATAACGAAAGACTGCACGTTCCGACAAGCTTAGCGCGTGAATTGTTTATAGCCTTCTAGGTCATTTGTACGTAAAATTGTAAGAAATGTGACACTTAATTTCACAACCTGTCCCCAGTTCATATTATATTTCGCTTCAAACTTAAATTTTGGCAAATGGATGACATCTTTAAATAGTTGTTGCGGCTCTATTTGCTGCTGTTCAAGGTACGATAAAAAGGCTAAAAATAATTTATGATCCTCCACTTGCAAATCTTTATCTTGAATGAGTTGATCTAATCGCTCATCTAATGAGTACGCTTTCTGGAAATAGTGTCGTATCATCTGCTCATCTTTTTCATTTTTATGCTGAAGAAAATTAATAATATTCGTCATCATTCATACCTCTTTTATATATGGCGACTTAGGTTTCGCCAAACTTGGAAGAAGTTTCGCCACTTTTCATAAAAGTCTCGCCAAATATTTTAAAAGTTTCGCCAAACATCTTTTGGAATCAAATACTTCCTTGCACAAGTACGCCCCTCATAGTAAAATCCCGCTCTTTTTAATATTTTATTAGCTATATCTATACTTTCAATGAGGAAAAAATCGCGCAGTTCCTTATTTGTTATCCATTCACTGCGGAGTAATCGATAGTCATGCAAGCCTTGATATAAAGCATTTTTAGACACTACACCACAACTACAAATAAATTTGCCGCGCCGATAGTACATAATGGACCCACATGTACAAATGGCACCGGGATTCACTTTCAAATCTACAAATGGGGGTTGCCACATACGTGGTTTATAACGTGCTAGCAGTTCCTCTTTTACTAAACATAGCATACTTTCCGATAATTGCGCAGGATAAGTCCTCAACCAATCTACTAATTTAAATCGCAAGCCCGCCAGCTTAAAAATAGGAAAGCGAGTAGGCATCTCTTCCAAAATAGATGAAGTGCTTGTAAAAATAATTGCTGTTAAAACCGGAAGCGCTATCCCGACTTCACAAAGTAGCTGCTTTAAAAATGCCTGATGTCGAGATACTTGTGCGAATGGGTCAGGTAGTGCCAGCAATTCCCCGTGAAGTTCTCTTATAAATTGATTGGTCCTCTCATCGTACCTCACACGTCCGCCGATATTTTTCAATTCTACAATCAATACAAAATGCTTCGTCAGTAAAATTGTATCCATCTGATGTGAAAATCCTTGACGATTTTCTGTTTCATAGCCATGTAACAAAAAATGGGGTATTTCTAATTGTAAATCCAACCAAAACTGATCTGCTCTTCCCTCTCCTTCAAATCCAATTTCCCCAATACGTACATTTTCCAACAATAAGTTTTTTTGTTGAACATTTAACATTCCTCGCCGAAGCAATGCTTCACTCACGACGATTTTTGACGGTTTTTCTCGGAATAAACAAATCAAAAAAATCCCCTCCTTTACGCACATTTTGAAAGGAAGGGATTCATAAAACAATCGTTTGCTGTAAAATTTAATTTTGAGCACTTTATACTGAAAAACGATTCACGGCATGTGATAGTGCGCGCACATTTTTCGTAATGGATACACTTTGGCGGTGAATCGCTTCGGTCGCTGTTAACTGGGCATTTACTTCTGACGCGATTTGTGACACGCGAGATGCATTTTCATCTGTCTTATGTGTTAACTGTTGGGATGCTTCTGCCACACCTTCTGTATACGTATGGACGGACTGTACGACTTCTACGACTTCTACTAGTTCAGGCTTTAGTTCATTAATATGTTCTGAGATCACCATAAATTTAGAAGCGAGCTGACCTGTCACAGCATTTCCATCATGAGCAGCACGCGTTGCTTTTTGCATTTGTGTCACCGCAATGCCACTTTGTTGCTGGATTGTATGCACTAATTCCGTGACGACCTTTGTTGCTTCAAGTGAGCGAGTTGCTAGTTTTTTGACTTCACTTGCCACAACGGCAAATCCTTTTCCATGCTCACCCGCACGTGCCGCTTCAATCGATGCATTTAACGCTAGTAAATTAGTTTGGGCGGCAATCCCTTCAATCAGTTCGATTGCTTGGTGGATATCTTGAGACTGCTGATTCAGCAGTTGCATCACTTGCATCGCTTCATCCATCATCCGTTCGATTTCCTGAACAGATGTGACATTTTCACTCACTAACTCACTGCCAAGCATCGCTTCCGCATATGTCTGTTCAATACTGATCTGCGCCTTGCCTAGCTGTGTTTGAATTTGCGCCATATAGTTTGACACTTGCTTGACCGCCTCACTATTATCGATTAACTGTGCAGCTGTTTCACTCGCAATACGCGCTAACTGCTTCGTTTCTGTTGTAATATGGATCGCTGAAGCCGTTGTTTGTTGTGAAGACTTCTCGAGTTGCTCATTCGATACAGCTACTGAATCTGTACTGCTACGTACTACCTTCACTAGCTCCTGTAAATCATGCATCATCTCATTGTAATAGCGCATGACTTCCCCTAGTTCATCTCGCCCATCATATGTAGCAAAATGCGTTAAATCACCCGTTTGTGTATACTTGAGAAGTGTTTTTAACTCACCTGTAGGTCTTTGTACGGCATTTCTCGCCCCAATAGCAAAGTACAGCACAAGTAACACCATGACCCCACAAATGGTAAAGATTAACCAATAACCACGCTCAATATCGAGCTTGTAGCTTGTAAGCTGTGCCTCTGCTCTTTCTAAAATATACGCCTCCACTTCCGCTTGCGGGGCTTCATTCTTTGCATAAAATTCCATTTTCGAATCAAACGGAATAATCGGTTCATCATGGTATAAAGCATTTAATGATTGTAACTTTTCCTCATACATCGCTTCCGTGCCGTCCGCCATTTTTCGTAAATAATCGATACTAAAAATCGCCAATAAAATATTCGAAACAATACAGACAATCATAAGCATTGTAAGCCGGTCATTTACCTTAATATATTTTCGCAAAAGAAAAGCCCCCTTTATTTGCTAATGTTAGCATAGCCTTACAATATAAAGAGGATGCAAACGAATTGTAAAGTCCATGTAAAAAACCGTCCCACATACACGTGAGACGGCATTTTTTACATAAATTCTTTTACAAGTTGATCAAATTGATCTTCTGATAAAGAAATATCAATATCTGTTAGTGGTAGCTCTGCATAGCCCTCCACTTTTTCTTGGTATGACTTTGTTTCTGTATCGTGGTAAATAATACCTGTTACTAATCCTTCGTGTCGCATTACAGTTTGCATTGCTTGCTCACGGTTGGAAGCGTCGTAACCTTCGATATTAGAAAGCTTCGTTAAATGCTCCTTAAACCAATCGTATGTGTTTACCTTATTGTATGTTACACATGGAGAGAATACGTTGATAAATGAGAAGCCTTTATGATTTAAACCTGCTTCGATTAATGCTGTTAATTCTTTAATATCCGTAGAGAAGCCTTGTGCAACAAATGTCGCACCGGCAGTTAACGCTACTTCTAATGGCTTTAACGATGGCTCAATTGCCCCTCCTGGTGTTGATTTCGTTACGAAACCAGCAGCAGAACGTGGAGATGTTTGCCCTTTTGTTAAACCATAAATTTGGTTATCCATGACAATGTATGTGATATCGATATTACGACGAATGGCATGAATTGTATGCCCCATCCCAATTGCGAACCCATCACCGTCACCACCAGAAGCAATGACTTTTAAATCACGATTAGCCATCTTTAGCCCTTGTGCAATTGGTAACGCACGACCGTGAATCCCGTGGAAACCATATGAGTTAATATAACCTGAAATACGACCTGAACAACCAATACCAGAAATCACGGCTAATTCATGCGGCTCATAGCCTACACTTGCTGCTGCACGCTGAATCGCAGCTTGTACAGAGAAGTCTCCACAGCCTGGGCACCAGTTTGGTTTTACACTATTACGAAAATCTTTAAATGTAGCCATTTAGATCTCCTCCTTCACAAGATTTGTTAATTCGCGTGGCAAGAATGGCGTACCATCATATTTTAAGACGTTACGGATTTTGCTGTGTCCACCAATGGACATTTTCATAATATTTGTCAGTTGACCTGTTGCGTTATTTTCTACAACGATGACCTTTTTCGCTTTATTCACTAATTCGCTCATTTCCTCAGCTGGGAATGGGAACACTAAACGCACTTGTGCATGGTTTGTTTTAATTCCTTCTGCATTTAAGGCGTCTTGTACTTCCTCTAATGCACCGCGCGTTGAGTTAAAGCCAACGAGTAACACATCTGCTTCATCATGTGGTGCATTCACATGTACTGGATTGTCAAAGCGTAAGTGTTGTAGCTTACGGAAACGTTTATCCATTTGTGTACGACGGTTGCCTGGTGCTTCAGATGGCTTCCCTTGCTCATCATGCTCTACACCTGTTACGTGGTGAATACCACCTTGAGCTCCCGGTAATACACGAGGGGAAATGCCGTCTTCTGTATTTTCATAACGCTTGAAATAATCTTTTGACTCTGCATCTTCAGGCGTCACTAATTTACCACGACGGATTTCAATTTTACTATAGTCAAACGGCTCAACCGATTGTTTCCCAAGTGCTAATTGTAAATCTGTTAACACAATCACTGGTAATTGTAATTCTTCCGCAATATTGAATGCTTGGATTGTATCGTAAAACGCTTCTTCCATTGTCGAAGGGGCGATAACGACTTTTGGAATTTCACCGTGCGTACCGTAAATCATCGCCATTAAGTCCGACTGCTCTTGCTTTGTCGGTAGCCCTGTTGATGGACCACCACGCTGTGTATCGAAAATGACAAGCGGCTGCTCTGTCATCCCGGATAAACCGATTGCTTCCATCATTAGTGACAAACCAGGACCCGCTGATGCTGTAAATGAACGCACCCCACCATAGTTGGCACCGATCGCCATTGTTGCGGCTGCAATCTCATCTTCTGTTTGAATCACTGCACCACCAACTAACGGAAGCTTTTTAATCATGTATTCCATAATTTCAGAAGCTGGCGTAATTGGATATGCGGCCATAAAGCGCGCACCTGCTGCTAAAGCACCAAGCGCAACGGCATCATTTCCAATCATAAACATGCGGCGTTTTCCATCTGCTGGCGCAAGTGCCCAAGCACCGACTTTATCACCGATTTGCTCAGCAATTGCTGCACGCCCACGCTCAATCGCTTCCATATTTTTCGCTACTACTTCTTCCCCTTTACGACCGAAAATATCGATGACAACGTTTTGGAAGACCGCTTCATCTAAATTCATAAGCGCTGCTGTTGCACCAATTGCCACCATGTTTTTCATTAATGACGTCCCTAGCTCAGCAGCAATATCCGTAAACGGTACTGCGTAAAGTGGTGCTTTTGATTCTTCAGGATTTTTCGGGTCAAATTTTGCATCTGCTAAAATAATACTTGATGCCGTTAACTCTTTATAGTTTACGTCGATTGTTTCTTGATCGAACGCCACTAAAATATCTAAATCGTCCGCGATGAAGCGCACTTCCTCAGGACGTACTGTAATCTTATTATTCGTATGGCCACCTTTAATACGAGAAGAGAAATGACGATAGCCGTATAAATGATATCCTAAACGGTTCATTGCCGTTGCAAAGATTTCACCTGTACTTTCGATCCCTTCACCTTGTTGCCCACCGACTTTCCATGAAAGCTGATGTAACATTTCAACATCTCCTTAAAAACAAAATTATATATGATTTTCCTTCATAAGTTTAACACGAACAAGTAGGCTGTACTATTGAAAATATTATATTCTACAAAAATTCAGACCTAAGGCCGAGGTAGTGTAGAATACCTTTCATTATGTGAAAAATAGAGCATATGTAAACAATGTTTTTCATCATGAAAATACCGTCTTTTAACGATGATTTTGAGCAAATAAAAAAAACCAGCTACAAGAGCTGGTTACATTAATTTTATCGAGTTCGTTTTTCAACAACTAATTTTAATGCCGTGCGATCCTCACCCGCAATTGTAATATCCGCAAATGCTGGTGCACAAATTAAATCTGTTCCACTTGGAGCAACAAACCCCCTTGCAATCGCAACCGCTTTCACAGCTTGATTCAATGCACCTGCGCCAACTGCTTGCATTTCAACATAACCTTGCTCTCGAATAACAGCGACTAATGCTCCTGCAACCGAATTTGGATTAGAGCGAGACGATACTTTTAATGAATCCACATTTATTCCTCCCCAATTAGCTGATATACGGCTAACAAAATTGTTGTCCGATAGCACATTGTATGCGGAGGAAAATTAAAATAGACATATGTAGCACTTAAAAAAAATGTAGAAATTTGCGTAAAAATAAGCACCGAATAGCACGCCTAAAGAAAAGAAGGCCACTACTTGATGCTTACTTATACATCTCATACTAAAGCTACGCGTTCCACAACATTAAAAATGCCGTAATACATGCCATAAGATACACCGAAAACAAAACAATATATTCAATAGACTGTTTCCAGCCCATGATCTTTACTTGTTTCTTTTCATTATGTGGCTCTAGCAATATGTACTGTTTTTCTAAATTTTCTTTCTTAGAGAGTTTTTTTTCTATATCCGATAAAGCATTGAAGTCCTTTACATACTTAGCATAGTCATCTAATACTTCATTCACTTCGCCAAACCTTTTTAGCTCTCCATACTCCAACCACAATACTTTATCACAAAACTGTCTTACTTGAGCTTCCGCATGACTAATAAAAAAAATGGTCTTTCCCTTCGCTTTGAAGTCATTCATTTTATCTATGCACTTTTGATAAAATGTTTTATCCCCTACAGATAATGCTTCATCTACAATCAATATATCTGGATTTGTATGAATTGAAATGGCAAACCCTAACCTTGACTTCATACCACTTGAGTAATTTTTTACAGGCTGATGAATAAAATCTCCGATATCAGCAAACTCAATTATATGAGGCAATAAACCTTCAATTTCCTGATGCGTTAGACCATGCATTAAACACTTCATTTTAATATTATCAATCCCACTTAATTGATTATTTAAGCCAACAGAAATGGCTATTAATGAAGGTTCCCCATTAATTGTTATTTCCCCTGAAGACGGCGGAATGATTTGAGCAATCAGATTAGAAATAGTTGATTTCCCTGCTCCATTTAATCCGACAACACCTATCACTTCCCCTTCAAAAACTTCAAAGGAAACATTTCTTACTGCATGAAATTGTTTTGTTGATTTTCGATTCAAAAGGAATAATTCTTTTAATTTATCAGACTGTTTACTATACATCTTATAAGATTTACTTACATTATTAAAAACTACTTTCGGTCTCAAATTGAAACCCCCTACATTAAATCAACGAATTGATTTCTAAATTTCATGTGTAAACGACTAGCTACTATTAAAATAAATAATGTTACACTCCAAAAATATAGCGTATATGTCACGTCTTCGAAAAACCATGTATGACCAACAATTGATTCTCTAATACCATCAATTAAATAATAGAAAGGATTTAATTTTAAAATAGCTAATAATGTTGGATTCAATTTATCCATACTCCAAAAAACAGGTAACAGAAACATCATAAATCGAACGATAGACTGCACTAATAACTGAATATCTCTTACGATAATAGATAAAGTCGACGTAAGTAAGCTAAAGGCATAGATCAGCACGACCATACAGAGTAAATAATAAGGTAGCTGCACTATATATACCCCTGAAAATGCATCGTTTAGCAGTACTAACACAATCACAAAAATCATCATGACGACAAAAGGTACGACATTATTAATCATAATAATCGAAGGCAATACACTCACTGGAAATCTCATTTTTGATACCATGCTAATTTTACTAGAAATACTTTTAGTACCTTGATTTAACGTTGGGGCTATATATAACCAAGGAATGAGCCCTGTCATTAACCAAAGGAAAAAAGGAACATCTCCAACTGGAGATCCCCCTCTAATTCCGATTCCAAATACAAACCAGTATACACTTATTTGCATTAAAGGATTCAAAAATTGCCATAGCCCACCTAAATAGTGCGAACGATATTTACTTTTCATTTCATTTACACTTAATCGAAATATAAGATTAAGGTTATGAACTTGTTCTTTTAAAACTGTCGCTACAGCCGTCATGAAGTTACAGTTTCCTTCTTCAGGGCCGCAAATAAGTTTCCGTAGTTTACATATTCAATACCCTCTTCAACTGATTTCACAATATTTTTCGTATCAAAGATTAATTTTTCATTCATACTAGCTAACTCATCATTGGTGAATTGTTTGAATTCATGATGGTCAGTTAATATTAAAACTAAATCTGACTGATTGACAGCTGTCGCTAAATCTTGTTCCACCCATGACTGATTCACGTGTGGGTCATATGCACGTACCTCAAACTTACCTTCTGCACGAAGCATGTTATAAATATCCATAGCCGGACTTTCACGAGTATCATCTACGTTCCCTTTATACGTTAAACCAAACACCGTCACTACTTTACCATCACGTTTTTTCATTAACTCATTTACTTGATTCACCACATACTCAGGCATCGATACATTGATTTGGCGTGCTAAGTGAATTAATTTCGCTGTTTCTGGCGCTTTCGCTACGATGAAGTATGGATCGACTGCTAAACAGTGGCCTCCAACGCCTGGGCCTGGTGTATGTAAATTTACACGTGGGTGCTTATTTGCCATCTCAATTACTTCTAACGCATTAATTTCCAGCTCATTACATACTTTCGCCAATTCATTTGCAAGCGCAATATTCACATCACGGAATGTATTTTCCATTAGCTTAGACATTTCTGCTGTTTTAGCATTTGTTTTAATAATTCCCCCTTGAACAAACGTACTATATACACGAGCACCCGCTTCTGTACAAGCTGGTGTAATACCACCAACAATACGGTTGTTATAAACTAATTCATGTAGAATTTGACCTGGTAATACACGCTCAGGACAGTGTACTAAATAAATATCCTCCCCTACGACAAAACCAGCAGCTTCAACAAGCGGCTTCACATAGTCATCCATGCTCCGTGGACCAATTGTTGATTCAACGATAATAACATTTCCTTTTTCAACAAGTGGTAATACACGTTTCACACCATCTAAAACAAACGTTAAATCACATGATTTATATGGATCATCGTTGTTTGGTGTTGGTACAGAAATAATAAAAGCATCTGCTTTTTCTGGCTCCATTGATGCTTTAAATTTATTTTTTGCAAGAACTTCTTCCAGTGCCTCTTGAAGTCCTGGCTCCTCGATATGAATTTGCCCATTATTTAAAGAGTCAATGACCGATTGTTTAATGTCCACTCCCACTACATCCACATCATGTTTCGCAAACATAATGGACGTTGGTAATCCGATATAGCCTAGGCCGATTGTACATAGTTTCATATTATCCTCCGTATTAATAATTAATAGTCACTTCAAAACTCGCTTTATTATTTTTGTCTTTTAAAAATATAGTACATTTATACTCATCTTTTTCTGTCAATTGATAAGTATATTTATTATCTAATGAATACCATTTTTTCTCTAGAATCTCTTTACTATTAGAAAGGTAGTATGCCACTGTTAATCCTTTATTTAACTGCGGCAGTTTAACTGTTAGTAAACCTTCATTTATTGAAACTTCAACTTCCTTCTTAAGCTCATCAACGTTTTTTGATAATATACTATCTACATTTATATCTTTTGATGTTGACTGTATAGTATACGTCTTCGATATAGCATTTTTAAACTCATCTCTAATAAATACCATTAAAGTATACTCATCTGACTCCGTAGGCTCGAAGAAAATCTTATTTATACTGTCATATTTCTTCACAAAAATTTTCTCACCATTTTTGTAAATATATGCAGCATATTCATAGTCTCCACTCTGCTTATAATAAATATCAATAGCATTTTTTATATTATCTTTGAAAATATATTCATCAGAACTATTTACTTTAATATCCATAAATTTTGGTTCTAATTTATAGAACGATTTATTCCCTTTTGCATAACTCAGCCATCTACTTTGCACTTTTTCAAACATCTTATTCTGTTCAATAATGGAAAAAGCACTTAGCAATTTAATGTGTGTTAAATGATAACCATAATGATATTTAGCTGGGTTTCCAGTAATTGTAACATGAGACAAATCATACGATGATACATTTCCTAAATCATACATTGTTATCAAATGTTCAAGTGTGGAAACCCCTTCTTTATATAACTCATATGGTTTAGATTTTTTAGTTAAATAATAAAGATCATATAAACCTAGTAAAGCGAACATAAAACCATTCAAAATGTGAGTCGGTATTTCTGTTGGATATTCTTCATAAAAAGTAAATTGATTAAATAACTTTCTACGCACACCACCCTCTGTTACATCTTTTTCAAAAAGAGTTATTGCTTTGAAGGCTGCCTCTATATACTTGTCATCATTTGACAACTTATATGCGCGACATAAATTAGAGATTGCAAATCCTTGAGCAAGAGCAGAAACCCATGGTTTTCTACAAACGCCTGATTCTTTCACTTCATAATAATAATCAAATAAAGCTGGCCAACTTCCCTCTGGTGTTTGAGAGTCTACAAGATACTCACAAATCGAAAAGAAATCTTTTAAGTACTTGTCATTTTCAGTTACATAATATTTAGAAACTAATTCTAATCCGTAAATACTAATGGTTATCGGGTAATACTGATATCCATATTGCCCGTTACTACCCACCTTTAACATAGGTATACCTTTATCATCAAACTTTAGATCTTTGGAATTTTCCACATTACTTGTTGTACCCAAATCTAAATATGTTTTTTCTGTGTCATAAGAATATAGAATATTCACTTGTCCCATTTTTGTATTCTCTACATAATAGTTGGCTGACCAAATACCTTCAATATCACTTAATTTTTTTATAAAGTCGAGGTAATACTTTTTTTCGAAATGATAAGGTGCAAGCCCCCAATTATGTTTTTCATCAGCTAAATATTCATTTTTTGTCATATCAATAATATGTAAACTCGGATATTCCCTTTCGATAAATGAATAGTATTTTTGTAACATATCATTTTTTAATTGAATTTCCTTAGTCTCTTTAAAGTATTGAATATTATTAAATTTATCAAGATAAGTTGACTGCCATTTAGTTTTATGAAAAATAACTTTCGACTTATCATAAATAGTAAATAACTTTTCAAAAAAAGCTTTTGTCTTTTCATACCATAATTCCGTTACTTCATTACTTAAACGATTTAGCTCTATAATCTCTTCGTTATTATCTAAAAAACCTGAGTTTACCATCTCATTTGATTTTGTAAAATACGCATTACCTAACTGAATTAAATTAAACCTCTCATCTATTAAATCAATTATCAATAATCCCAGCTGCGAGGAGTCCTTAATTTTTTTAAAAAATTCGTTATTTAAATCCGCTAAAACACATGCTTTTTGGAAATTAGATTTTAAATTGATTTCACTTTCTCTAATATTTAATGGTTCAGACATTAAACTAATAAACGAAGTTCTAGCAAAATAATGATTCAATTTAAAGTTATTCTTAACAATTTCAAATGCATCTCTTGTAACACAGCTACCCATAATAGTTATATTCATGAACCCCATCCTTGCTATGAAGTAATTACATCTAATTCCTGCTTTATTACAATATTTTTACCACACTGATTTGCCATTCGGAGTGCCGCATTTTGCGATTTTTTAATGAATTTTTCAGGGTTTAAATATAGATCTTCTACTGCATTGACCATATCTATATAATTTTCTTTTCTTGCTAAATAGCCGCATTCTTCATCTACGAATTCGGGAATTGCTGTTACACCATTTGTTATTGGGATTAAGCCACTAGACATTGCTTCACACATAGAAACTCCTTGAGAATCAAGTCTAGTCGGACACATGAATATACCATGTTCCTTATGAAGTTTAGCAATCTCATTTTGGGATAAAAAGTAATTGTGAATTTTAACATTTTTAAATTTTCTAATTGGTTCTAATGTCGAATTAAATAATGGTCCCTCTCCAAATAAATTAAATTCTAATTCATCAAAATAAGGTTTTTTTGATAATTCTAAAATAGATTTTACTGTTAAATCATTAGCATATTTCCTAGAGGCATATGGACGAATGCTTAAAATCTTTTTTCTTTGTTCCATGTCTTTTTCAATATAATTAAACAGAGATTCATCAATAACATTATGAATAATTTCATAATTAGTAATAACTGTATTTGTATCATTTTCTGCTACTGCTTCTTTAAACCATTTTGATACAAAAATGAATTTAACATCTAATGTTTTCGATTGATAAAGTGTGCGCATAAAGTCAACAACTTTTCTATTCTTTTCAATATTCTGTAATACACTCGATAATTGAGACGAGCTACCACTAAAATTAAACCAACGTCGATACCATTTCTCTGTTTCAACACCATGGATCCAAATAATAATTGGAATATTGATACCACTTTTTTCAATTGCTTCAATCATTTCTTGATTAACAAAGTGAATTAAAATCTTTTTGTATTTTTTCGTTTTTAGTAAATTAATAAGTTGTTCTTCCCCACCATTAATTACCAATGAACCTTCGAATTTATATAAACTAAGATTTTTTTCAGAAGATGTAAATCTAAAAATATCCATAGGCACTTGAGATGATTCATAAAGCTGTGCACGACGATGAACAAACATATTTCTATACAGGTTATTTTTTTCCGGATATACGTTAGAAATTATTAAATAATCCCCTACACTATTTTCATTGATAATATTTTCTGATAATAGTGCGTTGCTCACATTGAATATTTTAAATTTAAGACATGTAATATTTGCCTCCCCTTCTCCAGAAATTCTAAGTGCAAATTGTAATTTTGAGATATTTTTAGGTAATTGGAGATTCTTATAAAAATCTAAACTTATCGTTTCATTTAAAATTTTTGAACCTTTGTCATTATAACCAATAACACTCAAGTGTATTTGTAAACTACCTTCAACTGTTCCTTCTAAAACTATCTGACATGTTGATAGAGACTTGACCTGCTCCATCCAAATGTCCTCAGTTTCATCATTATTATAATAAGCGTAAATATGTGAGGCATTTTCATTATTTTTTTTTGCTTTAACTTTAAGCTCTGTTCCATTATTAGACATGGAGACTATATAATTTTCATTTGAATAATCTTTATTCCATCCGTCACTTAATAAATTTTTTTCATCTGCAACATATGTTGTTTTCACCAATACTTACTCCTTTAAGATTAAATCATTATCTGATCAGCTACTAAATTATTCATAGTTTCGCCTTGATAACTTTGAATAAAATTGAATTTGTCTGCTGAATATAATCTATAGCCCTTGCTAAATAAGCTCTCTAATTTATTATTTTCCATTAATTCAACAATTCGTTTGTTAGATATATTTAAAACTGGAGAAACTTTAATAATAGAATTTTCAAAGTATAACTGGCTAACATAAGTATGCATATTTCCATTTGTAATTAATGCTATTTCCCCTGAGCGATCACATTTATAATATGTTGCTTTTCCAACTATATCTGATTTTGCATATTTAAAAGCCAGAACTAAATCAGATAGATAATGAGGACCATAGTAATTTTTCACATTAAAATTACTAATAAATCCATGAACAAAATTATCTTTTATTGATTTAAAATCATCTAGAGTAAATAGTGATATTGATTCATTTAAATTTTCTAAATCATGTGCTAAATTATAATCCTTAACTAAAAGTATTAAATGTTTTTCACTATATGATTGTTGTTGGAACATATGACATACTTTTTTGGCTTCTACTTTATTTTCAACCATACTTAAAACTACTATTTTAGAATTCACATTTTCAAAAGTAAAACCTATCTTACTAAAAACAAATTTCAATCGTTCCTCATAAGTATGATCCGACATTACTTTTCTATAGCCTAGATGCGCTTTTACTTCATAAATCTCTTTATTTTTAAACAAGTCATTGAAAATGGATGCTAATTGCCCTTCTTCTTTGGCCATATATACTGTGTCGCCTAAAACATTTTCAATTCCTTTAGAAAAAGTACTCACTACAGGGGTATTACATGCTAAGCATTCAAACACTCTTCGTGAAAACATAGTTGGTGAATCAATTACACTATTAACATTTAAAGCGACTTTATATCCTTTATATGCTTTTACAATTTCGTGTCCTTTTAAATTTCCTACTACATATTTTCTTAAATAGTCAGGAAAATAAAATTCCTTTAGCTTTTTACCATAATTTCTATCAAATATCTCCAGTCCATATTTCCCTGCATTTTCTAATAACAAATTCATATCTTTCTGTCGTTCTAAATATTTATTTGCATAATAAGAACCAGCAAAGCAAGCTTTATCTTCTCGCTCAAATATTTCTATCGGATTATGAAGTATTGGTTGTGCTGCAAAAGGAAGTGCATAAACATGTTTATGTATTACATTTTTAATATAGTTTGCAATAGAATCTTCGTCCGTTGTAAAAATAAAATCAAAATTAACTGCAGTTTTTATAAATGAGTTGAAATGTACAGGATCCTCTTTATTCCAAAAAACTGTTGGAATGTCATGTTCTTTACACCACTTAACCAATTCTTGAAGCTGTAATGTATTTGTATCATTAATATAGGAAACTTTACGTGTCCATCTGCCATCATTCCCTTGCCAAGCAGATTCAACAAATAAAACATCAGGTCTTTCGAACTCAAAAATAGCTTTCCAATCATCTGGACCAAATTTAATTAAATCAACTTCAGGTTTAAGGCATTGCATAGTAAATTCATCGCAAATTGCTGCTACTTTCAACTCTTTCATGCTTTTAGGCTCATTTATACCTAATTTTTTTAATTTATCAAAAGGCACTCCATCTAATTCTTTTTTCTTTTCAATACAAATATTTTTAATTTCTGATTTTCCTATACCAGAAATCCTTATTGCAACTCTAAAGAACTTAACAGAACTTTTAAGCTTGATAACACGTGATTCATTCATTAAAACAGTCTCAATCTGCTCTTTTTTCCCGTCTTTTGTATAAAATATTAGATACAATTCAACTCTCTGTGTATCCTGTTTCTCCCCTTCAAAAGTTACTTTATACATAAAATCATTTTCTATCGTAAACTCTAGACTCTTAGGCTTTTTACTAAAATCAACGTTTTTTTCTAAATACGAAATATAAGCAAACTCTTTATTATTAAAATTAGAATTCAGTATTATTTGATTATTAGCTGTACTTACTGAACAACTTTTCTTCTTATTAAAAAACCAGTTATCTAAATTAGAAATATTAATATTCTTATATAGATTCCATTTATAATCTTGAATTTCAAAATTACTAGTCGACTCTTTTTGTGATGGGTTTAATTCATTTATATCAGATTTCAGTTTAAAAATTTGTATTGAGTTAATAGTACATACACCTTTACCGCTAACACGCATTGCTAAACGTACTTCTTCATTTTGGTTAATGTTAATAACATCATAATTATTCAATAAAATCGGTTTTATATTAAATCGTTTTTTATTTTTATATTGAATAATAAATAATTCAATTCGATTATTTGCATCTGTTTCACCTACAAAATTAACCAGATACTTTCCATTATTGAGGATTTTATGTTTTGGAGAATGAGAGAAATCGTTATTTAACTCAAGATATGAGATGTATATAAACTCTTTATCAAGTGCAGTAGTGTCTATTTGAAAACTTCCATCAAAATTTCTAATTTGAACAGTTGAATTCTCAACATACCAATTGTCACTGTTTAATTCAAACGAACTTTTTATCTTTTTCTCTTCTTTTTTTATTGTTTGTATTATAGATTTAAGCTGTGACTCTTTCTTATATTCGTTATAAATTGATAAAAATCGGTTTCTCATTGTTGTTCTCCTTATTTGAAAACTTACTTTCTATTTTTAAAAGACCAATATTTTAGAGTAATTTTCCCTAATTTAGAATTTGCTAAACTAGTATATTTCTTCTCCATAATACTTAAACGACTTTTTAATTCAGATATTTCAGCAAGTGCTTTATTATACTTACTTTTATATTCATTAATCATGTAATCGTTAGAACCTGTAGAAGTTAAAAGATTTTTCATCGTCTCCTCTTGATTTTTCATATCTTCAACTATAAACGTTAATATTTCAGTAAACTCAGCCTCCAACTCTTCTTTTTGTTTCACTAAAATATCAACCATATCTGTAGTATTTACTTGCATATTTCTTGTTCTAAAATCTCTAGCTTCCATATACTCGTGTTTTAATTGTCTTACCATCATTAAAATCTCCCTTTTTACATGTTATATATTTAAAATTAGATATTGTGTACAGTATTTATTGTGATTTTTATATCCCTGTTGTGTAAGAAGATTCTTTTATTAATTATTTGGTGAAAATCTATTAAACTCTTTTACTTCAAAACGTTATTGTCCCCTTAATAATTACGATATATTCTTAATAAGTTTGTTTTTTCAACTTCCCAATTATATTTCTGTCTCGCCTGAACAGTATTAGCACTAAACGAGTCTCGCTTCTTTTGATTTTCCGTTAGCTCATTCACCGCTCTCGCAATTTCAGCAGGATTATGGGAATCAATACAAATCCCTACATTCTCTCCTTCAACAACTCGCTGAATCTCTGGAAAACTACAAGCAACTACAGGAACACCGGCCATCATGTATTCAAATAATTTGTTCGATGAAGCTGAATAGTGGTTAAAGCAGACATTGTTTAAGATTTGGAAGCCTAAATATGCATTGGCTGTATAGGAAGGTAGATCTTTTAATGGTACTTTCGGGAGAAACTTCACTCGATTTTCTAGTTCCATTTCCCTTACCTTTTGGAGGAGCATTGGTTTGATTTTACCGTCACCTATTAATACAACCGTCCCTTCTTTAATATATGGAACTGCTTCGATTAGCTTGTCCAACCCACGTCCTGCTTGAATGCCACCTTGATAAAGTAAAATTTTTTCTTCCTTTGGCAACTTCAGCATATGATGTAGATCTATCTTATTTGCTGGCTGAATGTTCGTTATAAAAGGATAGTTATGAACGACATGCGGATAAAATCCATATCGTTCTTCGTTATATTTTGCACGTGTGTGATTTTCTACAATCATCGCGTCGATCTTCTTAATAAAATACTTTTCCATTAACCCATGGATAGGACCATAGCCCGTACGGCTAGTTTGAACTTCGTGCGAATCATAAATTAGTTTTTTACGTTTGAATCGCAGCTTAGCACAAACATACCCTTGTGGTAGGGTGTTTAAATCGTTGGCATGGTATATATCATAATGTTTGTGTCGACCTTTCATAATCATTCGCGCGACTATACAGGCATTAATAAACAGTTTTTTCAATTTCGATTTAAGTAAAGCAAATACACATAAAGATAATATCGCTGTCATCACTGGCAGTACATACATGAATCCTAACCAACATAAAAAAAGCAAGACAGCTAATGCTTTATTTCGTTTTACTACATTAAATAACTTTTGCATCAATAAAACCGTAACAGGATATCGACGTACCCTTGTTACTGTAAAACGCTCATTCATTTTCTCTTCAAACGGCATTGTCTTATCGTTGGGGTCATGGATACAAATTAAATCAACATTGTATCCAGCCTCTGACAACGCTGTACATTCTCGCATAACACGTGCATCATTCGTAAAATGATTCCACACGAACATACATATATTTTTTCTCATTTTAGTTAACCTTACTGTTAATATTTATAATCCCTTTTCCTTTTTCAGGAACCAAATTCTGTACTTGTTGAGTAGCTTTTTCATCCTCAATTGCATCGATTAATAGATTAATATTCGACTCCCATAAGAAATCGCTATGAATAATTCGTTTATTGTTTATAGCCATGTCATTGACAACATGTATATTTTCTTTCAGATAAACTATGTATTGCACAATTTCATTTACGTCTCTAGTTTCTGAGACATAACCAATTTGTTTGTTCTCGATTATCGATTTGATGTAGCCCGAAGCTCCAGCTACAATCGGCAAGCCGCAAGCGATATAATCAATCAACTTCCCAGGTAATACAGTGTCAAATACTTCTTCATCTTTTAAACCTAAGACGCCTACATGACTTTGTTTAATCAACTTTAGACATTGTTGTCTCGTCATCGTTTTGATAAAGTGAACGTTTGTTAGTTCATGCTCTTTAACAAAATGTTGTAACTCCCCTCTTTTCAATCCAAAACCTACTACATGTAAAGTGATCTCTTTTTCATGTAGCGCTTTTGAAAGACCTTTTAAAAAATCAACATCTTGCGCTAACCCAATATTGCCTGAGTATACAACTGTAAAATCTTGATTTTTCTCTTGGTCAAAAGTAAGTTCTTCTTCACGTATTGAATTAGGCATAAAATGAATAGGCGTGTCCTTCTTTAAATATTGTGAAATAGGCTTATAGAAACCTTTACTATTAATGACAATGGAATCTGCCCGGTTATAAAGATACTTTTCAATGATCTTAAAAAAACTTATAACCCACTTATAATTAAAAACACCGACACCTTTTAAAGAGTCTGGCCACAAATCTCGAACGTCCAGTATTAATTTAGCCTTATAACGAAATTTAGCTAAGACACCGACTAAACCTAAAAAAATAGGTGGGCTAGTCACAAACACTGTGTCATATTTATTTTTCGAAAATAAAATTAGCCAAATCATCCGCATCATCATTTCTAAATAATAAAGCAAGCGATTAAACATACTTTGTGTGTATTTACGATTAGTAATTTTCACTCGATAAATGCGTTCATCCTCATTGAGCTTGTGATCATGCCAAAAATCCTCATCTATGTACAGCTTTTTGTTAGGATATGACGCCTCCGTTGTCAACACATCAACATCATATTCACTACTCAAAAGTTGATAAATATTTTTAATCCGATTTCCCGCACTACCAATTTCAGGATAAAAATTTTGACTTATAATCAATATACTTTTTTTGGACATTCTTTAGCCCCTTTACTTATGACAATTGACGTTTGAATAATACTCCAAAGTATCATAATTATATCCTATCATTATCACACTGTTTTTTCATTACCTTATAGACTATTTCCGAGTAATTATTTTCTATTTTTTATACATTTCTATTTATTTTGTTTCATAGTTAATATTTCATAGTAATCTTTAAATATATTTTATTTGTAAGTAATTAAAACAAAGCAGATGTTTTTCATTTAATCATTGCTAAAGCTTTATCCATTAAATTTGAACGTAATTCTTCTTTTGTTTTTTCATACTCATCTCTAAAGCTTTGCGCTTCTGTTTGATCAAAGCCATTTGCCACAAGATCTGCCTCAACAATTGTCATTAGTTTTTCAAAGGTTACATCTGTAGAAGATTCGAGTGAATTAGCAGACCCTACATACTTTTTATAAAAATAGCCTGCGCTAATGCTTTCACCATTTGCTTTCTTCTCACTGTATTCTTTTTTAGCAGCAACAATTAAATTCCCAATCCTAGACTGTGCTTGTTTTTGTAACGCAAGCAGCGTCCCGTTATACTTTGCTTTAATTGAAGCGGCAGTTACTTTTTCTACTGTTTGAGCATTATTATTTTCTGTAATAATGGGTGAAGTTATTTTTTCTCCTGATTCTGTAGTAATAGAAATTTTATTATCTTCTACTTTTTCAACTTTCATATTTGCCTTATAAATAGCGTGAGTAATTTCTTTTCCTGAATTATCTGTTACAGATACAATGCTGTTATCTTTAACATTCAAAAATACATTATCTTCTACTTGAAGCTGTTCATTTTTTTCTTCAAGGATTTCACCATCACTCGTAATTACAACTTCAGTACCATCAGGTAAGAGCAGCGAGTAATCCTCCTTAACAATTTGATCGATTTTTTCATCTGCTATATCGAATGTTTTAAACTTAAATTCATATAGTACATAACTCCCGATACTCAGCACAATTACGCCTAAAAAAATCAATACCCATTTCAGTTTTTTCAATGCAATCAGCCCTACCCTTTTCCCTTTTATTTGAATTTGTTAGTGTCAATGAAATCCCCTAAAGTATTTTTACTTTAGGGGAAATCCATCACTATTTCATTTCAACTGTGTATGTTACACCACTAGCTGTAATGGTAATTTTATTGCTATACATATTTTTCAATTCTTTTACGTTCGAAACGACACCATTTACTTTATGTGCATCATCGATGAATTGATCTACATCGACAATTAACACATCTTTCTTAATATCTAGTGTTGTGTAATCGAAATAGTTACTACGATTGAACACCTTTGAATGTTTACCTGCAGCTACCTTCACTGAAGTAATTGTTAATAACTTGTCAATTTGATCTGCAGTTAAACCTTTTACTAAACTATTAAAGTTATAATTGCCTTGCTCACCAGCTAACAACGCACGAATCTCAGCACTTGTTAAATTATCTGCTTCTGGCTTAAATGTCATAATAATTTTGTTATTAGACGAATTGAACGTCACGTCTGCAACAGAAGCTACCTTACTCGCATAGTTTGTTACAAGATTATTAATCGCTGCATCTAAAGTCGCATCTAAAGTCGGTTGATTGCTTCCTGAAGAACCGTTACCAGCGTTACCTGAATCTGTCCCCCCATTTCCTTCATCCGTTCCAGTAATTACATCTTTAATATCAATGTCTACTTCTGCATGATTCGGAATTACATCCTCTAGTTTTACGTTTTCAGGTAAAGCTAAAGTTTGGATAGACACTTTCCCTAGAATCGTAATTTTAATCGCTTTATTCACTACTTGTAGTTTTTCAATTTTTGTATCTTTTAATGTTACTTCTGCATTTGCCTCTAATTTATTAACAGTAACGCCCTCTACTGTTAAACCTTTGGCTGCAACTACTAGCTCTGCTAAATTAAAGCCTGGAGCAGAAAACTTCGTATTTTCTTTAACTAATTTAATATAACGAACGCCTACTACCTTCCCTTTTTTTACAGCTACTGGCTGAAGTGAAGCTACTTTTGCATTTTCGTATTCAATATCTAATACAACAGATGAGTCTTCTAATGCCTTGGCGTTAGCATCATTAAATACCGCTGCCACTTCTTCTGCTACT
Organism: Lysinibacillus sp. RU7; assembly: GCF_057837305.1. NCBI lineage: Bacteria > Bacillati > Bacillota > Bacilli > Caryophanales > Bacillaceae > Lysinibacillus > Lysinibacillus sp. RU7. Next base: position 51,631 of record NZ_JBYQFK010000001.1, on the reverse strand, counting down.
TCAAAAGAACCATTTTCAGTGTTTAACAAACCATCCTTAATACTACCTACTACTGTAGAAACTACATTCGGCTTTTCTTCTTGTGCTTTTGCAGCTTCTTCTGCACGTACAACAAATGAAGCAAATTGACCACGCTTAACAGCTTGTAATGGTCCATATGTAGTAGCTGAAGTTCCAGTAGTTACTTCATTTGCATATAAAATTTCAATATAGTTAACAAAGCTTTGAGCACCCTTTAAATCTGTAAAAGGTGTCTCTTTAGAACCTGTTAATTCAAATGCTTCTACAAGAATTTTCGCCATTTGACCACGATTAATTGTTTCATATTGTCCATATGTGCCATCCGGGCGTCCTGAAATAATATCTTTAGCTTTCAATGCAGCAATTGCACCGTAGTATTCATCTGTCTTTTTAACATCTGAAAATCCTGGGTCTACAACATTTTTAGTATCTAACTCTAAAATATTGGCAATAATTTTCGCTGCTTGTCCACGTGTTAATGATTTGTTCACACCAAAAGTCCCATCAGCATACCCTTTCAAAATGTTGCGCTCTGCTAGTTGAATAATTGCAGCTGCATGCGTGTTTGAACTCGTTACATCAGAGAAGCTCACTGACGCTTCAGATTGTGTAGGTGCTACTACTACAATTCCACTAGCGGCAACTGCTGACGCGATTGCAATATTAAATGCTTTTGTTTTTTTCATATTGTTATCCTCCATTATTAAAAAATGTAAATGCAAATAGCAGTATACCATCATTATACATAAATGTTTAGTATTTTTTTGTTAATTCAAAAAATAAAACATTATATTTTACCTAAATATTTTTAAAATAAGTAATTTATTTCTTTAATAAACATAATTATTTCATACTAGGTTAATATTAAATTTAATGTAAATATTACTAATTACTAATATTTATTGCCAAATAAAAAAACGCCCCCACTTATCATGAGTTCGTTTTCATTGTTGATTTTTCAATAACTTATTTATTACGGTCTGTTTGAATTTTCATCGAATTAATATACCATACTTTTCAAAACGCCAAGCATCTCGACACATTTCTTTAATAGTGCGTTTCGCTTTCCAATTTAACTGTTTCTCCGCTTTGCTAGCATCGGCATACATAATAGCTAAGTCGCCAGGACGTCGCTCCACAATTTGATAAGGTACTTTTACGCCGTTCACTTCTTCAAACGCCTTTACTAGCTGTAAAACACTCGTTCCTTTACTTGTACCTAAATTATAAATACATACACCAGGCGCTAAATGTTCTAGCGCTGTAGCATGCCCTTCTGCTAAGTCCATTACATGAATATAGTCCCGTACACCGGTCCCATCTACAGTTGGGTAATCGCCCCCCAAAATATTTAAGATCGGCAACTCCCCTTTTGCCACCTTCGCTATATAGGGCATTAAATTATTTGGCACCCCATTAGCTGCTTCACCAATTAAGCCACTTTCATGCGCTCCAACTGGATTAAAATAACGCAATAAAGCGACACTAAACGCTGGATTTGCACGGGCTACATCGATTAAAATCTGCTCACACATCGCCTTTGTCTGACCGTAAGGATTGCTCGCTGGTAATAACGCATCACTTTCCATAAACGGTAGCAGACGAACTAAATATAAACTTGTTCACCTCATATTCCAGACAGTATTTTACTAAATGCAATGTACTATTTAAATTATTCATATAGTACTTTAAAGGATTGATAACAGATTCACCCACTGCTTTATAACCAGCAAAATGAATGACACCATCAAATGGATAGTCTTGAAACAATGCCCCTACTGCTTGTTCATCACATAAATCAATTTCATAAAACAACATATTTTCACCCGTCATTTTACGTAAGTTTTCTAATGTTTTACGCGTGCTATTGACTAAATTATCTACAATGACTAACTGTGCTTCAGGGAACCTCTCACGTAAGGAAATATACGTGTGAGAACCAATAAAACCATTGCCACCCGCAATCAGAATATTCAACTTCGCTCTCCTCGCTAAACACTTTACTTATATTTATGAAGAGGTCTTTTTATAAATGAACGTTTTATTCCATAATAAAAACGAGCCCTTATATGAGCTCGTTTACGAACATTACCCTTTAAACGGATAGTCTTCATTTATATAAATACGTTCTTGACGAATCGCTTTTCCTGTTTTATCGTCAATGTCAACAAAGAAGCCACTTAGCACATCGCGCCCCTTTTTCGGTACTTCGAATCGCGACGGCATATTCGTTTGGAATTTATAAATGACACTTTCCTTCGTCATCCCTAAAATTTCATCATAGGGTCCCGTCATCCCAACGTCCGTAATATAAGCCGTACCGCCTGGATAAATACGTGCATCTGCTGTTTGCACATGCGTATGTGTCCCAACGACTGCTGAAGCACGACCATCTAAATGCCAGCCAAGTGCAATTTTCTCTGACGTCGCCTCTGCATGAAAATCAACAAAAACAAGGGGTGATCTTTCATGTGCTTCTGCTACTAATTCATCTGCCATCGCAAACGGATCGTCATGCGGTGGCAAGAAAACACGGCCATGCAAATTAATTATACTAAGCGTCACACCATTTTTCTCGATTTGCACCATTCCACGACCAGGCGCATCCTTTGAAAAATTGGCTGGGCGAATTAAGTAATCCGCATCGTCGATAAACTCAAAAATATCTTTATTATCCCACGTATGGTTCCCCATCGTAATGATATCCACGCCCATTTGTAATAAATCATTGTAAATACTACGCGTTATACCGCGCCCTGCTGCTGCATTTTCGCCATTTGCAATGACTACATCGACAGCATATTTTTTCTTTAAACGCGGTAAGTATTTTGCTACTGCATCGCGCCCGATTGAACCGACGATATCGCCGATAAATAAAACCTTCATATATACGACCACACTTTCTATTATCTCACGCTTCATTTTATCATTGTCAAGATTCAGAACGCAAATTGAGCTTTTCCCCCTTCCCATAATACAAGCTAGCCAATCACCGTATAACGATGACAAATGACTACGTGTAAATATTTCATTTTAAGTGAGCGTATCATGTATTTCAAAGTTCCATGCATCTTTGCACATCTCTTCAATTGTACGTTTCGCTTTCCACTTCAACTCGCGTTCAGCCTTACTAGCATTCGCATAAATAGAAGCTATGTCTCCTGGGCGACGTTCAACAAGCTGATAAGGTACCTTAACTCCATTTACTTCTTCAAAAGCATGCACAAGTTGTAAAACACTCGTACCTCTTCCAGTACCTAAATTATAAATATGAACACCGGGTGTTACATGCTCAAGCGCCGCAACATGCCCTTCCGCTAGATCCATGACGTGAATATAATCACGTACACCTGTTCCATCTACAGTCGGATAATCTCTACCGAAAATATTTAACCTCATTAACTCTTTTTTCCCTACCTTCACAATATAGGGCATGAGATTATTAGGGATACCATTAGATATTTCACCAATTAAACCACTTTCATGGGCACCGACAGGATTAAAATAGCGCAATAAAGATACACCTAACTCAGGTGTTGCATAGGCCACATCCATTAAAATACGCTCACACATTGCCTTTGTCTCACCGTAAGGGCTACTCGTTCGTAATAAGGGCTGTGTTTCTCTAAATGGGCCCTCTCTTTCACCATAAACCGTAGCTGATGAACTAAATACAAAGCGCTTTACACGGTATTTCAAACAATATTTCACCAAATTTAATGTACTAACTACATTATTTTGATAATACTTTAATGGATTGCTTACAGACTCCCCAACTGCTTTATATCCAGCAAAGTGGATAACACTGTCTACTTGATACTGAAGAAATACTTTTTCTACTTCTTGTTCACAACAAATGTCTATTTGATGAAATACAATATCTTCTTGCATAATCTTTTTTAATCGCTCTAATAGTTTGAGGCTACTATTTACCAAATTGTCCACTATTACTAATCGAGCTTCAGGAAAACGTTCCCGTAAACAAACATATGTATGGGAACCAATATAACCCATACCACCTGCAATCAGAATGTTCAATCTTTCTCTCCTCAATAAAGTTTTAATTAATTTATCTGTAACAAAAAAGAAATAAGCCGCCAAGCTTTAAAAAATCAATCAGCGGGGGAGTGAGCTCCCCCACTGATTGAAACTTCACTTTATTATAGTCTCCTGTTACTCATCTATTCCATAATACTGATAATATGCCTTGTAACTTTTCGGCATTTTATAATTATTTAATACAACGCCTAAAATCTTTGCTTGTGATGTAACGAGAGCTGCTTTTGCTTTTAGGACGGCTTCTTTTTGAGCGACATTAGCATAAACAATTAATAAAGTGCCATCACACTTATTTGACAAAATTTGCGCATCTGATACAGATAATACAGGGGGTGCATCAAAAATAATTACATCATACACTTTTTTTAATTGCTCCATAACTGCTTCCAGTGTATTAGAGGATAGTAATTCTGCTGGGTTTGGAGGAATAGGTCCACTAGGTAATATTGACAGTCCCATAATAGAAGTTTCCTGAATCGTATCAAAAAGCATACTCTTTCTCGAAAGCACTGTGGATAAACCAGCTATATTAAATATTCCAAAAATATGATGTAAAGTAGGTCTACGCATATCTGCATCTACTATTAAAACTTTCTTGCCTTCTTGCGCAAACACAACACCTAGATTAGAACCATTCGTTGATTTCCCTTCTCCCGGAGTAGAGGAAGTTATTAATATAGTTTTTACCTCTTGATCTGGTAGAGCAAATGTAATATTTGTACGAATTGTACGAAATTGCTCAGATATGATAGATTGAGTATCTGAAACTGTTACGAGTTTTCGTTTCATCACCGATAACTTTTTTCTTCTGTTCCTTTTCAGACTAAACATGCTAATTCCCCCTAACTCCACGTGATTTATAAGAATGTTTCTTCTCTTTTTCTAGTGGAATTGAGCTTACTAATCCCATAATAGGTAACTGGATAATTTCTTCTACATCACGCTCATTTTTAATAGTAGTATCTAAAAATTCCAATAAAAATACCCAACCTATTCCAAATAGTAAGCTAACGATCCCTGCAATCGCTATATTAACTATTTTATTTGGTTTTATAGGTTTCGTATTTTCACTTAATTTCGCTACTGATAAAATATTTATATTATCGACATTCATCAGGGTCAGAATTTCCACTTGAAAAATGGCTGCTATTGTATTGGCGATGGTAACAGCTTGTTGTGGTTTGTAATCTTGTACGGTGATATTAACTACTTTCGAATCACTTTCATGTGATACTGAAACTTGACTTGCCAATTGATCATGATTGACATCTAAATTTAGTTCTTCGATGACCTTATTTAAAATAATAGGACTTGTAATAATGACATTATACGTGTTGATTAATTGTAGGTCCGTCTCCATTTGCGACCACGAATATTCTTGATTATTACTTTTTTGGTTTACTAAAATTTGCGCGCGCGCTTCATATATAGGCGTTATAACATAGAAACTAAGATAACCAGCAATGCCCATAGCAATCATCATAAAAACCATAATAAGTAAGAAACGCTTTTTTATAATTTTTATTATTTCTTTTAAGCTCATTGTTTCCTCCAATGTTATGTCCCCCTTGTGCCTTTTCTCCATAAAAGTAACAAACAGCACAGTTGATGATGATCGCCGCTCTTTTAGCACCATTAATTAAAGGTTATTTACCGGATTCTTTCCTTATAAACTTATGAACTAAACGATGTTCTTATTAATTTCATTAGAAGTACGTTCGTTAACTGCTTATGCTGTATGCGCCTCTTCTTCCATGAATGAACAAATAAATCCCTCTTCTTACCGGCCAACTGATTACGTTTTTACATTTCTATTTCCAAACATCCTTTGACTCCAACAAGGCCATCATGTGATTTTTATATGCTTCTACACCTGGTTGGTCAAAAGGATTAACTTGTAATAAATATGCACTCATCGCACATGCTTTCATAAAAAAATAGATTAGGTAGCCTAAATGATATGCATCAAGTCGGTCTAATTCAAATTGAATAACAGGTACGCCCCCCTCTGCATGCGCTATTGCAGTACCTTTTTTGGACAGAGCATTAATCTCATTAAAACTACGATTAACTAAATAATTAAGTTGGTCTTCATTCTTGTAATCAAAAGGAACATGATAATCCTCTACTATATCTTTAAAATGAAGTAATGTTTCAAAAAGAATTGGACGGCCTTCTTGTATATACTGACCAATAGCATGTAAATCTGTAGGGTAAATCCCCACAGTTGGAAATAACCCCTTTTTATCTTTTCCTTCACTTTCTCCAAATAATTGCTTCCACCATTCATTGAAATATGCAAGACAAGGTTCAAAAGAGGCAAGTAATTCAATGTGGTATCCTTTTTTATATAAAACATGTCGGATAACTGCATAACGATAAGCTTCGTTTCTCTCAAGGCTCTCTTCTTTTAAAAGTTTAGCCGCTTTTTTTGCCCCTTCTAGTAGTTGAAAAATATCTACACCAGCTACCGCTATTGGTAGCAAACCAACCGCTGTTAACACCGAATAACGGCCTCCAATACTTTCAGGAATCACAAATTGTCTATATCCTATACTCCCTGCCATTTTCTTCAACAAACCTTTTTTAGCACCTGTTGTTACAATGATTCTTTTTTCAGCATCCTCACCATAGCGTTTTTCAACATATCCTTTTAATACACGAAAGGCTAAAGCAGTCTCAAGTGTTGTGCCAGATTTTGAAATGACATTTACATAGATTTCTTTATTATTAAGGCTCGTTAATAGTTGCTGAATATAAGCGCCACTCATGTTTTGTCCTACATATACAACTTCAATACCTTGTGGATGAATACTAAAATACGGTGTCAACGCTTCTTGCACAGCTTTTGCACCTAAAAAAGATCCTCCTATGCCTACAACGACTAACACATCTGCCATCATTTTAATTTCATTTGCTATACATTGAATTGAACTCATCAAATCCTCATTATTTTCTAGAGGCGAATGAAGCCAACCTACTAATTCGCCTTCCGCTCCTTCCAAATATTTATGAATCGTAGCTACGATATGCGAATAATCTAACCAATTGATGTTTAATAACGATTCATTTAAGATTCGCGTGTGGAGTAATTGAGTGGACATGTTCCTTGTACCCCATTTCAAAATGTATTAAATGTAATAAACGGTCATCCGCCACTTTCAGTCATGGGTTTTACTATGGGAGAATCGGTTAAACGCATTAACCTTGCAAATAGGAAGTACTGCAGTGATCAGAAAAATGTGTAGATTCTTTTGCTGGAGAGCTATTTTTTTCAACAAAAACAATGTCACTCATTCCAGCAATATTACTATATTCCACGATTACATAACATACATAATAAGTTTGATACCTTTCTTATTTCACGCCTTTAAATAACAATGATTCGATAATTAATGTAAACAACAATCTTGTTTTTTTGAATAGCAAATTAGCCAAAAAAGTAGATACTACTTCCGCAAAAAGCGTAGCAATAGCTGCGCCGACGGCCCCATATTTAGGTATTAGTATTAAATTAAGGATAATATTCAAAAGAGATCCGATTCCTACGAAATACATTAAATACTTACCTAAGTTTTCTGAAGTTAGCCAAATGGCTTTAATGGTACCAATTAAAGAAAAAATCCGTGACCAAATTAGAATGATTAACACATGTATTGATTCTATAAATTGATTTCCATATATTAATAGAATAATCGGTTTAGCAAGAAGGGTAATGATAATTGATGCCCCTATACCAATCCAAATGATAGAACAATATAGCTGCTTATTTTTCTGAATATATGCATCTTCATCGTCTTTCTTAGAAGCCATAATAATGGGTCTTGCAGAGTTAATGAGCGCATTCGGTATAAACATCCACAAACTAGAAATAGACATTGCTGCAGAATAAATGCCAACAGTTATATTACCTGCCATTTGTCCCAGCATAATTTTATCGATTTGGGTGTACACCATAATCAACAGTCCAGCAATTAAAAAATGGTATCCTTGAAAGAGCAATTGTTTAGCTGCTTGAAATGAATAACGGAGTTTTGGTCCGTCAAATTGAATATAATAAATTAAAATAAATACGCTCATGACAATTGCCTCTAGCACAGTTGCAACAGCAAAATATGCTATTGATTTCTCAAAAAAAATGAGTGCTAAACGCCATGTAGAACCAATAGTAACAGCAATCGATTTGGCTATTACAATATACTTCGATTGTAAATTGGACTGAAACCAATATCCAATCGAATCAAATACAACAAATAAAAGCGAAACAGACTGAATCAAAGTAATTACTTGAATCGTTTTGTCATCTACATTTAAATATTTCACAATTAAAAATAGACCGAAAATAGAAATAATTGAAGAAACAAGACGCAAATAGATAGTTGTGCCGATCACTTTGCCGGTTTCTTCTCTATGTTTTATAATTTCATTTACAAGAATACTATCAATTCCTAGATTGCTGACTGTTGTAAAAATCATAATATACGCTAAACCATAATTAATTAATCCAAACCCTTCAGTACCAAGATATCGAGCCATCAGTGATGTGACAACTAATGATAATCCCAGTCTAAAAATTTGTTCAAACAATAACCAACATGTATTTCGCATAAATTTTGTTGCTAGTCTATCTCTAAATACTGTTAGTTGTACGATGTTCAACAACCCTTTTTAAAAATTTAATAGTCCTGTTTATTTAAAAATGATCAAAATTTTACTTCTCACTGTAAATCCCTTACTCCCCTTTAACATACATGGGCATCAACCTTTTAGAAAGATGATCGTTCCTTACAACTGTCAAATCTAATAGTTTTCCCATCTGAACATCCGCATCATCTATAAAGTAGTTATCTAAACAAGCAGTAGGTGTAAAAGTAAGTTCGCCAAAATATACTTCGTTCTGACATAAATATAAGTCAACTCTTACATAGGAAAATTCTTTACTTAATTCTTCGGAAATTTCCAACATACTATCCATTTTTCCGGGCTTATTTATTCTTTCATTCACATTAACACAACAGCTATAATAAGGTAATATTTCCCAATTTAAATTAAACATCCAATGTATTTGTTCAGAGGTTCCACGATTTAATACAACCTCGATAATCTGTGGTTCTCCATGGAAGCAATGGATTTTATAATCTACTGGTAATGTACTATTTAATTCATCCCCTAAAAATTTTTCTACAATAATTCTTCGTTTAATTTTAGAATAGTGCATTTCTGCAGCGAACAGGGCATAATCAGCTTTCATCCACTTCTTCAATTTTAATATAGTCTGTTCTACATCCAATGTCTCTTTATTAGGGCAAATAATATTAAATCCCGAACCATGTGTACATTTCATCACAAAACTATGAGGCAGTTCTTCAAAATTAATTTCCTCAACACTGTCATACACCCTATATAGATTGATTAAATTTTGAGAATAGCCTGCCTCCCTAACATAATCCCGTACTAAATATTTATCCGCACATTTTATCTTTAACGAATCATCTTCATATAATTTTAACCACATTAACTTTTCATTAAATGTACGTGGCTTCTTTAAATTCAATCTTCTTCTGAAAGTTTTAAAGAATAGTAATTTACTAGCTATTAATGGAGAAATTTTTATTAACAATGAAAAGCAGGCTCTTAAACTACTCTTTATTAAGAACATTTTTATACCTCACAAAAGGACTTTTCCTCGCTAACGCTATTTCACTTTATCCTCCTTGCATCAGTGTCCGAGATGAAGAACCTTTATTTAGGGCTGTCAAATCTAATAATTCCCCTAGTCTATAGTCTGTATCATGAATTAAATCCCTGTGTAAACAGGCATCAGGTGTGAAGGTAAGTTCACCAAAATATATTTGAGTACCCAAAAAGTATAAATCAACTCTTACATAGGTGAATTTTTCACTTAACACCCTTGAAATGCTCAACATTTTATTCAATTGCTTAGGCTTATCAACTATTTTGGGGATATTTATGCTATCTTCATTGTAAGGTAACACATCCCAATATTGATTCAACATAAGATGTTTTTGTTCAGAAGTTCCACGATTTAATACAACCTCAATAATCCGTGGGTTTCCGTGAAAACAATGAATTTTATAATCTACTGGTAATGTACTACTCAACTCATCTCCTAAAAATTTTTCAACAATGATTCTTGGCTTAATTTTCGAATAGTGTGTTTCTGCAGCGAAAAGAGCATAATTGGCATTCATCCATTTTTTTAATCTTAATATAGTCTGTTTTTGATCTAAGTTCTCTTTGTTAGGGCAGATAATATTAAACCCCGACCCATGTGTACATTTCATGACAAAACTATTCGGCAATTCGCCAAAATCGATTTCCTCAACATGGTTATATACTTTATACAAACCGATTAAAATATTGGAATATCCTACTTGACTAACATAGTCTCTAACTAAATACTTATCAGTACACCGCGTTTTTAGAAAATCATCTTCATATAACTTTAGCCACATCAATTTTTCATTAAATGTTTGAGGTTTTTTCAAGTTAAGTCTCTTTCGAAAAGTTTTATAATAAAGTGCTTTACTCGCTAGAACAGGTGAAATTTTTACTAATAGCGAAAAAAATAATCTTAAAACCTTTTTTAAACTAGACATTTTAATTCCCCTTATTCCTCTAGCTAAAATTTTGAATGCCCCTAATTAAACTTTACATACACTTTTTTTATCAAATAACGCACATATTGAGGTAATAATCCATAAAAAATGCTAATTTCAGCAAAAAATTTACATTTAATGGGGAAGGAGGACTTTTTTATATAGTGCTTTTTTAGATTTCTAGTGTCTACTAAGTACCTTAATCTTTTTTTATTTTCAAATGTTTGGTTATAATGAATCCTTTTGGAAGTTAGCACATAAGGTAATTTATAAATTTTTTCTCCATTATCCACCAATCTAAGCCATAAATCATAATCTAAGAGGGATTGTCTCCTTTCATTATATCCTCCAAATTCCTCAAGATTCTTTTTTCTAATAAATAAGGAACTATGATTAATAGAATTTCTTTTTAATAAGGATACATAGTCAATTTCTTTTACCTTTACGCTACTTAATTCCGTTTGTTCTACATTAGGCCATTTAGGCTTTCCATTACCATTTATAAAATAAGAATCACAGATTAAACAAGAAATTTCTTTCTTTTCCTCTAATAATTTCAGCTGTATTTCTAATCGTCGAGGATGAGAGGGATCGTCTGCATCAATATTCGCTATATATTCACCACTTGATTTTTGAATAGCCAAATTTAATGCTTTAGCTCTTCCTACACCTTCAGTTTTTATAACCTTAACCCTACAATCCATTCTTGCAAAACCTTCTAATAGTGCCAATGTTGAATCACTTGAACCATCATCAATGATTATAAATTCCCAATAAGGGATTGTTTGATTTATAATGCTATTTACAGTATCTGATATTACCTCCTCGCCATTTTTCACAGTGCAAATTACAGATATTTTCACCATAGATTCACCCTCAATGTTAATAATCTAGAATTTATTCACCTTTTTATATAATTTTAGAAAAAGCTATATGGTACTATCCCCTGGTTGTTACTATATAATCTTAAAGCATAATAAAATCCCCAAAACAAAATGATTATTGTTAACATCATTATTCCTCTATATTTTTTAGATTCATTTAACAGTTGATGAATATAAAAAGAATAAAAATATATATTGAATACAGAAAGATATAATTGAAGCCGATCAATAGCTTCAATCCCTGATAATGAATAGAGTGCTAAATTAATAACAACAATATTAGAAATTAAAAAATAAAATGGTTTATTATTAATATTGTTATTAGAATAAAAGTATGAAACAATAACAATTATCATTTGAATAATTACAGGAATTAACTGGATAAACCCTTTTTCTTTATTCATTTGAAAAAAGAAATTTAAATTATTCTCATACTTATCTCCATAAAAATCTGAATATTCAATCATTATTTCACCGATTATATTTTTAAAATACGGTATAAAGTATAAAATAATTGTGACTATAAATAGTGGTATTACTAATTTGAGATTTATTCGTTTATGAGGAATTAATAAGAAGCATAATAAAAATATTGCACTTTTGTGAAATAATATAGCTACCAAAATTAACGCAATAAATTTGAGTTTGTCCTTTTTGTTAGATATTAGATAATGTATAGAATAAAAAATCAGCGCTACTGCTACAATTTGTCGAATTTGATTAAAGCTTGTGTAATACGTAAATGTTAAAATAAAAAATAATAGTCCTATTAAATAATTTGGACAATGCTTTTTTATTCCTTGAAAAATAAAAAGTAAAAAAATAGCATAAACAAAAAATTGAAACAGAAAATAATTATTAAACTTCCGTGCTACTTCATAAAAGAAATATATGGCTGGTTCCATTCCATGATAAGATTTATTTATAAAAAATGCATAATACATTAAACTATCAGTACCTACTGATGTTCCTTTAGATATACCTAATAGTAAGAATAATATAAACCACACAACTAAGATAATCGTATCAGGTTTCGAATTATACCTTTCTATTATCCCAGCCCTTAGATCTGTTATAATGAGTAATCTTTGGATAATTAAACCATAAAAGACTGAGAGCGGAAGCAATATATATATCCACATATCGTTCTCCTTAACTAAGAACTGATCTTAAGACTTTACATATAATTTTTCTGTATTTTTCAACATCATGTCTATACTAAAATTTTCTTTAAATAATTCATAAGAATTCATAGATAAATAAGCCTTTTTTTTCTTATCATTATATACAGTGTTTACAAAGTTACACACCGTATTAAAATCATCTAGTTTGTATAATAGCCCATTCATTTCATTTTTAATTAAATCCTGGTGCCCGACATTATCGCTTAATAATAGAGGAATTCCATATGACATGGCCTCTATTACTGCGAAAGGTAAGCCCTCATAATAGGATGTAGAAAAGTATAAATCAGCTTGAGATAATAATGAATTTTTATAATTTATATGTCCTATAAATTTAATATGACTCTCCAACCCAAGCTCTTTTATTTCAATCCTTATTTTATCAAGATATTTGCCATTACCTGCCCATATAAATTGCGTATTTGGATTTCTCTCAATAATATATTTTGCAAATTCTAAAAATGAAGATGGATTCTTTTGCTCCTCTACACGAGCCAAATTAATAATCGTGAATTTTCTATTATTTATTTTTTTGTATTTAGCAGGTTCATTTACCCCATTAAATATAACGATAGATTTTTGTTTGTCAATTAATTTACTTTGAATTGCTGCCTTTTCTTCACTTTTAGATACATGTATAACTTTTACACATATATTGTTAATTTCCCTTTCAATATACCTAATTATTTTTTTTTTAAATTTCCCCATAGGTTTAAATGAATAATATCCATGCGGTGTATAAATAAATTTAATCTTAGAATTATAAAATTTTTTATATAAATAAATTAATACGCCTGAAAGTGTACTATTTGCATGTATAACTTGTATTTGATCCTCCTTTACGACTTTATCAATCGTTTTTAATGCTTTTATTATTTTTATAAATGACTTACCAAAAGATAAATAATCTTCAATAATATATTCTTCACTTATATTTGAATTGATACTTATTAACCTTTTAGAACTTACAAGAATCTTCAAATTCACATTCTTTAATTTTTCTTTATTTGTAGCTAATGCGTCAATATAAGTTTTAACCCCCCCACCATATGCTTCACATATTAGTAGTATATTTTTCAAAAAACCCCTCCGTTATTCTTACTACCTATAAAATAGGTCTTCGACAAAATTCGAGATTGAAACCTAGCAAATAGACGTACATATAGAGTGAACCTCCCTCAGTAGGCTAGCAGGATCTTAGGGGCAACAACCACGTGATGATTTTATCCTTCGTTCCTTTATTGCTTTTCCTACTGTTACAATTACTCGTCACAAAGAACATCCGTTAGAGTCGCCCCACTCCGCGTACTGAAAATCATTCATTTGCAAAAAACAATCCCATGTTACGGTTATAAGCAATTTATATACAATTATTGCTGAACAGTATGCTCAATAAACGGTAGAATTATCGATTATAGAAAATCTTATTTTATTTATATATTAATTTACATTTCTACAAAAGCATTTACACTAGCCACACATTTCGCATAAGATCTCTCAGCAAGGCTCGTCGCCCCATTCTACATGCTCATACGTTGCTACAAGCTCAAACGCAAACGTAAACGTCATTAGCTTTTATACATCATAAACTGAACTTATAATAGACGGCATTTAATATGCCCCTTTTTTCAAAAAGACAACGATTATCGTTCTGAATAAAATTTTCATATCCATAAATAAAGATTGATTATATACATAGTAAAGCTCTAGATTGACTCGTTCTGGATAGCCCACTTCACTTCTCCCGTTGATTTGCCAATAACCTGTAATACCTGGTTTAACTGAGAGAAAGTCATCTTTTTTATATTTGTATTCATTTAATTCTTCCTCTACAATCGGTCTTGGACCAACTATGCTCATTTCTCCTCTAAGCACATTTATTAATTGAGGAAGCTCATCTAAACTAGTTTTTCTCAAAAATCTACCTAGATTTGTAATTCTAGGGTCTTCATTCTGTTCAAGCTTATAATTATTTTTCACATATTTATCGTAAAGCAATTTATTGTTTCTCAGTTTCTCATCTGCATTAATAATCATTGATCTAAATTTATAAATGTAAAATAACTTTCCGTTTTTTCCATACCTCTGCTGTTTAAAAAGTAACGGTCCCTTTGATTCTCCAAACAAATAAAATATTACAATCACTATAAAAACTGGTATTGCTAGTATTAATCCTAAAACAGCAAAAATAAGATCGATACAACGCTTTATAAATAAATAACCCTTTGATACATTTTTCCTTCTGTATACACTGGTGGATAGTCCAGAATCCATTACATTTGACATTACAGGCGGTGAATCATAGATTTCTTTAGACATAGTTTCGATTCACCTATCTAGTAATAAATTGTCGGTTTAATAGTATTTACAACAGATCTACCAACTGAATGATATTCAATTTGAAAACTTTCTACTGTCTTTAATTCAAAACAATTCCTACCATCAATAACGAGTGGGTATTTCATTGTATTAAAAATCATTAAATCTATATTTTTAATCTCTTGCCACTCAGTAAGAATTAATGTTGCATCTGCATCTTTAATTGCTTTCTCGATCGTATCTACATATATGGTAGAAGGAGCGAGTATTTTTTTAGCATTTTCTTCTGCAACTAGATCATATGCATACACATTGGCCCCAGAGTTAACAAGCTCATTTACGATGAATATAGAAGGAGCTTCCCGCATATCATCTGTATTTGGCTTAAAAGCTAAACCGAGAATCGCAATTTTTTTGTTCTTGACCTTCCCAAGTCGTTCATAAACGATGTCTAATAATTTTCGCTGTTGTTTTTGATTAACATTTACAACACCCTTTAATACTTCAAAATCGTACTTTACGTTACCAGCAATTTGAATTAATGCTTTCGTATCTTTTGGGAAACAGGAACCACCGTATCCTATACCAGCTTTTAAAAATTCGGGACCTATTCGTTTATCAAGCCCCATCCCAAGTGCAACTTGCTCAACATCAGCTCCCACTCTTTCGCAAATATTGGCAATTTCATTAATAAAGCTAATCTTCGTAGCTAAAAAAGCGTTGGATGCATATTTTATCATTTCTGCACTTCGTCTATCTGTTTTGTAAATAGGCATTTGTAATGGTTTATTAATTTCTTCCATTCTCTTTGCTGCTTGCTCACTATTGGCTCCAATGACAATGCGATCACCATAAAACGCATCAAAAATGGCCGATCCTTCTCGTAAAAATTCAGGATTTGAAACTACTTCGATATTTATATGGTATAATTTATGAAGATCGATTATTTGCTGTAATCGATCATTCGTGCCAACTGGCACAGTACTCTTGGTCACAACAATCGTATCTTTCTTGGCGGTCAGAGCGATTGTTGTGGCAACATCTTCCACATACTTTAAGTTGGCTGAACCATCTTCATTTTCTGGTGTTCCTACAGCAATATAAATGGTATCAACTTCCCTAAATCCTTCCGCATGGCTAGAGGTAAAAGTCAATCTTCCCGTCTTTATATTTTTTCTCATCAATTCTGATAAACCGGGTTCATAAATAGGGGCTATTCCTTTTTTCATTCGTTTTACTTTTGCTTCGTCAACATCAATGCATATAACATGATGCCCTGCTTCCGATAAAGTCACCCCGGTTACTAGCCCTACATATCCTGTCCCCACTACTGCTAATTTCAATATAATCCCTCCGATATGAAGGAGTTAGTTGAATCATATTGAATTTTTTCTATCATTTTGCGAACATGTAAAGCTAACTCTTCATTCTCAAGCGCAAACTCGATTGTCGTAAGAATAAACCCTAATTTTTCTCCAACATCATATCGTTTACCTTGAAAGTTATAAGCAAATACAGGTTGAACTGCATTCAATTTTTGAATGGCATCTGTCAGCTGAATTTCTCCACCAGCACCGATTTCTTGCTGCTCCAAGAAATCAAATATTTCTGGCGTTAATATATAACGTCCCATAATAGCTAAATCAGATGGGGCTGTACCGAGTTCGGGCTTTTCAACAAATTTTCGAACTTCATATATCCTACCTTTATTCCGAATTGGGTCAATAATTCCATAGCGATTCGTTTCTTCATGTGTCACTTGCTGCACACCTATGATAGAACTATTCATTTTTTCATATTGATTCATTAATTGTCTAATACATGGTGTATTTGCCTTTACGATGTCATCTCCTAATAACACAGCAAACGGTTCATTTCCAATGAACTTTCGTGCACACCATACCGCATGCCCTAACCCTTTTGGCTCTTTTTGTCTTATATAGTGAATGTTGATATTAGATGACTTAGTTACTTTATCTAAAAGATCTAACTTCCCCTTATCTTTTAAATTTTGTTCTAGCTCCCAATTTCGATCGAAATGATCTTCAATTGCTCGCTTTCCTTTTCCTGTAACGATAATAATATCTTCAATTCCAGAAAGTATTGCTTCTTCTACGATATACTCAATTGTAGGTCGATCCACAATCGGTAATATTTCTTTAGGTATTGCTTTAGTGGCTGGTAAAAAACGAGTACCCATACCTGCTGCAGGAATAATCGCTTTTTTTACTTTTTTCACAAAAACATCCTTTCAATCGATAATATACAAAAAAACAAAGAGTAATTATAATCCCTAACTTCGCTTAATTCTTTCATCTTAGCAGTTTTTTAATAAAACCCCTTTTGTATGAATCGCTTAAAAAAGGATAAAAAGTTTACAATGTATAAAAATAGTGCATTTAGATTAATTACCTGTGAATTAAAACAAAAAACATTTTCATCCTACAAAATCACTTATTTTCAGATGCCCTTATCAATTTTATTAATATTAATCAAAAAATATTACAAAATACACAATTAATAATTAGTTATTTTTAACTATTTATAGCACAACTTCAAAAGTCACGGTGTGAATATAGAATACATAAAGTAAATGAGTATAACTTGTCCATAACTGGTCAAATAACACGGCAAAACCACTTGCCTATGTGCACTTATGGAGAATGTACTCAAAAGATGGAGTGAGAATTTTATAAAGGATGGGGCGTTATGAAATAGCTTGTATTTCAAAAAATAGGATGGAATGGATTCAGTTATAGTGGTTAAAAACGAGGCAAGAAATGATATAGGCTATCTATAAAAAGGCAGATGAGATGAAGCAGATTTTCAACACATGCTTCATCTTGCGGAGAAAAGTAAAGGGAATTTATTCGTTATATAGAAGGGTTTACAAAATAAAGGATAAGCGCTCTCTTCATAAAGAAGTTGCCTTACCCTTTTCATATTTCCTCAAAAACACATGGAATATAAGATTTTTCATCACTAGCAAATTTTCATACGTTTTGTCCTTAAAGCTCCAAGTGCTCCTGCAATAGCTTTTGAATCGTTTCCAGTTCGGCTTCATTTGGCATGTAATAATAGATGCCATTCATCATTTTCCCTGAACCATTCGTTAAATAAAGTTGTTCCATATTTTTTAAACTGCTAGCATAATTTTTACGAATGTCTAAAAGCTCTTCGAACATTATATTGATTTGTACATTTTTTTCTAACGTTTGGAATATCGCTTGATAGTTCCATGCCGTATTCAATGAAATGACTTCCTTTAGAACACCTTGTATGACTTGTTTTTGACGATTTTGGCGACCGAAGTCACCCTCTGGATCTTCGTAACGCATACGCACATATTTCAATGCTTTTTCTCCATCTAATTCAAGTTCACCAATTGGAAAATGTTCATCCTCGTAATAAAAATCTAACGTGTTATCAACGGAAATACCGCCGACAATATTTATAATATCGGTAAAGCTTTCCATGTTGACTTGTGCAACATAATCTATTGGGATATCAAGAAAGTTTTCCACTGTTTTCATCGACATTTCGATACCGCCAAAAGCATAGGCATGATTAATTTTATCTTTTATATCCATTCCAATAATGGCTGTATACGTATCACGTGGAATGCTTAACATTTTAGTTGTCTTAAGCGTTGGGTTAACTGTTAGTACAATAATGGTATCTGAGCGACCACTATCCCCCTCTCGTTCATCCACACCTAAAATAAGCGCGGAAAAAGGATCCTTTGAGGCAACATCCACTACTTCAGTTCTTTTTTCAGATCGTTCATCTTGAAGCGGTGTATATAATTCTTCTGCTGTACTTTTGAAATCTTGATACATTTTGAAGAGGATTGTGAAACTAATAATGCACAATACGCCCATTATAATCGTTATCCATTTCAATACTCTTTTCATCGATGTCCTCCACAGTCTTTATACAAGTTCATTCTGTTACAAACTAAATATTTTCCACCACTTAGATCGAGCTATCTCACCCGGTTCTTGAATAAGAAGAGGCTTATTTTGAATGACTCGTGCATTGTTTTCAAGTAAAATATCAACGGCATCTAACGCTTTTCTTTTTTCTAAATAACGAAGACCTGCGTCAAATAAAAAAGGCCGAAATACTAAATGATGAGTGTCTGAACCATACGTATGCACTAAATTGGTCTTTACTAGCTGAAGCGCAATCTGTTGTATCTTACGTCCAAAATGGCCTGCTAAACTGCCTGCTGTGATTTGTGCAACAGCCCCTTCACGAATGAGTCGTTCTAAATAAATAGGTCTTTCAGCAATGGCTTTATTTCGTTCTGGGTGTGCGATTATAGGGATGATACCCTCTATTAATAATTGCCGAATAATGTTCGTCGTATAATAAGGTACATGGTCTGATGGTAACTCTAATAGGAGATAGTTAGAATGGGCTAATGTGTGGATTTTCTTTTCCCGATGAAGTGAAAGTATTTTTTCGGATAATCGTACCTCATGCCCAGTATGAAGCGTTAATGGAACCCCATTACTTTTAAGCTTCTCTTGTAACGTATAAATTTGGTCATTCACTTTCTTATACTCTACATCATATTGAGGATGATACCTATGTGGAGTGGCAATGATTTCCGTAATTCCTTCTTGCACAGCTTGCGCTAACATGTGCATCGTTTCTTCTATGGAGCTTGGACCATCATCAACATCCCACAAAATATGTGCATGGATATCAATCACGCGTACCCCTCCTATATGTTCATTATTTTCCCCACTAAAAATAACTTCGAATCACCGTATGTATTGGATGGATGTCTTAAATTATGTTTATATTACCCATATTATTAATAATCATGGTTCATCACCAAAAGTCGGGGGTTGCCTTATATACATGGCACACTCCTCTCCGAGCGGATGCTTTCCGCGGGCATGGCTTCAGTCTCCTCGTCGTTCGTCCCTCACTCCTGCGGGGCCTTCAGCTCATGCGATTCCCGCTGGAGTCACCGCTCTCCGTTCCGTGTGCTACCTACTTCTACATAAATTATTTGCTATAAAAATGATTTTGCTATAGGTGGAACACAGATTCTGATGAAGAAGTATTCATTTTTGCCATAGCGTACTATTTATTGTTATAGAAGCCAAGCTTTACTTCACAATGGAAACGTGCTGTGGTGAAGTATAAAGGTTACAATAATTTTTACTATTTTTGTATTTTTCGTTCATTACGAATTGATAAAATAAAGTGTTTGTTGATTGGAGTGGAAGCTGGGCGACTCCTGGGGGATTAGCGTCCTAGATGAGACCCTGGACTGAGCGTAGCGAGGGAAGCGGCTCATCGGACGCCCCCCGGAAAGCGCCCAGCTGGAACGGAAATCAACCCCAAGTTACGGTGATGAGCCAGAATCATACATATCCCCCATAATCACCATCATTGCATGATCTCATTTATCTGTTCACTAAATAGAAAAAGGTAACCGCTTGTTTTTTCAAACAAGCAATTACCTTTTAACATTTTACTTCGCGTATTCTACCGCTCGTGTTTCGCGGATGACGGTTACTTTAATATGACCCGGATAATCGAGCTCTTCTTCGATGCGTTTACGAATGTCGCGTGCTAGGCGATGAGAGGCAAGATCGTCAATTTTGTCTGGTTGGACGATAATGCGAATTTCTCGACCTGCTTGAATCGCATACGATTTTTCAACACCGTCGTAGCTTTCAGAAATTTCCTCCAGCTTTTCTAAACGACGAATATAATTTTCAAGTGTTTCGCTACGTGCTCCCGGACGCGCAGCTGATAACGCATCAGCGGCAGCAACTAATACAGCAATAACAGAAGTCGCTTCTGTGTCACCGTGGTGAGAAGCAATACTGTTAATAACAACTGGATGCTCCTTATATTTCGTTGCCAGCTCTACACCGATTTCAACGTGGCTACCTTCTACTTCATGGTCAATTGCTTTACCGATGTCATGTAGTAAACCTGCACGCTTCGCTAGCGTTACATCTTCCCCTAGTTCCGCAGCAAGTAGACCTGCTAAATGAGCTACCTCGATGGAATGCTTTAATACGTTTTGACCGTAACTTGTACGATACTTCATACGTCCTAAAATCTTCATTAAATCTGGATGTAAATTGTGGATGCCTACTTCAAATGTTGTTTGCTCACCTGTTTCGCGAATTTGCTCGTCCACTTCACGGCGTGATTTTTCCACCATTTCTTCAATACGAGCTGGGTGAATACGACCATCTTGCACTAGCTTTTCAAGTGCTAGACGTGCTGTTTCACGGCGAATTGGGTCAAAACCAGATAATATAACAGCTTCCGGTGTATCATCAATAATTAAATCGATACCCGTAAGTGTTTCAAGCGTACGAATGTTACGACCTTCTCGACCGATAATACGACCTTTCATTTCGTCATTCGGTAAATTCACAACCGATACAGTTGTTTCGGCTACATGGTCTGCAGCAAAACGCTGTAACGCAAGTGATAAAATTTCGCGTGCTTTTTTGTCAGAGTCTTCTTTTGCACGTGTTTCGGCTTCTTTTGTCATAAGCGCAATATCAGTTGATAATTCATTTTCAACTTCTTTTAGAATAATATCTTTCGCTTCTTCACGTGTTAAAGCAGCAATACGTTCTAGTTCTGACTTTTGAGCCGCAACAAGCTCTTCCACTTTGCTTTCCATCTGTTCAATATGCTGTTGTCTTTCGGCTAAAGCTTCCTCTTTACGCTCTAAGCCTGTTTCTCTTTTGTTCAGAGCATCATCCTTGCGATCAAGATTTTCTTCTCTTTGCAATAAACGGTTCTCTTGTTTCTGAAGTTCTGAGCGACGTTCACGAATGTCATTCTCAGCTTCAGTACGAAATTTGTGAGTTTCATCTTTTGCTTCAAGCAGTGCTTCTTTTTTCAATGCATCAGCTTCACGTTTTGCTTCTTCAACAATCGTATTAGCCTGATGTTTTGCACCAGTTACTTTTGATTCATTCACTTGTTTCATGTAGAAATAGATAACAGCGGCACCGACGATGAATCCAAGCAAAGCAGGAATAATCATTTCCATCATTTAATCCCTCCTACTTGCTCATTATGTCTGATGTTCCAGTTAGCGAATATTAGAATAAACTAATATATGCCTATTTCATTTCAAATGTAAGAAATTATACATGATTAATTGTATAGTTCAATACTAGGTCTGTCAAGGATTCCCGCCGTTTGTGCTTGGCGGTACCATATGTATTTTACTAGATATATCTATATGTATTTAATTATTTTGGCGTGCGTGTGTTTAATTTAAAAGATAGATTTAACTCATGACGAGGAAACATACACTCCCAAAAACACCAGGTAAATGTTAAAAAACATTAAAATTATGTTAGCCCCCGTGCTAAGGCAAGAGTAAATAATTCTTAATAGTTTAACAATGAAGTCCCCTTATTTTAAACCGCAGCTATTTTCTTTAAATTCGTACATACGGTGCTGGTCCACTCGCTACGCCAATCAACAAGCATTTTATGTAACGTCCTGTCTAGGCTACACTTTCGGTATGAACTAAAAACCCCACTCAACTTAAAAGTGAGTGGGGACAGACTGTTTTTAAGTTTCACCTGAAATTATTCTTCGCCTAAATCAAGTAGTAATTCGTCGTCCATTTCTTCATCTTCGTCGTGGCCACCAATTGTATATGAATTACCTACACCAATACCGTAAGCTTCACGAATTTTATCTGCAATTTCATCGCGAACTGCATGATTTTCTTTTAAGTATTGTTTTGCATTTTCACGCCCTTGTCCTAGACGCTCGTCGCCATATGCATACCAAGAGCCACTCTTTTGAATGATGTCTAAATCTGCTCCTAAGTCTACAATTTCGCCTTCTTTTGAAATCCCTTCACCATACATGATATCCACTTCAGCTGTACGGAATGGTGGCGCTACTTTATTTTTTACAATCTTAATTTTTGTTTTATTTCCGACCATTTCAGTCCCTTGCTTAATTGTTTCAGCACGGCGAACTTCTAAACGTACAGAAGAGTAGAACTTTAATGCACGTCCACCAGGTGTTGTTTCAGGATTACCAAACATAACACCGATTTTTTCACGTATTTGGTTAATAAAAATAGCTAATGTTTTTGATTTATTAATAGCGCCTGATAATTTACGTAGCGCTTGTGACATTAAACGCGCTTGTAAACCAACGTGTGAGTCACCCATCTCTCCTTCAATCTCTGCTTTTGGTACTAATGCTGCGACAGAGTCGATAACGAGAATATCAATGGCACCGGAACGTACTAACGCTTCTGCAATTTCTAAAGCTTGCTCGCCTGTATCTGGCTGAGATAATAGTAACTCATCAATATTTACACCTAGTTTTTGTGCATAGACAGGATCTAATGCGTGCTCTGCATCGATAAACGCAGCCTGCCCACCGTTTGCTTGAACTTCAGCAATCGCATGTAGGGCTACTGTTGTTTTACCTGAAGATTCCGGTCCATAAATTTCGATAATACGACCACGTGGATAGCCACCTACGCCAAGTGCTGCATCAAGCGCTAATGATCCACTTGAAGAAGTTTCAATTTGGCGGTCAGTCGTTTCTCCTAGCTTCATAATTGAGCCTTTGCCGAATTGTTTTTCAATTTGTTTTAACGCCATATCTAAGGCAGCTTTACGATCACTCACAAATGTGTCCTCCTTTAATTACGAACTGCTTTCGTTATGTCTTTATTATACTTCTTATTGAGACAAACCACAAGAAAAAAGCGAACATATTTTCGTTTATTAGCCAAAATAAAAATTTGGGCAACTTTCTATACCCAAATTTCTATTTTCTTATATTTTTCGATAGCCCTTTTCTACAAGTTGGCGCATTAAATAACTAAATGTAAACTTTACTGCGCGGAGGCGATTCGTATTACGCGAACCTGATAGCTGTAAACGATATGTAATAGGTGGCTCTTGCCCAATGCTTAAACCAATCCAAATGGTACCGGGCGGCTCATTGCCATGCGCTTTAGGACCTGCTGCTCCCGTTAAACCGACACCAATATCGGTGCCAAATTTTTCGCGTACTTTAAAGGCCATTTCAGCTGCGCATTCACTACTTACCACACTATATTGAGCTAATGTTTCAGCTGACACACCTAACTGTTCCATTTTCACCTGCTCATTATATGTTACAAGACCGCCTACTAACGCCTGACCCACACCTGGAATTTCTGCTAATTCTGATTGAAATAGCCCTGCTGTTAAGCTTTCTGCTGCTGCAATCGTTAAGCCATTTTCAAGTAGCATTTCCACTGTTTTAGATGCTAAAGAGTCATCATCTACCCCGTAACAGTACTCTCCAACAATATCTAAAATCTCTGCCTTTTTTGCTTCGATTAATGACCATGCTTCCTCTTCACTATCTGCTTTTGCCGTAATGCGTAATGTGACTTCTCCATCGGATGTAAGTGGGGCAACAGTTGGATTAGATTGCTGATCTAAAATATCCTGTACACGCACCTCTAGCTCCGCTTCACCAATCCCATAAAATCGCAGGACATGAGAAACAATCATCGCACCTTGTGTCAGTTTTTTAGCGAGGCGTGTCTTTGCCTCAAATTGAAACATCGGATGTAATTCTTTCGGTGGTCCTGGCAATAAAATATACGTATGTTCACCGCGCTCAAGCAACATCCCTGGAGCCATCCCGTGATGATTTGCTAGTACATCACATCCCTCTAGCACAAGTGCTTGCTTCCGATTATTTTCCGTCATCTCACGTCCACGACTAGCAAAAAAATCTTGGATATAGCTTAATGCCACTGGATCAAATGTTAAGTCAACACCTAAATGACGTGCAATTGTTTCCTTTGTTAAATCATCTTTCGTAGGCCCTAATCCACCAGAGAAAATAATACAATCTGCACGTTTTTCCGCAATAAGAATGGCATCCTCTAAACGCTGTGGATTATCGCCAACAACTGTATGATAGTATACATTAATCCCAAGTTCAGAAAGCTGACTCGAAATAAATTTTGCATTTGTGTTCGTAATTTGTCCTAGCAGTAGTTCTGAACCTACTGCGATAATTTCTGCATTCATAAATGACCTCCTTTATTTAGAGTCTAATAACACACGACGATTTAAATAGAAATAGTCCCAGCCAGACCAAACGGTAAAGAATAGTGCTACATATAAGGCAATATCATCAAATGGAATACCGATTAATGCGAAAATGGTATTATGTAAAAATAGCGCTGAAATCGCCACAATTTGAGCCCACGTTTTAATTTTACCAAGTTGATTGGCGGCAACCACTTCTCCTTGACCAGCTAAAATAAGGCGTAGACCTGTTACGGCAAATTCTCGCGAAATGATGAGAATAACAATCCAAGCAGGTGCGAGCCTAAGCTCTACTAGTAAAATAAATGCTGCTGATACTAATAATTTGTCCGCAAGTGGGTCTAAAAATTTTCCCATATTCGTGACTAAATTGTATTTTCTTGCATAGTAACCGTCCACCCAGTCCGTTACTGAAGCAAGTATAAAAATGATTGCACCGACGAAATGATTAATGGGCATTTCTGCACCAAACAGTTCCATCGTTCCCCACCCAAAGTCAAACAATATTACAATCATAAAAACGGGAATTAAGCAAATACGCGAGACTGTAATCTTATTTGGAATATTCATTTGTTAAACACCTTTCATTTGAAACAAAGTAGTCATCCTTAGATGACTACTCAGCTTGTTGTTCTTGAACGAATTGAATGATAAAGTTTTGCGTTGTACGATCTGACGGTGATGTTAATAGTTCATCATTTACATACACTTTTGCACTTGGCACACTACCCACACGAATACGTACATAGCCGTCTGCTGTCGCATCGTATTCTACCGTTTCACCCGGATTGTATACTCTTCCTAAGTTGTCGACACCTTGTGTATTACGGAATGCAATCCAGCTTGCATTACTTGTGATTTCAACTCGAATTTTTAACTGATCCGTACCAGATACTTCAAAGTTGACATCATCCCCATTGATCGCACCTGGTGAAATAGCTTGTGCAACAGTCGGAGGCTCTTCTTCCTCTACTGGCTCTTCTTCATCTACAGCACCTTCTGCATCATCTGTATTCGGTTCATTTGTTTGTGGTTTGACATACTCTACTGGTGGTGATTCCTCATCCACGATACTTGGAGATTCTTTTGATTTTGCCCAATATAAAATTGAAATAACAGCAATAATCACAATGATAAATAATGCGACAGTAATTTTCGGCATCATTTCCATCGTTTTATTCGAAGAACGATTGGCTAGTTTACGACGACTCGGACTTTGCGTATAAGACTGCACTACTTCTTCTGTTTGAGAACCCGGTACATCTTTTTTAAATTGATCTAATAATTCTTCTGGGTCTAGTCCGACTGCTTCAGCGTATTGTTTAATGAAGGCTCGAACGTAAAAAGAACCCGGCATAATCGAATAGTTTCCCTCTTCAATACCAATTAAATAACGCTTTTGGATTTTCGTTATTTCTTGTAAATCTTCTAAGCTATATCCTTTAGCTAATCTCGCTTCCTTGAGGCGAGCTCCTAGTTCTGTCAACAATAACACCTACTTTTTATTTAAAAATTAAAGCCCCCGAAATCATTTACTGAAGACAACATATTGTTTTTTTCAATGATTTCATACGTAATTTCTTCATCTGGATTATTACGTAATTCAATAATATAATCGAAATCCTCGATTTTATATTCCGAATGCTGCACGAAAATATCGGGATGTTCGATTACTTTGATTGTGTCCATGCCCATCATTTCACGTACTAATTGCTGATGTCGTTCATCATTGGATCGTCTTGTGACCGCCCCGTCTAGTATAAAAATATTATTACCATGAAACTCGTCACCGATAAGTGCATTTCGAATCGTTTGCTTGATCATGGTGGAAGAAATAAAAATCCAGCGCTTATTTGCACAAACACTCGCTGCCACAATAGACTCCGTTTTTCCAACACGTGGCATCCCTCGAATACCGATAAGCTTATTGCCTTCTTTTTTAAAGAGCTCCGCCATAAAATCAACTAAAATTCCTAATTCACTCCGAACAAAGCGGAAGGTATTTTTCTCATCTGCATCTTTTGGAATATAATGACCATGACGAACCGCTAAACGATCACGTAACTTTGGTACGCGGAACTTCGTTACATGAATATTTTCCATCGTTGACACAATGGAAATAAACCGCTCAATCGACTCATCTTTTTCTGCTTTTACAAGCATTCCTCGACGCCCTTCATCTACCCCATTAATCGTCACAATATTTACACGAAGCATACCTAGTAATGACGCAATATCACCTAAAAGCCCCGGACGATTTACCTGAATCTCATATTCAAAATACCATTCACCCATGAATGTATCTGTCCTCTCTAATTAGAAACGCCTTAAACTCTTATAAGTTCCATGATAGCTGATTTTATATGTATTGAAAAGTTGGAAACAACGGTTTTTATATCAATATTTTAAATTTGGGCAATATCAGGGCCTTTTTATCAAATTTTTAAGGAAAATCAAAAGGGAAACCTTCGTGGCTCCCTTTTGTTGTCCATTTTAAGACACTTTATTTTCAACTAATTTTACAATACAACGTGCCATTGCTTGCTTTTCGTCAGATGAAGCAACAGACCATAAATCTGCAAGAACACGCTCTTGTTCATTTTGAGGTTCGATATTTTTGGCTAAATACTCCCCAATTTGAACAGCTGCACGGTCAATCATTTTAGATGACATCCCGTCGCTTTTCGCATCTTCTACTTTTTCACCTAAGAAATGCGTCCACTGTTGCCAGTTTTCTAAAATACCCATGTTTTCGCCTCCTCTCGCCACTAGTATGTGCGAGAATGCGAATTATATGTACCAACCACCATTTACATGAACAATTTGCCCCGTTACATAATCAGCTGCACCACTTACATAAAACCGTGTCATTTGCGCGACATCTGTCACAATTCCTAATCGTTGCAATGGAATTTCATTCACAAGCACTTGTTTTTCTTGCTCTGTTAAATGATTATTCATCTCCGTATCAATAAAACCAGGCGCAATGGCATTCACACGCACCCCGTTATAAGCCGCTTCTTGTGCATACGCTTTTACAAAGGCATGCTGCGCTCCTTTCACAGCCGAATAGACAACTTCACCAGCAGCACCGGCAGCACCCCAAATAGACCCGATAAATAATATATAGCTTGTGTCATTTGCACGCAATTTATTTGAAATAGTCGCGATAAGGCGCATCGGGTTTTGTACATGTACTCGCCACAGTTTTTCCATCTCATCAATAGGTGTATCCTCTAATAACTGAGTGTATGCATGCCCATTCGCAAAAATCACAGCCTGTACCGAAAAGAGTTGTTTCGCTAATTCGTCTGCTCCATCGCTTTTTGAAAAATCAGCTTGCACGGTAATGAACTCCTGTGTTGGATACTGTTGTTGAAGGGTCAAAGCAAGCTGCTGCACGCGTTCAATCCCACTATGAAAGTGTAGATAAAGCGACCAACCATCTTGTGCTAATTCATCACAAATTGCGCGTCCGATTGCACCAGACGCGCCACATACTAACGCAAATTTTTTCATTATTTACGTTCACTCACAGGCAGCACTTTAAATACGGTTTGTTGTTCTTCACCTTGTAGTGATGTAAATGCCTCTTGAATATCCGTTACCGTTAATTGTTCAATCGTAGGAACGACATCAAATAAATTCATCTCATTAAACTTGTAACGTGTGAATTGGTTGGCGATAAATTCTAGGGAATTTAACGCACGTAAGAAATACCCAATTCTTTTTCGCTTAATGCGTTCTACATCTTCCGTAGTGAAAAGAGAGCGGTCTTCTGCTTCTTTTAAGCGATTCTTAATCGCTTGAATTAATTTTTCAGCGTTATTTGTATCTGAGCCGATTAAAGCAAAGCCAAACCCTTTTTCAAGTGAAAAATCATAAGCATACGATTCATCAATGATACCTTGTTCATAAATATCCATATAAAAACTAGATGCACGACCAAATAAGCATTCTAGAGCAATCATGACCGCCAGCTCATGCTTTAACATGTCATTGCCTACTAAATCTACTGTTTTCGCCTTTAACCCGACATATACTTTTGGCTTTTGTACCGCCATAAAAATTTCACGGTCTTTAATCGCTACTGCTGTCGGCTCCTCATCAAATAAACTTTCTAGTGTAGGTGGTTCTGGAAATTCTTTCTTGCTTTGATTTGCTTCAATCAGTGACATCATTTCCACTGGCTCTACACCACCCACTACAAATAACAACATATTGGATGGGTGATAAAATGTGTTGTAGCATGTATATAAATGATCCGCTGTAATTTTATCGATGGATTCAATTGTTCCTGCGATATCGATTTTCACCGGATGATGTTGGTACATGTTTTCAATTGCCCCAAAATATAAGCGCCAATCTGGTAAATCATCATACATTGTAATTTCTTGCCCAATAATTCCTTTTTCCTTTTCCACTGTCGCTTCTGTGAAATACGGGCTTTGGACGAAATCTAATAATGTTTCGGTACTTTTATAAATATGGTCTGTCGCGGAAAATAAATACGCTGTACGTGTAAAAGACGTGAAAGCGTTTGCTTGTGCACCGACTTCACTAAACTTTTGGAACACATCCCCTTCTTCTTTTTCGAACATTTTATGCTCTAAAAAGTGCGCAATACCATCAGGAACGGTAATCGGCTCAGACTCACCAATCGGTATAAATGTACGATCAATCGAACCATAGTTTGTTGTAAAGGTTACATATGTTTTAGAAAAACCTTTTTTCGGTAAGATGTAGACGTCAAGACCATTGTCTAGCTGCTTATAATATAATGTCTCATCAAGCTGGTTAAATTCAATCTTTTGCAAAATTAGTCCTCCTTACCGCACAAGAAATAAATTGCTTCTTGTTTTACTTGTTTAGCCATTTGTTGAACATCTTCTTTCGTGACTTCTTGCCAACGAGTTGCCCACGTATCAATTGAAAATGGTTCATTTAAATCTTTATATTGATCGTATATTTCAATTTGACCACGTGCTGAATCAAGTGCCTCTTTTAACTGATTCGTTAACATCGCTTTTGTTTGTGTGAGCTCTAACTCTGAAATTTCACCATTTTGCATCGTTGTTAATTGTTCATTAATCACATCAATCGCCTTTTTCTCATTAGACGGTTCAATACCAGACGTCACAAAGACAAGCCCGTAATGTGACGCATAGGAACTCGATGCATAATAGGCTAAACTTTCACGTTCACGGACATTCATAAATAATTTCGAGTGCGCGTATCCACCAAAAATCCCGTTAAAGATTTGCATTTTAGGAAAATCCTCATGCCCGAAATACACCGGTGTTGAAAAGCCGATATGAAGCTTTCCTTGTTTCATCTCATGCTGTTCTTTCGTATATGGTTCTGGGGCTGTATCCACTTCAATCTTTGGTTTCTTTTCATACAACGCTCGGTCACCAAACGCTAATGCTTGACGAAGCTGCTCGGTCACTTGTTCTACGTCAATATCACCCACAACATAAATATCTACAGTATCGTCTTGTAGCATGGCATCGTATGCTGCTTTTAGTGACTGCGGGGTTACAGCTTTTACTGCTTCGATTGTACCATTTGCCGAAATAGACGCCGGATGATTCGGACGTAAAATTTGCGTGAGTCGATGCTGTGCATAGCGTGCCTTATCATCAAAAATAGATTGAATGCGTTCTAATACCATTTCTTTTTCCCGTTCTACAATGGATGGAACAAATACATTGTTTTCTAGATTAGGGCTAAAAATAACTGTGTGCATTAAACGTAGTACTTCTTGTAATACATTTGAGTTGGCTAAGTACTGATCATTCACCGTTTCTACATTTAATAAAATTGTATGCTCGTTTCCACGTTTCATTGTATCAAAATAAAGCACCGTACCAAATAAATCATCTAAATAGCTACGAAATGCTGCGGATGTTTTGAACTTTTCATTTGAATGTTGTAGCACATTCGATAACACCGTACGTTCCGCCGCATCCTTTTCTGTTAATGGGCGTCGCCATTTGATCGAAAAGTTGACCGTTTTAAATTGCGTCGTTTGTCGGGTATGTAAAGCAACGCCCTTCGCTAATTGTGTTGTTAAAAACAAAAAAACCCCTCCTGACTACCTAATGAAATGCATATATACTCTCTATTACTATACATGTGAATATGCGCATATTGCAAAAGTATTATACAACTTTTAGTAAAACAGCATATGCTCATCATCAGAAAAAGCCGCCTCAAGCTGAGACGACTTTTATAGCTATACAGTTGAACTGTTATTTTCGCAAAAATGTTCCCTTACTAAAAGCACCGATAAAATATAGATTGTTTTAAAATCTTATCGTTTACCTTTAATATAAGGCGTACCCGTTGCTTTTGGTGCTGTCGCTTTTCCAATAAATCCAGCTAAAGCTAAAATCGTTAACACGTACGGTAAAATCGTTAAGAATACCGGTGGAATTTCCTTTACGTATGGAATAGTACCACCCGCGATACTTAAAGCTTGGGCTAAACCGAAGAATAGCGCTGCCCCCATCGCACCAACTGGATGCCATTTGCCGAAAATCATCGCAGCAATCGCCATGAACCCTTGACCATTAATTGTAGCGTGTCCGAAATCATTTGTAATCGTTTGGGCATAAATTGCGCCACCGATTCCTGCTAACCCACCTGAAATCATCACGGCTATATAGCGCATTTTTGTCACATTAATCCCCATTGTATCTGCCGCCATCGGGTGCTCCCCAACCGAGCGAAGACGTAAGCCGAATGGTGTTTTGTAAATAATAAACCATGCCACAACGGCTAGCGCAATGGCTAAAATCGATGTGCCGTATAAATTATGGAATAATAATGGTCCAAGGAATGGAATATCTGATAATAACGGAATATCAAAGCGCGCAAAGCGTTCTGTAATGAAATCCGTTTGTCCTTTCCCTTCGAACAACATTTTCACAGAGAATAGTGCAATTGCTATACCTAATAAATTCAACGCCACCCCTGTAACCGTTTGGTCAGCGCGGAATGAAATAGCTGCCACCGCTAAGAATAACGAGAAGATGGCGCCCACTACCATAGCGGCTACAAGAGAAGCCCACGGTGTAAAGCTACCGAACATATCCGCTGTAAATAAGTTAAAGACAATCCCTACAAAGGCACCAATCACCATGATCCCTTCAATCCCGATGTTAACAACACCCGAACGCTCTGAGAATACACCACCAATCGCACCGAAAATTAGCGGAGCAGCGTAAAAAATAGCAGAAGGGACGATGAAATATAATACTTCTAAAAAGCTCATATTAGTTGCCCTCCTTTTTGCTACCAAACTTTTCTAATAATACACGAATGACGTAACCTGATGCTACAAAGAATATGATTAATGCAATAATAATCGATACGATTTCTGTCGGAATACCCGCAGCATTCGGCATATTTAACGCACCGAATTTTAATGAACCGAATAATGATGCACCAAACACTACCCCAAGCGGTGTATTTGCACCAAGTAAGGCAACCGCAATACCGTCAAATCCGATCCCTGTAAATCCACCTTTAACAGAGGCATAACCGAATGTACCAAGCGCCTCCATCGCACCACCAAGACCGGCGAACATACCTGAAATCGTCATCGCTAAAATAATATTTTTATTAACACTCATCCCTGCATATTCTGCTGCATTGTGATTAAACCCAACTGCCTTTAATTCGAAACCGCGTGTTGTGCGCTCTAGTAAGAACCACATGACAAATACCATGATCAATGCGACTACGATTCCCCAGTGAAGACGAGAATAATCTGTTATTTGCTCAAACCAAGAAAAACGCAAGGACGCGGATTCTTGGATTTTTTCTGTACGGTCGCCACCGGACCAATACTTAATCAATGCATTCGTAATATGCAATGCTGTGTAGTTTAACATAATTGTCGCAATAACTTCATGCACACTAAATCTAGCCTTTAAGAAACCAGCAATAAATGCCCAAAAAGCACCTGCAGCTGCTGCAGCAAGTAACGCTAATGGTAAGTGAATAAATTTAGGTAAGCCTTCGAATGCATAACCGACATAAGCTGCAGCTACCCATCCCATAATTAGCTGACCTTCAACTCCGATATTGAATAACCCTGTACGGAAAGCAAATGCTACCGCTAAACCGGCTAAAATATACGGTGTAATTTGGCGAATCGTTTCACCAATAGTATAAACATCTCCAAAAATACCGTTCCAAAGTGCGATGTAACCTGCAACTGGGTCGTACCCAGACACAACCATTACAATCGCCCCTACGATTAACCCTAACACAACAGAGATAGCAGGAACGAGAATGTTAATCAACCGATTTGACATAAATTATTCGTCCCCCTTCCTTTTCTTTGACTGGCCCGCCATTAATAAGCCAAGCTCTTGCTCAGTCGTTTCACGCGGATTTAATGTATCCACAATTTGCCCATCATAAATAACGGCAATGCGATCCGATACATTCATGACCTCATCTAATTCAAATGAAATTAATAAAACGGCTTTTCCTTTATCACGTTGCTCGATTAAACGACGGTGAATAAATTCAATCGCGCCTACATCAAGACCACGTGTCGGTAGGGCTGCGATTAATAGCTCTGGATTTCGGTCTACCTCACGTCCAATAATCGCTTTTTGTTGGTTACCACCTGATAACGCACGTGCTGGTGTTGCTTCCCCATGACCTGTCCGCACGTCAAACTCTTCAATAATTTTATTCGCCTTTTTCGAGATTTTCTTATAATCAATTACGCCAAATTTTGAAAATTCATCTGTGTAGTACGTTTGAAGTGCTATATTATGACCAATTGAAAAATCAAGTACAAGTCCGTGTTTATGACGGTCTTGCGGGATATGTCCTAAGCCTGTTTCTGTAATTTCGCGCGGCTTTTTATTCGTTACATTGACCCCATTCATGATCACTTGTCCGCTTTTTACTTTACGTAAACCGGTAATCGCTTCGATTAATTCAGATTGCCCATTTCCATCAATTCCGGCAATACCGACAATCTCACCTTTACGAACTGATAAATTTAGGCCCTTCACTTTCTCTGTCCCACGGTAATCAAGTACAACTAAATCTTTCACGTTTAATACTTCATCTGTTGGATTCGCTGAACCTTTTTCTGTTTTAAAAGTGACTTGACGTCCGACCATTAATTCGGCAAGTTGATCTGGATTTGTTTCAGCTGTGACAACTGTTCCAATCCCTTCTCCTTTACGAATAATCGTTACACGATCAGAAACTTCCATAATCTCTTTTAATTTGTGTGTAATTAAAATAATAGATTTGCCTTCTTTAATAAGACGCTTCATAATCTGGATCAGCTCTGTGATTTCTTGAGGCGTTAAAGAAGCAGTAGGCTCGTCAAATATTAAAATTTCCGCTCCACGGTAAAGTGTTTTTAAAATTTCCACACGTTGCTGCATTCCTACTGAAATATCTTCAATTTTTGCATATGGATCTACATCTAAACCATATTTTTCAGATAGCTTCGCGATATCTTTGGCAGCATCTTTAATATTCACGACACCGACTTTTGTCGGCTCGCTACCTAAAATAATATTTTCAGTAACTGTAAAGTTTTCCACTAACATAAAATGTTGGTGAACCATCCCAATTCCAAGATCGTTCGCTACATTTGGGTCTGTAATCTTTACCGATTCTCCGCGCACTTTAATGTCACCAGCTTCTGGCTGATACAGTCCGAAAAGTACGTTCATTAAAGTCGATTTGCCTGCACCGTTTTCACCTAGTAGTGCATGAATTTCGCCTTTTTTTAGTTGGAGAGTGATGTTGTTATTTGCTACGAATCCGCCAAATTCCTTACGAATGCCGAGCATTTCAATCACGTATTCCACTCGATTCACTCCTTTAGGCTCATTTATATGAAAGTAATAAAATTAACACAAGAAAGGTTTTTTACATAAAAACCTTTCATCTATTAATTTTCGCCAAACACTACTAAAACCCTGCTCTAACTCCTGAGTAGAACGCTTACATTTGAATTCACAGAATTATCTAACGGCATTCTTTAATTACAAAATCATCATAGAGATTACCAAGAATCTCTATGATGATGGACAAACATACTAATTATTTAGCTTCCTTTGGTTTTTCCGGTACTACGATTTCACCAGAAGCAATCTTTGCTTTGTATTCTTCTACCGTTTTTAATACGTCCTCTGGGATTGCACCGCGAGAGTCAGCTAAACCAACACCATCTTCCGCTAAACCGTAAACAATTGTTTCACCGCCTGGGAATTTACCTTCTTTTGCACGGTTTGCAATATCGATTACCGCATGCCCTACACCTTTTAGCATAGAAGTTAATGTTATGTTTTGGTCACCTACTTGACCTTCTGCGTATTGGTCAGCGTCTACCCCGATTACCCATACGTCCGCATTTGGATCTTTTTCTTTACGCTCTTTTGCTTCTGTGAATACACCATTACCCGTACCGCCTGCAGCGTGGAAGATAATATCTACACCCGAAGAATACATACGGTTTGCAGCTGTTTTACCTAATTCTGCTTTATCGAATGCTTCTGCATAGTACACATCAATCTCGATATCAGGGTTCACAGCTTTTGCACCTTCAACATACCCCGCGTGGAAACGCTCAATTACTGGAATAGATTGTCCACCTACGAAACCGATTTTACCTGTCTTAGACATTGTTGCGGCTACGACACCTGCAAGGAATGCCCCTTCTTGCTCTTTAAATAGGACAGATGCTACGTTTGGTGCATCTACTACAGAGTCAATAATGGCAAGCTTTGCATCTGGTCGTTGCTCCGCAATTTCAAGCACTGCATCGTTCATTAAATAACCTACACCAAATACTAAGTCAAAATCGCGACGTAATAATGCAGTTAAGTTTGTATTGTAGTCCGCATCTGATTTTGATTGTAAGTAATCGAAACCACCATTACCTTTTGTTAACCCGTTGTCAGTACCCCACTTTTCGATACCTTCCCAAGCAGATTGGTTGAATGATTTATCATCAACACCACCAACGTCTGTTACCATGGCAACGGAGAAGTCCCCAGCTGCTTCTTCTGTTGTGCCGTTATCACCAGTTGTGTCATTATTTGAAGTATCTTTT
The DNA here is from genome assembly GCF_057837305.1 of Lysinibacillus sp. RU7. Lineage (NCBI taxonomy): Bacteria > Bacillati > Bacillota > Bacilli > Caryophanales > Bacillaceae > Lysinibacillus > Lysinibacillus sp. RU7. Next base: position 15,343 of record NZ_JBYQFK010000001.1, on the reverse strand, counting down.
GCTCCATCGTCATCGCTACCACATGCCGCTAAAATAGCACCAGTTGCTACCACAGATGAGATTAATAAACCAAATTTACGTTTTTTCATAATCTAGTCCCCCCAAATTTTTCATTTTTTAATTAGTAGGAAATAAAAATATGTTCTACACCCTTTTACGAACTACATGGAAACTGAATTTATCAGCTCTAAAATAGTTCTTTGAATATAGCACTACTTTGTCATTATCATCGTAGTGCAGTTGTTTTAATACGAGTAAAGCTGTCTCTGGCCCACATTTTAAAATCGGTGAAACAACTTCATGATAGCCTACTGGATCAATATATGTGATGGCATACGCTACACGAATATGTCCCGACTTTTCAAGGGCAGAGAAAATAGATAAATCTTCATTTTTCAAAAATTGTTTTGGCAAATAGCTTGATGGTACTTTATCTATACAGTACACAACCGGTTCACTATCTGCCGTTCTAACACGTTCAATTGTAATTACATTGTCATCAATGTCGGTTTGGAATCGGTTTAAATCGTTTTCTGTTGGTTCATCTTCCATTGCACTCATAAAAATTGAGCCAGGTTCCATACCTGCCTTTTCAATCATTGATGATATACTCGAAAGCTGTTCAATTCCTGATGTAAAAACTGGTTTCGGATTGACAAATGTTCCTACGCCATGACGACGTACAATAACGTTTTCCTCTTCCAGCAATCTTAGCGCCTCACGTAAAGTTGCACGACTGACTCCAAGCGATTTTGACAGTTCAAATTCAGAAGGAAGTTTTTGATTTTCTTGATAAATCCCCTTTTCAATATCTGATTTTAAACGATCAATTACTTGTAAGTACAAATGACGATGATCTGTTTTTATTGTCACATCAACCACCACCAAATTAGAGATCAGACATCTGATGTACAACATTCCTACTAATTCGTTGAATAATATAACACTTTTAGCTTCTGATGAAAACACATTTCAGCAAAAAGTATATATTAATTTGTTTATTATGGTGGAATAAGCTCATTTTAGACATAATTCATAAAAGACGAAATATACTGTCATTTATCGTTATTCCATCATTGATTTCGTGACTAATACTTGTCTTGGTCTGCTTCCATCCGGCGGACTTACTACGCCCCTCATCTCCATTTGATCCATAATCCGTGCAGCTCGTGCATAACCGATTCGAAATTTGCGTTGTAACATGGAAACGGATGCACTTTGCATATCAATGACAAGTTGAACCGCCTCATCATACAAAGCATCTTTTTCATCGGTCATTTCTTGTACCGGTTCATCCGTAGGGATCATCGCCTCCTCGTATTGAGCTTTTTGTTGTGAAATAACATAATCCACAACCGCTTGTACTTCTCCATCTGATAAAAAGGCGCCCTGTACACGTACTGGCTTTGAAGCGCCTGCTGGTAAAAACAACATATCTCCTCGACCAAGTAGCCGTTCAGCACCGCCCATATCTAGTATTGTGCGCGAATCAATCGCACTCGATACTGCAAATGCAATACGTGATGGTATATTCGCTTTAATAATCCCGGTAATGACATCAACTGACGGTCGTTGTGTCGCTAAAATCAAATGAATCCCCGCCGCACGTGCCATTTGTGCAAGACGCGTAATCGAATCCTCTACTTCTCCTGGCGCAACCATCATTAAATCAGCCAACTCATCTACGATCACCACAATGTAGGGAAGTTTCGATTGTTTTTCTTCATGTTCTAAATTATGTTGGTCAATGTATTCATTATACCCTTCGATGTTTCGAGTACTTGTATGGGAAAATAAATCATATCGCCGTTCCATTTCAGACACTACTTTTTGAAGAGCTTGTGCTGCTTTACGCGGATCTGTCACTACAGGCGCAAGCAAATGCGGAATGCCATTATATACATTCAACTCCACCATCTTCGGATCAATCATCATCATTTTCACTTCATACGGTGCTGCCCGCATTAAAATCGATATAATAATCCCATTAATACATACGGACTTCCCACTCCCTGTAGAACCTGCGACAAGTAAGTGTGGCATTTTATTTAGCTCTGCTAACTTGGCTTGCCCTGTAATATCTCGACCAAAGCCGATTAATAATTTTGCATCTGGACGGTTATTTTCTTTAGACTCTAGCACCTCTCTTAATGTGACAATCGCAATCTCACTATTCGGCACTTCAATACCGATTGCAGACTTCCCAGGAATCGGTGCTTCAATGCGAATATCTTTTGCTGCAAGCGCTAACGCTAAATCATCCTGCAAACTCACAATTTTACTAACTTTTACGCCGACATCGGGCTGTACTTCATATTTGGTAACAGCTGGACCGAGATGTACTTGTGTAACACGTGCTTTCACACCAAAACTATGAAAGGTTTGTTCTAGTTTTTTAGCATTCCCTTGAATCACTTTATATTCTCCGCTTTGATCATGTTCTGGCGGTGCCTTTAATAGTTGTAAGGAAGGCATTTTATAAAAGGCATTTTCAGCATAATTTGTGACATCGATCGTTTCATCTATTACACGTCCATCATCTTCATCTGCACCAAACTCATCCCGTCCACTTTGCTCTACATTTTCGGTAAAGGCTGAAATCACAGGTTCATAATAGTCCATCGTCTCTACCGTTGCGACTGTCTCTACTGCTGCGACCGCCGCTTCCTCTTGGGTTCCGTTTTTTCGTTTGGTGCGTCCGGTGGGTTTTGCCGCTTTCATTCCTTTAACCTTCTCTTTCACGCTCGGTCCTTTTTCTATAATGAAGGGGACGAGCGCTTTTCCTGTAATTAAAATCAGCCCTATAATCATTAACACCATCGCTGCAATTTTCGCACCCGTTGCATCAAATAACACATGAAACATACTAAAGAGAAAAGCACCAATTAAACCACCACCAAGAGAATCACTACGATTGATTACTCCATCTGAATCAATTAAAATACGCCACGTCTCACGAAGAACGGAATCACTTAATAATAACTTCGCTTGATGCAGTTGTTCAAAAAGAATAGAATGACTAAATACCATAAAGCTACCCAACATGAGCATTAGACCGATAATAATACGGTTATTAAGCTTCACACCGCGTCTTCTAACCATTAACATACCTGCGATAAAAACACATAAAAACGGCACAAAGAAATGTAAATTACCTAACAAAAACATGGATACCGTATAAACGACTTGCCCGACTAAACCAAGTTCAAAAAATGCAATCATCGCAAAAGCGATGAGCATGACGCCTATAATTTCATAAGCTAACGGATGCAGCTCTTTACTTGCTTTTGTTTGTCCCGTTTCTCTTTTTTTATTCTTTTTTCTCGCCATCATTTCACCTACTTTCTTGAATAAACATCCTCTACACACCCATTCGAAAAAAAGGATTTCCTTTCTGCCATGTGAGCGAAAGAAAATCCTTTTTTGCATCTTAATATTCCATAATAATTGGGATAATCATTGGGCGGCGTTTCGTTTTTTGGAATAAGTAAGTGTTTAGTTCGTCACGGATCTCTTGTTTAATATTTGTCCATTCAAACGTATCTTTATTTACATACTTTTCAATTACTGTACGCGCGATTTCTGAAGCTTCGATCATAAGTTCTTCTGATTCACGCACATAAACGAATCCACGTGATAAAATTTCGGGACCTGACGCAATTTTCTTTTGTGCGCGGTTTAGCGTCACAACAACGATAAAAATACCGTCTTGCGAAAGTAGTTTTCGGTCACGTAATACGATATTGCCCACGTCTCCGACACCGATCCCATCAATTAAAACATTGCCGGCTTGTACACGCCCACTCATCCGAATTTTGCCATTTTTACATTCGACAATATCCCCTTTATCCGCGATAAAGATTTGTGATTTTTTCATACCGATTGACTGGGCTAACTTCGAGTGAGCAATGAGCATACGGTACTCCCCTTGAATAGGGATAAAATATTTTGGTCGCATTAGATTTAACATTAACTTTAAATCTTCCTGACTGCCATGACCAGAAACATGTACTTTTTTGTCGGCTGCTAACACTTGCGCCCCTGCTTTGGCAATTTGGTTCATTGTGTTATACATTTGCACTTCCATACTTGGTGACGGTGTAAATGTAATAAGCACTGTATCTGTGTCTTTAATTTTAATATCGCGGTGATGCTTGCGTACAATTTTATCAAGCGCTTCTAATGGCTCCCCTTGATTACCTGTTGCAATAATGACAATTTCATCATCTTGATATTTATGAATATTGCTTACAGGAATAAGCATATCTTCATCAATATCTAAATAACCTAAGTTCACCCCAAGGTCTACAACTTTTTCAAGCGATTTGCCCACTACCGCTACTTTGCGGAATGAGTTTTGCGCTTGCGTAAAAACTTGCTGAATACGAATAAAGTTCGATGCATATACAGCAACTAAAATACGCCCTGGTGCCGCATGAAACGTTTTTGCTAAACGCTCCGCAATAACCGTCTCGCTCGTCGTATAGCCTGGACGTTCTGCTTCTGTCGAATCAGACAATAACATAAATACGCCTTCTTCACCAAGCTGTGCCATTTTCGCTAAATCTGGACGGAACTTTCCTTGTGCCGATTGATCGAATTTAAATTCGCCCGTATGCACAATCGCTCCTTCTGACGTATGGAATACAACACCTAATGAGTCCGGAATGGAATGTGTTGTATGGAAGAAGGTTACATATGTCGAATGAAAATTCATGCGACTTTTATTTGTTACTTCAAAGAATTTTACTTGATGCGGTGCAGGTAATTCTTTTAAATGCTCCTTTGCAAGCGCAATCGTTAGTTTTGAACCGTATACCGGTGCTTTTATTTTTTGTAATACGTATGCAAGCGAACCAATTGCATCTTCATGTCCGTGTGTTAAGAAAATCCCTTTTACACGTTCTTTATTTTCTTCTAAGTACGTAATATCTGGAATGACAATATCGATCCCTAGCATTTCGTCTTCTGGGAACATTAACCCACTGTCTACAACGAAAAGCTCCTCGTCGATTTCAACTACATACATTGCTTTTCCGATTTCCCCTACTCCACCAAGTGGAATAATTCGGATTACTTCATTTTTCGTTTTATTCACTATATTTCCTCCTAAGAAAAGCGCATTCATGCTCGCTCATCTGTGAGTAGCACAAGCACTCCAACAAATAGCATGAACACCTAGACATTTCTCTATATAAAAATTTTATTTATGATGAAATTATCCCGAACAGCAACCACTTAAATCTCATTATACGTGGAGTTTAGCATTAGCACAAATTAAAAAAACAATGAATTTGATAATTTTTCAAAATATCAATAGGGTGAAATTAGTTCACAATGTATTTTATAGAAGGAACCTTCATTTTATATTTTTCTTCCGCAATATAAAAACCGGCATGAAGAGTATTCATACCGGCTTGTAAAACTTTATTATTGTACCGCTAATTCGCGGAAGTGCTTTGCTTTTTCTTGGTACGTATCCCAAATTTGATCGAATGTTGCTTTTTCTTCAGGTAGCATTTCCATCATTGGCATGCGCACGTCTAACGTATCAAATCCAAGTTTTGTCATTGCATATTTAATCGGTGATGGGTTTGGCTGTGCGAATAGTGCACGCACAAGCGGAAGCAATGCTCGATGAATTTTTGCAGCTAATTCATGGTTGCCTTCATCAAATGCTTTTAACATTAATTGCATATCACTACCTACAACATGTGATGCGACAGAAATAACACCTGCACCACCAATGGCATAGAGCGGTAATGTTAAACCATCATCCCCGCTGTACACTTTGAAATCCGGTTCTACATTTTCAATAATGTCACCCATTTGATCTAAGTTACCACTTGCTTCTTTAATGCATGTAATATTTTCGACATCGCGACTTAAGGCGATAGCTGTTTCAGCTGCAATGTTAGCCCCTGTACGACCTGGGACATTATAAAGCATAACCGGTAGCGACGTTTCTTTCGCGATTGTTTTAAAGTGAGCATACATACCACGTTGGTTTGGTTTATTATAGTAAGGTGTTACGAGCATAATGCCGTCAGCACCGTTTTTTTCCGCGTTATGTGTCATCATAATCGAGTAAGCTGTTTCGTTATCACCAGTACCTGCAATGACTGGAATACGACCTGCAACCTTTTCGACTGTAAAACGAACTACTTCAATTTTCTCTTCAGTAGACATCGTTGGGTTTTCTGATGTTGTACCACATGCAATAATCGCATCTGTCCCATTGTCTATTAAATGATTAATAATGCGTTCTAATTCTGGATAGTTAATCGTGCCATCTTTTTTGAACGGTGTAATCATTGCCGTTCCGATACGACCTATATTCATACTCCGCACTCCTTTATAATAAGTTATCCTCAATCATCGCTTCTGCAATTTGAATTGAATTTAGTGCTGCACCTTTTAATAAGTTGTCAGCAACAATCCATAAGTGGAAGCCTTTTGGATTATCTAAATCACGACGGATACGACCTACGTATGTTGGTTCTTCACCTTCCGCATAAATTGGCATTGGGTATTCTTGGTTCGTGATATCATCTTGTAATACGATACCTGGTGCATCTTTTAATGCAGCAAAAATCTCTTCAACTGTTGCTTCTTTCTCAAGTTCGATATAGACCGATTCAGAGTGACCTGACACAACTGGTACACGTACACAAGTTGCCGCAACATGAAGGGCCGGTAGCTCCATAATCTTTTTCGTTTCGTTAATCATTTTCATTTCTTCATATGTGTAACCATTGTCTGTAAATTTATCGATTTGCGGAATAACATTGCGTGCGATTGGGTAATGTTTTTTATCTGCTTTGGCAGGTAAAACATTTGCCTCTACATCCTTGCCTTTTTCCCACTGTTCAGATTGCGCTTTTAGTTCTTCAATTGCGGCAATACCTGAGCCAGAAACTGCTTGGTATGTAGATACAACTACTTTTGTTAAACCAAATGTTTCACGAATTGGTTGAAGTGCTGCGACCATTTGAATTGTTGAACAGTTTGGATTGGCGATAATACCTTTCGGAATATCTTTTAATACATGACGATTTACTTCAGGTACAACAAGCGGTACTTCTGGATCCATACGGAAATGACTCGTATTATCGATTACAATCGCGCCACGTTTTGCTGCTTCTGGCGCTAATGCTGCTGATACAGAACCACCTGCTGAAAATAAAGCGATATCCACACCTTCAAAAGCTTCTGGTGTTGCTTCTTCAATTGTATATGTTGTGCCATTAAAGTCCATTGGCTTACCCGCTGAACGTGCTGATGCTAAAAATTTAATAGAACCGATTGGGAAATTACGTTTCACTAATTGCTCCATCATTTTCGAACCAACTGCGCCAGTTGCACCGACTACAGCGACATTATATTGCTTTGTCATTATTTCATCTCTCCTATAAAAATCTAGTTACATAATGTTGGATATTGTATCATAAAAAACGTGAATTGTGTACGGTTATTTGATTATTTCAAAAACTGTATAATTATAGGTTGTAATTGTTTTTTATAAGCGAGCGCATAGTGCACAGTATCGAGCATTTTACTGAAATCAGAGATCATTGACGTCGGTTTATTGATAGGATCATCTTGCCCAAACGGTATAAAATATACATTTTTAGCATTCATCAACTTCGCTATATTCATAAAGTTTAAACCAAGTGCATCATTCGTCGATATCCCTAATACGACCGGACTTCCATTGCGCAATGTCGCTTTGGCAGCCATTAATACCGGTGAATCGGTTGCTGCGTTGGCAAATTTACTAATCGAGTTACCTGTCATTGGTGCAATCACCATACAATCAAGTGGATTTCTTGGTCCAAAAGGTTCTGCCTCTACGATGGATGAAACGACTTTTTCCCCCGCCAGTGCTTCTATTTTTTGAATCCACTCTTCCCCTGTGCCAAAACGTGTTGCTGCGTGCAAAACGGATGGCGTAATAATCGGCACGACCGTTGCACCGGCGTCTGTAAAGTATTTGATTTTGGGCACGACATCTTCGTATGTGCAATGTGAAGCTGTAATACCGAGCCCAATTCGTTTTCCCTCTAACATTCACACCCCTCCACAATTGAGTCATATAAGAGCTGTGCTGCATCATCAGGGAAGTACTTCCCAGGTAATGCAAGCAGTAACTCATAGTCACTACGTGTCACATAATATAAACACCCTGGTGCTGAAGCTAAATCATAAATCGGCATCTTAATCACTTCGCTAAATGACTGTGTTAGCCATTGTGCAGGTATTGTATTGATCAGTGCTGTTGCTTCTTTTATATATTGAGGCTGTAAATAGATGGCCTCATATCCAAGCATAGCTGCTTCATATTTTTGTGTGTGAGAACGTACAGCAATTGTAACGTCGGCATGTAAGCCTGTTAATGCTTGCGCAAGCAACTTCGCGACACGTCCGAAACCTGTCACAATAAAATGTTTACCGCGAATCGTTTGCCTTTTTTCATAAAGATATGAAATAAAGCTTTCTGCTGTTAGTCCAGCGTTTTTCCAAATAAATGATTCATTTTCTAAATACGGAACGACTTTTTCTTGCTTAAGCATTCCACGCCAATCATCTGTTAAACGACCTGTAAAAAATGTGACATGTTTTGTACCAAGAAGAAGTGGAACATCCAGTGTTAATGGCTGAATTGGGAGCACAACCTTATCTGGGCAAAAATCAAGTACTGTTGCATTGACCCCTGCATCCCAACCTGTCGCCTTTTTATAAAAAATTGTTCGATTTGGTGATGACATTTTCTTGGCAAGTTCCTTCATCCGAGCGTCCATACCGATTACTAACCAACGCTCTGTCATTTTCGATCATACTTTTTTATTCGAATTTTTTGAAATAAAATGCGGTCCTCACCAATCAGTAAAATTTCATCCCACGGGATAAATACATGTTCTTGTTTCTTTTTGGCAAACGGCAAACGCATTGGTGCTGTTAATTCAAAACCATGAATTTTTCCTGTTTTTGTATCGAATAAACATTCCGATTCAGCTAAATAACCGTACCTTGTGCCATTTTCCACTTCGATTAGTTCTTTCTCTGCCAACTCAGATAATCGCATTATTTCCCTCCTCAGTAACGAGCTTAACACTACTATATGCATACGATTTCCTATTGTGTGACGAGAACTATAATTCTTTTCCCTAGACCTAAAACCCAACATCTGTATATACTGTATATATACAGTTAGGCTGAAGGAGGATAGATCCGTGATGATTAAACTAAGTAATGCTAGTGAAAAGCCAATTTATGAACAAATTACCGAACAAATGAAGCAGGCTATTTTAAGTGGGACATTGCTTCCTCGTGATGCACTCCCTTCCATTCGTATGCTTGCAAAAGAATTAAAGATTAGCGTGATGACAACAAAGCGGGCGTATGCAGACTTAGAGCGAGATGGTTTTATCGAAACAGTCGCGGGGAAAGGGAGCTTTGTTGCGGAGCGCAATCAAGATTTTTTACGAGAAGCATTAATTCGGCAGTTAGAAGAACATTTGATGAAAGCTGCGGGACTTGCGCGTACGGCGGGCATGTCGCACGCTGAATTACTTGAACTGATGACATTGTTATTGGAGGATGAGGGGAAATGAATGCGATTGAAGTAAAACATGTTTATAAAAAAATAGGGGAATTCGAGCTACGTGATCTATCGTTTAGCTTGGAGCAAGGAACTGTCATGGGCTTTATCGGCCAAAACGGGGCGGGTAAATCGACAACGATTAAGTGTATATTGAACTTGCTGAAAATTACGACTGGAGAAATCTTTGTATTTGGTAAAAATCATATACAGCATGAAGTCGAAATGAAAGAAGACCTTGGCGTTGTGTTTGATGAACTCCATATTCCAGATGGCTTAACTGGCATTGATTTAAATAAATTTTACGGCAACGTATATAAAAATTGGGATAGCACGTATTTTTTTGACTTGCTTGAAAAGCTGGATGTATCGAAATATACAAAGGTAAAAGATTTATCGCGAGGCATGAAGATGAAGCTATCCCTTGCCCTTGCTTTATCGCATCATCCGAAATTGCTCATTTTAGATGAACCGACAAGCGGCCTCGACCCGATTGTACGAGATGAAGTGCTCGATATGTTACTTACCTTTATGGAAGATGAATCGCACTCCATTTTATTTTCCTCGCATATTACAAGTGATTTAGAGAAAATTGCGGATACCATTACGTTTATACATAAAGGGGAAATTTTATTTAGTGAAAGCAAGGATGTATTGCTCTACGATTACGGTCTTTGGAAAGGAACAGTGGCACAATCAAAAGAAATCCCGGAGCATGCGATTTTTGGGAAGCGAAAATCGGCGTTTGGCGTAGAGCTACTTGTTAAACGTACACTTGTTAGCCCTGCATTTACATTGGAAAAACCAACGATTGATGATGTGATGGTGTTTTTCGTTAAAGGAGCGTGATTGAGGATGGTAAATATGTTAACTCGTTACTTTTTTTCACTAATGCAAACACAACTTATTTTAGCTGCAACCATTAGTGCCATCATCGCGACTATTTTGACCATCATTTCGGATACGGGCACCGTAATGTTAACTGGCTATTTCTTTGCAGTTGGTTATATCACGTTAGACTTTTTTAGTATACAGGAAAAATACCGTCCGATGTTACATACGATGCCGATTAGCGCCCAGACAATTGTGAAAATGCAGCTTTCCTATATGCTTCAAGTATGTGTCATTTATGGAGGGATCTTTGTATCTTTGTTTTTACTGTATACCGCTATGCGAGCAGATGTCAGTACTACACTTGCCTTCACAACGATTTCCGTATTAATTGGGGGGTCGCTATTATTTTTTAATGTATTATTCCTACTCGAATATACATTAAAATCTGGCTCCGGACTTTTTTTAACGGCGATTGTCCTCCTCATCATGCTAGGTGGGTATCGATTCATTATTTCTTTCTTCAAACATTTATCGTCTACAGGAGATTATGCTATTGCCCTGTTTATTTTTACGATTGCGATGATGGGGCTGACGGTTATTAATTTCCGCTTGATCGTGCGGCTATATGAGCGCCGCGACTTTGTATAGGAGGGATTTGTATGTATGCTTTATTACGATTACAGTTTGAATTACATAAGAAAACGTTATTATTTTTAATCGTATTGTTACCTATTATGGGCTTTCTATTTCCTGTATCAAACATTCCGATTTTCGCTTATATTATTGCAATAAATGTAGCTACAAGTTCAACCTTTTTATCAAACAACACCTTTTATCGCACGCTTCAGACAATGCCGCTTAAAAGGGAATCTATTGTAAAAAGCAGCTACACGTTCTCTTTCCTATTTGTATCCATCATTTTTATCGTATTGGCACTATTTCAGGGGAGCACAGGGATTACACATGAAAATCCACAAGAGCATTGGGGGTTTTTCACTGGCTTTTTCGGTAGTGCCATTGTAGTAATCGCCCTACAGCAGTATTTTATTTTCACAAACGAGAAAATAACGAAAAGTTCAGTGGACAATGCATTAGCTACATTCGGTTCATTATTTGTCATCATGATTCCCCATGCAGCGTTTTGCTTAATCGGACCTGAGGAAACATTTTATATACGAATGATGATTATGCCAATCATTAGTTGTGCGTTTTACGTTATTATTTTAAAAATTTCCATTCGAGCATATAAGAAGAGAGAGTTTTTCTAAATGAATGATGCAGAAAGAACAAGGGAGCAAGAAAGTAACAACTTTCCGGCTCCCCTGTCCCTTATTACGGACCAATAATCGCAATGGCCGGCTCTGCTTTTAAAATATGCTCAATCAGCTCATCGACAGATTCCATTGAAATGGCATCGATACGGGCTAATATGTCATCGACAGATCGGTGCTGCCCGTGTACAAGCTCGTTCATACCGTTGCGATTCATATGGGCTTCTGTCCCTTCTAAGCCGAGTACGAAGCTTCCTTTTAGTTGCTCTTTCGCATTTTCTAATTCTTCTTCCGTCACACCACCTGTGACAACATCAAATAATGTTTTATCAATTTGATGTTGCAAGGCGTCTAAGTTTTGCTTAGACGTACTTGCATAAATGGTAAATGCTCCAACATCGGCGTAACTGGATTGATAGCTAAATACCGAGTATGCCAAGCCACGCTCTTCACGTACTTCTTGGAAAAGACGCGAACTCATATTGCCTCCGATAATGTTATTTAGCGCAATAAAGCTATACATATTCGGATTCTTCACCCCAATTGCAGGGAAGGAGATCGCAATATGGGCTTGTTCTGTATCACGTGTTTTGACAACCTCTCCCGCATGAAACACCGGGTTTGTTAACATCGCTTCTTGTGCTACAGGTGATGCTTCAAACGAGCCAAATAACTCCTCAATTGTTGTAAGTAAACCTTCTGCAATATTACCTGCTACAGAAATGACGATGTTCTGTGGTATGTAATGCTTAGCCATGTAATTTCGTATCATCTGTGCATCAAATGTGGCCAATGTCTGTGCTGTCCCTAAAATTGGTCGACCAAGTGCATCATCTGGATACATCACGCTCCAAAGAATTTCATGCACATCATCATCCGGTGCATCTTCACTCATATAAATTTCTTCGAGCACCACTTGTCGCTCACGTTCAATTTCTTCCGGAAGAAATGCTGAATTAAAAAACATATCCGCTAAAATCGTAACTGCTAGTTCACCGTGATGGTCTAGCACTTTCGCATAATAACATGTATGCTCTTTGGACGTAAATGCATTTACTTCCCCACCAATGCGGTCGAATTCCTCTGCAATTTGACGAGCAGAGCGCGTTGTTGTCCCTTTAAACAGCATATGTTCAATAAAATGTGTAATACCATTCTCTTCTGGACGCTCATAACGAGATCCTGCATTCACCCAAACCCCAACAGATAGTGAACGAACATGGTCAATTTGCTCCGATACAATTTTTACACCATTTTTACATGAAGTTACCGATATCATATTTCCCTCTCTTATTTAAAAAGAGGCTGCACCGAAGTACAACCTCTCATTTTCTCTATTACGCTTGTTCAGCGCGTTCTTTTTCTTCCTTGATAACCACTTTACGCGATAAGTTTACACGACCTTGTGCATCGATTTCGATACATTTTACAAGTAACTGATCGCCCAGTTTTAATACGTCTTCTACTTGTTTCGTACGTTCTTCTTGAATTTCTGAAATGTGTAGTAAACCGTCTTTACCTGGGAAGATTTCACAGAATGCGCCAAATTTTTCGATACGTTTCACTGTTGCCATGTAGTACTCGCCTACTTTTGCTTCGCGTACGATGGACTCAATGATTTCTTTCGCGCGTTGGTTCATCGCTTCGTCCGCTGAAGAGATGTAAATTGTACCGTCTTGTTCTGTATCAATTTTAACGCCTGTCTCTTCAATGATTTTGTTGATTTGTTTACCACCAGGTCCGATGACATCACGGATTTTATCTGGATTAATGTGAATCATCACAATTTTCGGTGCGTATTTAGAAAGCTGTTCACGCGGCTGATCAATTGTTTGCATCATATGCTCTAAAATTTGCATACGACCAATTTTCGCTTGTGTTAATGCTTCCTCTAAAATATTACGTGAAAGACCATCAATTTTAATGTCCATTTGAAGTGCTGTTACACCTTTAGCTGTACCAGCAACTTTAAAGTCCATATCACCAAGGTGGTCTTCCATCCCTTGAATATCCGTTAATACTGTATAGTTCTCGCCTTTTTTCACAAGCCCCATCGCAATACCTGCTACTGGTGCTTTTAATGGAACACCTGCATCCATCATCGCTAAAGTCGATGCACAAATAGATGCTTGAGATGTAGAACCATTTGATTCCAGTACTTCCGATACACAGCGGATTGCATATGGGAAATCTTTCTCATCTGGAATAACCGCAAGTAGTGCACGCTCACCAAGAGCACCGTGACCAATTTCACGACGGCCAGGACCACGCATTGGACCTGTTTCCCCTACTGAGAATTGTGGGAAGTTATAGTGGTGCATCCAACGTTTTGACTCTTCTACACCAAGACCATCAATAATTTGTACATCGCCTAAAGCACCTAATGTACAGATCGATAATGCTTGCGTTTGACCACGCGTGAACAGACCTGAACCATGTGTACGTGGTAATAAACCAATTTCAGATGATAGTGGACGAATTTCGTCTTGTTTACGACCATCTGGGCGAATTTTTTCTTCTGTAATTAAACGGCGAACTTCATCCTTCACCATCTTATCTAAAATCATTTTTACTTGCTTTAATGTTTCTTCGTCTACTTCTTCTGCCTCGTATGCTTCAAGGATACGCTGTTTTACTGCCGTGATGTTTTCTTCACGCTCTTGCTTATCTACCGTTTGAATCGCAGCATTCATATCTGCTTCGCAAGCTTCTTTAATTTTAGCAGTCAATTCTTCATTTAGCTCATATAATTCAACTGGTCGTTTTTCTTTTCCAACCTCAGCTACAATTTGTTCTTGGAAAGCAATTAATTTTTTAATTTCTTCGTGACCGAACATAATGGCTTCAAGCATGATTTCTTCAGGGACTTCTAGTGCGCCTGCCTCTACCATGTTGATTGCATCTTTATTCCCCGCTACTGTCAGGTGAATTGTACTTTGTGCCGCTTGCTCCACCGTTGGATTGACAACGAACTCACCATCAATATAACCAACATGTACACCCGCAATTGGGCCGTCAAATGGAATATCAGAAACAGCAATAGCTAAAGATGAACCAAACATTGCCGCCACATCAGATGGACAATCTTGGTCATTTGACATCACCATTGAGATCACTTGTACTTCGTTACGGAAGCCGTCTGGGAACATTGGTCGGATTGGACGGTCGATTAAACGACTTGTTAATACCGCTTGCTCAGAAGGACGACCTTCGCGTTTAATGAAACCACCTGGAATTTTCCCTGCTGCATATAGACGCTCTTCATAATTCACTGTTAGTGGGAAGAAATCTAATGGCTTTGGTGATTTTGACATCGTTGCAGTAGCAAGTACTGCCGTTTCACCATAGCGCACTAAAGCGGCGCCATTTGCTTGTTTTGCTAACTGTCCTACTTCTATTACTAAAGGACGGCCAGCCCATTCGTATGAATAGACTTTTTTGTCGTTCATCTAATGAACCCCTTTCTACTTTGAGACACACTACGTTACTTTTATTATGTACCATAGTAAGTGTATCAAAAAAGCTTTCTCTATGCTAAATATTTTCAATAAATTACTTGAATTTTGGTCCTTTGTCAATTGTTGGGGTAGCTTTTGAGAGAACGATAGAATTTGAGTATCCAATAAACCTTTCCTGC